>CAXUEX010000139.1:0-7100 GCA_964250215.1 uncultured Acetobacteraceae bacterium | reverse complement strand
CCGTCCAGAACAGCGCCGTGCCGAAAATCAGGAACACGCCGAGTGCCGGCGCCCGCCCGATCCAGCACAGCCAGGCCACCAGCCCCACATGCACCGATTGCGCCGCCGCGAACGCCAGCCCCAGGCTGCGGCCGCGCCGCCGCACCGCATCGAAACGCGGGCCGAACAGCATTGCCAGCGCTCCGCCCGCATAAGCTGCAAGAAAGAACAGGAAACTCAACCGAGCGGTGAGCTGCAGCCCAATATCCGTGCCGCGCTCCCCCGCGCCGAAAAGCCCGAGCGCCAGCAAGGCAACCCCGGCATTGGCGCCGGCAGCCACCGCCATCCATGGCAAAGCGGGATCGTGACGCACGCGCGACATCTACACCCGATCGGCGCCGCCGGGAACGCAAATCACTCCCGGCCGTAGGTGTCCTGGATGCGGACGATGTCGTCCTCCCCCAGATAGCTGCCCGACTGTACCTCGATGAGCGTCAACGGAATCCGGCCGGGATTGGCCAAACGATGCACGGTGCCCAGCGGCAGATAGATGCTCTCGTTCTCCCGCAGCAGC
Organism: uncultured Acetobacteraceae bacterium; assembly: GCA_964250215.1. GTDB lineage: Bacteria > Pseudomonadota > Alphaproteobacteria > Acetobacterales > Acetobacteraceae > DAIDJM01. The sequence goes on along the minus strand of CAXUEX010000139.1, from coordinate 6,547 downwards.
ACGATCTCCCCGTCCCGCTCCACCTCCGCCGTGCCCGCCACCACCACCCAGTGCTCGGCGCGGTGAAAATGTTTCTGCAACGAAAGCCGCTCCCCCGGCTTCACCACGATGCGCTTCACCTGAAACCGGTCGCCTGCAATCAGGCTTTCGTAAAACCCCCAAGGCCGATATACGCGGCTGTGCAAAGCGCCCTCGTGCCTGCCGGCCGCGCGCAGCCGCTCCACGATGCGTTTCACGTCCTGCGCGCGGTCGCGATGCATCGCCAGCACCGCATCCTCGGTCGTCACCACCACAGCATCCCGCAGGCCCACCACCGCCGTCAGCATTCCGTCGCTGCGCACGTAACAATCGCCGCAACCCTCCAGCAGCACATCCCCCACCGCCACGTTGCCGGCCGCGTCCTTGCCGCCGATATCCCACAGCGCGCTCCAGCTCCCCACGTCCGACCAGCCCAGATCGGCGGGCACCACCGCCGCCAGCCGCGTCCGTTCCGCCACCGCATAGTCCAGACTGATCGAGGGGCACGCGCCGAACGCCGCCCGGTCCAGCCGCACGAAATCCAGATCGGCCCGGCGCGCGGTCACCGCCCGGCGCACGGCTTGCAGCACGTCGGGCGCATAAGCCTCCAATTCCGCAATCAGAACGGAAGCCCGGAACACATACATGCCGGAGTTCCACAGATGCTTTCCATCCGCGGCCAGCACGGCCGCCGCCGCCGCGTCTGGCTTCTCGCGAAACCGCGCCACCGCGTGCACGCCAGGTGCTTCGGCCAGCGCGCCGCCCAATTCGATATAGCCGTAGCCGGTTTCCGGCCGATCCGGCTTCATGCCGAACGTCACCACATAGCCGGCGCGCGCCGCCGCCGCCGCCGCTTCCAGGGCGCCGCCCAGCCGCTCCGGCTTGGTCAGCGCACTGTCGGCGGCCATCATCCACAGCACCGCATCGGGTTCGGCCTCGGCCACCAGCAAAGCCGCCGCCGCGATCGCCGGCGCGCTGTTCCGCCCCACCGGTTCCAGCACGATGCGCGCGCCCACCACCCCGGCCTCGCGCATCTGCTCGGCGATCAGGAACCGGTGCTCCTCGTTGCACACGATCACCGGCGGCGCGAACCCTGGCCCACCAGCCCGCAGCGCCGTCTCCTGCAGCAGCGACCGCTCGGAGACCAACGGCCAGAGCTGCTTTGGGAAGCTCTCGCGCGAAACCGGCCACAACCGCGTGCCAGATCCGCCCGAAAGGATCACCGGCACGATCGTATCTGCCTGCGCCGCCGCATCCCGCACCGCCCGCGCATCGTCCATCCGCTCACTCCCTCGGTTCTCGCCCAAGCCGATCCGCACGCCGGTAAACGATACCACCGCGAGGCGATCCGATCTAAGGTGGGATCGCCATGCCCCAGCCCCTCAACGACATTGCCGCCGCCATCGCCGAGACGGCCGCTTCAGCCGAGCCGCACCTGATCGCGCTCCGGCGAGACATCCACGCCCACCCCGAACTCGCCTTTCAGGAACACCGCACCGCGGCACTCGTCGCCTCCGAGCTTACCCGGCTCGGCATCGCGCACGAAACCGGCGTGGGCCGCACCGGCGTGGTCGGCACCATCCATGGCGCCCGGCCGGGCCCCACGCTCGCCATCCGCGGCGACATGGACGCGCTGCCGATCGCGGAACAAACCGGTCTGCCTTTCGCCAGCGAAAATGCCGGCCTGATGCACGCCTGCGGCCACGATGTGCACACCACCACGCTGCTCGGCACTGCCGAAATCCTGCACCGCCTGGTGCCGAACCTGGCCGGTACGATCAAACTCGTGTTCCAGCCAGCCGAGGAAATCCTGGCCGGCGCCGCCGAAATGATCGCGGCCGGCGCGCTGGATGGCGTGGATATGGCGCTGGGCTTCCACAACCACCCGGACATGCCGGTGGGCAGCTTCGCCAGCGCCGAGGGTGCGGCCTATGCCGCGTGTGACCGTTTCCGCATCTTGATCACCGGCCGCTCCGGCCACGCCGCCTATCCGCATGCCGCGATCGACCCGATTGTCGCCGCCGCGCATTTGATCGCCACGCTGCAAACCGTGGTCTCGCGCGAAATCGGCCCGCTGGAACCCTGCGTCGTCACGGTAGGCGCCATCCACGCGGGCACGGTGCACAACATCATCCCCGATACGTGCGAATTGCTCGGCACGGTGCGCACGCTGCGTCCGGAAACCCGCGCAGCCGCGGAAGCCGCGCTGCGCCGGCATTGCGAAGGCCACGCGATGACGTTCCGCACAAACACCGAAATGGCATGGCTCGCCGGCGTGCCGCCTACGCGCAACGATGATGGCGTGCGCGCGACGACGCTGAAGGCCGTGCGCGAGCACTTCGCCGATGCGTTGCTGGCCGCCGATTCCAGCATGGGCGCCGAGGATTTTTCGCTGTTTGCCGAGCGCGTTCCATCCTGCGTGCTGCGCATCGGCTCCGGCACGCCAGGCCGCCGCGATGCATTGCATAACAGCGGTTACCAGCCCGACGAAGCCTGCATCGCGCTGGGTGCGCAGGCGCTTGCACGCGCGGCCGTGGAGCTGCTGGCATGAACCGAGGCCTAACGCTTCTTTGATTAGGCCCGCTCTGCCCCAGGCGCCAAAGTTGCGTGCCGCCGAAGGAGTTCCCATGCGCGCCGCCCTCGTCCTTACCGCGCTAGCTTTCCTGACACCCGTTCAGGCCGCGTCAGCTCGCAGCTATGCCGCCTACTATTTCTATGGACTGGTTACACAATCGACCGGTGGGCCGCCACCCGGCACGGTAGTGCCCATCCGCATCGTCGTGGACACGCACTTCCCGGCCGAAAATCCGCCAAAAAACCACGTCGAAACCTATAGCGGCGGCAGCGGCGACAATCTGCCCTCGCCGCTTCGTTCGGTCACCGCCGACCGCCAGAACGCGCAAGGCACCTTCGACAGCATCACGATCAGCCGGGGCAATCAAGGTAGATACGGTATCAGCATCAGTTCCACAGCCGCAATGGGTGTTTTCTTTGCGGTGCAGTTCTCCACTGCCAGCGCCGGAGTCGTCCACAACTACAAGATACCGCGCCGCATCTATCCCGGCAGCTATCCGTCAGCCACCTTCCAGGTCGGCACCGGTCCGGGCCTCGGCTATTCCGGAAATATCGTGGAGTAGCGCGAACCGCCCGTGCCAAGGGAGTCGCCGCAATCGCGCCGGCGCCGCCGCGAAATCCTGCGCCCAGTCACTCCGCCGCCACGCTCTTCGCGTGCTCCCCCGCCAGCGCCTGCCCACTACGCTCCAATTGCATGGCCGCACCAATCAGCCCGACATGCGAGAACGCCTGCGGAAAATTTCCCACCAGCCGCTTCCCCGTTGGGTCGTATTCCTCGCTCAGAAGCCCGACATCGTTGCGTAACCCAAGCAACCGCTCGAACAGCGCCGCCGCCTCTTCCCGCCGGCCCGCCATCGCATACGCATCCGCGAGCCAAAACGAGCACGCCAGAAACACCCCTTCCTCGCCGCTCTGCCCATCCGGGGTCGCCTCGGTGCGGTAGCGCCGCACGAATCCGTCCTCCAGCAACTCCTTCTCCACCGCCGCCAGCGTCGCCAGCACGCGCGGATCGTCCGCGGGCAGAAAACCGGTCACCGGGATCAGCAGCAGGCTTGCATCCATCTCCCGGCTGCCGAAACTCTGCACAAAACAATTGCGCTCGGGATCGATGCCACAACGCAATACGGTGTCGAAAATCTCCTGCCGCAGCCCGCGCCATTGCGAAACCGGGCCTTCCAGACCGAACTCCTCGGCATCGCGGATCATTCGGTCTACCGCGGCCCACGCCATCACCTTGCTGTAAGTGAAATTCTGCGGACCGCCACGCACCTCCCACATGCCCTCATCCGGCTGCATCCATATCTCCGCCAGATGCGAAACAATACCGTTCTGCATCGCCCAGCCATGCGGCGCCGGCTTCAAATCCAGCCGCCGCGCCTGGTGCAAACATTCCAGCACCTCGCCATACACGTCCAGTTGCACCTGCCCCGCCGCCCCGTTCCCCACCCGCACCGGCGCGCTGTCGGCATAGCCAGGCAGCCACGGCACTTCCCATTCATCCAGTCGCCGTTCGCCGTGCAGCCCATACATGATCTGGATCTGGTCCGGCGCGCCGGCAACGCTGCGCTCCAGCCAGTCCCGCCAGGCCAGCGCCTCATCAGTGTAGCCAGCCCGCATCAGCGCGAACAACGTCAGCGTCGCATCGCGCAGCCAGCAGAACCGGTAATCCCAGTTCCGCGAGCCGCCAATCTGTTCCGGCAGCGATGTGGTGGGCGCCGCCACGATCCCGCCCGTCGGCCGATACGTGAGTGCCCGCAGCGTCAGCAGGCTGCGCTCCACCGGCTTGCGGTAGCGCCCGCGATACGTGCTGCGCTTGCAGAATTTCTGCCATTTCGCTTCCGTATCCGCCAGCGCCGCCGTCGGATCGATCGGCGCCGGCAGCTTCAGGTGCGAAGCCCCGTGCGACATCGTGAACGCCAGTTCCTGCCCCTCGCGCACGGAGAAATCCGCCGTGGTGGTGAAATCACGCCCGTGCAGCCGGACCGGGCTGCGCAACACCACCAGATCGGGCCCGGCAATGGCGGTCACGCCCATGCCATCCTCGCCGCGCGTCACCCACGGCAGCGTCTTGCCGTAGTCGAAGCGCAACGCGAGCTCCAGCCGCATCGCCAATTCGCCCCGCACGCCGCGCACCAGCCGCACAATATGGCTGCTGGCTTCCCCCAGAACAAAGAAATCGATCAGCACGGCTTCGCTGCCGCCAGCCGCGAATCGGGTCTCCAGCACCATTGTGCCGTCGCGATACTGGCGCGAAACCGTGGCCTCCCGCACCGGCGCGATCTTCCACCGCCCATGCCGGCTGTCCCCTAGCAGCGCCGCGAAACACGGCGAGCTGTCGAAGTGCGGCAGGCACAACCAGTCGATCGAACCGTTCCGCCCTACCAGCGCCGCGGTCAGGCAATCCCCGATCAGCGCGTAATCGGCGATCGGCAGCGGCTTTTCCGGCGGCATTCTCTCTCTCCTCGCGTTAGAGAAACATCGGCGCACAACGCGGCAGCGCGCCGATAAAGTTGCTCGACAAAACAATGAGCTAGAGCGTGACCGGCACCGATGTTCCATTCAACCCGAACCGGTCACGCTCTAGCGCGGGGCATTTAACCTTGACTTTGCACTTCGGGTTCCAGATACCCCCAGTATTGGCGCGAACCGGGTTCGCTGCCGTGCCGGGCGGATGGCCGTTGCCCCGCTCATGCCCCACTTTCTCTTGAACTGACTGAGATGCTTTGTTGACCGAACCAAACGCCGCCCTGGCGGACGAGTGGGCCGATCCGGCCCAAACTGCCGATTCCACACACGCCCGACCCGCGCCCGATACCGTGCCCGCAGCCGCACCGACTTTTGCCGATACCGGCCTGTCCGAGCCCATCCTTCGCGCCATCGCCGATAAGGGCTACCTGCATCCAACCCCCATCCAGGTGCAGGCCATCCCCGTGGTGCTCGCCGGCCGCGACATGCTCGGCGTCGCGCAAACCGGCACCGGCAAAACCGCCGGCTTCACGCTGCCCATGCTGGATATCCTGGAGGGCAGCCGCGCCCGCGCCCGCATGCCGCGCGCCCTCATCCTGGAACCCACACGCGAACTCGCGCTCCAGGTGGCCGAGAACTTCGTGCAATATGGCAAGCACACCAGGCTAACTCACGCCCTGCTCATCGGCGGTGAAAGCCTCACCGATCAGCGCGATGCGCTCACCCGCGGCGTCGATGTGGTGATCGCCACCCCCGGCAGGCTGCTCGATCTGTTCGAACGCGGCGGCTTGCTGCTCACCGACACGCGCGTGCTGGTGATCGACGAAGCCGACCGCATGTTGGACATGGGTTTCATCCCGGATGTGGAACGCATTGTCGGCCTGCTGCCGAAGAACCGGCAAACCCTGTTCTTCTCGGCCACGATGGCGCCGGAAATCCGGCGGCTCGCCGATGCCTTCCTGCAAAACCCGAAAACCATCACCGTCTCGCGCGAAGCCAGCATCGCCCCCACCATCGTCGCCGGCCTCGCTCTGGTGGCAATGCACGATAAGCGCGAGGCCCTGCGCCGCCTGATCCGCAGCGAGGACGTGCAGAACGCGCTGATTTTCTGCAACCGCAAGCGCGATGCCGACGTGCTCTACAAATCGCTGAACCGGCACGGCTTCTCGGTCGGCGTGCTGCACGGCGATCTCTCGCAGAGCGTGCGCTTCGCCACGCTGGAGAAATTCAAGGCCAACGAAATCCGCCTGCTCGTATGCAGCGACGTCGCGGCCCGCGGCATCGACATCGGCGGCCTCAGCCACGTGTTCAATTTCGACGTCCCGCACCACGCCGAAGATTATGTGCACCGCATCGGCCGCACCGGTCGCGCCGGCCGCGAAGGCCACGCCTACACGCTGGCCGAACCGGAAGACCAGCAGGCTGTCGAAGCCATCGAAAAGCTCGTCGGCGCCGTGATCCCACGCATCGCGGTGGCAGGGCTCGACGT
>CAXUEX010000138.1:0-7493 GCA_964250215.1 uncultured Acetobacteraceae bacterium | reverse complement strand
ACAGAAGCCGCCAGCCCCCGCGTGATCGGCCGCCCAGCCTCCAGCCCCGCCCGATCCAGCCGCCAAGCCGCCTCGCGCATCGCCTCGCCCGTCCGCGGCAGCCGCGTCAGCAGCCAGCTCTGCACCGGTTCGGCAACCGCCAATTGCCGCTCCGCCAGCAACCGCGCCAGCAGCGCCCGCAGCAGCGCGTCGTCGGGTTCGCGCAGTCCCGCCACCTGCATCGCCCGCAGCCGGCTGGCCAGATCCGGCAGCGTCACCGGCCAGCGCGCCGGCGGTTCACGCCCGGCCAGCAGCAACGGTATCCGGCGGTCCGCGGCCATGTTCAGCCAGTGCAGCAACACGCGCGGCTCGGCCACCCGATCCGCTTCGTCGATCGCCAGCGCCGCGCCGCCCGGCCAAATCTCCGGCAGTGCCAGCCGGCCGCCAGCGAACAGCGCCGCGCCATGCCGCGCCGCGAAAACATGCAACAGATGCGTCTTGCCGCTTCCCGCCGGCCCGTGCACCGCCAGCCGTCCCGCGGGCCAGGCCGCTGGATCCGCGATCCACGCCAGCGCCGCCGCGTTCGCCGGGCCGGCGATGAACGTCGCCGGATCGTAGCGCGGCGCGTGCGGGAAGGGCAGGGCGGCCTGGCAGCCCGGGATCATGCCCGCGCAAGCTCCCGCGCCGCGCGCAGCACCGCAAGCCAGCCCTCCCGGTTGCTGCAGTCCCCCGCCTCCAACCCGCCCTGCAACAGGCGCGGCCCCAACCGGCGCACCGCGCCCGTCGGCACCGACCCGTCCTGCACCAGCCATAACAGCGTCGCATCGCCGTGCAGCCGCAGCGTCGCCAGCACCGCTTCCGCCTCCTCGCGCAGCAACCGCCCCGGCCGGCGCAGCAGGAAAATGCGCTCGCCGGCGGAAATCTCCTGCAACAGGCGCTGCCGCAGAAATGGCAGCGCGCGGCCCATCTGCCGGCGCATCGCGGCCGCGGAAACCGCTGCGCCCGCCATGCCGGTCGGCCCCGTCAGATCGTAGGTCGTGTCGTGAAACCACATCTGCGGATCGCCCTCCCGCGCTATCGGCTCGATGCGGTCCTCGCGCCCCAATTGCCAGAAACCCTGCGCCAGACCGCGCACCAGCCCGAACGTGGAAATGCCCGCCAGATGCAGCAAACCTAGATGCGGCTCCGCCAGCTCGCGCTGCAGAGCGTCGAAGTCGCAGGCATGGCCCAGGCTCTCGAAGCCCCGCACCAGCTCCGCATCGTCGGTCGGCGCGCCAGGCGCCGGCACCGTCCCGGCCACCGGATCGAACGCGATCAGCCGCAACGAAACCAGCATGAACGCCTGGTTCCGCCCGTCCGCGTGCCGGCCGAAATCCCGCGCCGCCGCGGCGTCGATGTTGTCGAACCGCAACCGCCATCCCGTCTTGCCCGGCGCCAATCTCGGCAGCGCCAGCGCCAGCGGCACGCGCCGATCCAGCGCCAGCGTCGCCAGCAGCCGCTCGTTCGCCCCGATCATCAGCCGCTGCCGCGGCAGCTGCGACGCCTCCACGAATGGCGCCACATCCAGGATCAGCACATGCGGCAAGCCACGCCGCGCACAGGGCACCTGCAGCTCGCTGTGCCGCCCCAACGACCACACATGCCGGCCTTCCGGCTCGCCCCACCCGTTGCCCAGAATGCCGTCGCCCTCGCCGGCATGGCCGAATTCCACATCCAGCATCAGCGTGCCCGGCCCGGGCAGACGCGGCGGTCCCTCCTCCACACGCAGCAACTGCGCCCGGCTCAGCCGGAAGCCGAGCTGCCGCGGATCGTCGTTCAGCCCGAAATCCCGCGGCCGGATCGCGTCCGGATGATGCAGCACCAGCCGCACCGCGCCCCCCGCAGCGGCGCCCGGCGGCAAAAGCAGTGTCAGCGTCGCGTGGCCGTCGATCCAGCGCTCCGCCAGCATCGCACCCGCCGCCTGGATGCGCAGCCTTTGCCGCTGCACGCGCGGCGGCGCCACGCAGGGCGCCAGATCCAGCTCCAGATACAGCTCACCCGCCCCCTCCGGCAGCGGCAGCTCCAGAGCGCCCGAAGGCCCCATCGACCACGACCAATCCGGCTCCGTGCTCCAGCCTGGCCCCAGCCGTGCCAACCCGTTTCCCTCGAACCCGAACCGCCAGGTCTCGCCCAACCGGATCACGCGAGCTTGGCGTGCACCGCCTGCGCCAGGTCGCCGAAGTTCCGCAGCCGGTCCACGTCGCGCGAAGCCAGCCGGATGCCGAACCGCTCTTCCGTGCGCAGGATGATTTCCACCATGCGCACCGAATCCCAGCCCGGCACATCGGCCGCCCGCGTCTCGGCCAGCAGCACCGGCGCCGGACCGCCCAGCACCTCGCCCACGATCCGCGCCAGCTCGCCCGCCACCTCCGCCTCCGTCACGCGCCGCCGCCCTCCTCGCGCCACAGCCGGTAGGCATTCGCGCACAGGCTGATCCAGGCCGGCAGGTTCAGCGTGTCCACCCGGTCCCCCGGCGCCAGCCGGTCGACGCTGCCCATGTAGAGCCCGGCGCGGAGTTTTTCCACGCTGCCCGCTGGCCGCTCGCGGTCCTGCCGCACGAACAACAGCGCGTTCGCCCCGTAACTGCGCAGCGTAGCCAGCAGCGGCAGCACTTGCCGCTCGGAGATCGGATCGTGATGCTGGTACACGAAAAGCTTCTCGCCGGTTTCCAACACTTCCAGAAACTTCCGGCGATAGAAGCGCAGCTTGCGCGATTGCTCCTCCAGCAGCGCCGCCTCCGTGATCTGCCCTTCGTAGCGATCCGTATGGCTGTCCATGCCCCAGCGCGAATTGTGCAGCATGAATTCGCCGCCGAGCAGTTCTTCAACGTGCAACTCCAGCAGCTCGGGATCCTCCGCCCCCGGAAAGCCGCAATCCAGGCCCCGCAGCAGCGAATGCGGCCGAATGCCGGCAAAGCGCAGCAGCCCCATCGGCTCGGCCCCCATCTGCCGCTGCGCGAAGCCGAACTCGCAATTATGTCCGAGGCTTTCGAATTGCGCGGCAAGTTCCGCAACACCTAGGCCCGTGAAGCCTCGCGCCATTTCCGCCATGCGCGCCGCATCCGCGCCTGCGCCGAATGGCAAAGGCGGCAGCACCCGCTTCGCCACCGGCCCCTCCGGCGGCACGCGCAGCACCAGCACTTCCTGTAGCGCTATGCCCAATTGCCGTTCGTCGTCGCTCACCCGCGCGGCCTTCGGCTGCAGCGCGTCCGGCAGCCGCAACCGTATCCGCAAGGTCTCGGGCTCGCCAAGTTCGGCGCGCGGCAGATCGATGCCGATGGCCGCCTCGCCACAGATCTTTTCTTCCCCCAGCTGCACGCCATTCACGTCGATCCGCACGCGCTGCCGCGTGAACCGTGGTGGCGCGGTGAACGCCGACAGCAACAAATGCAGCTGCAGATTGCCGCCGCCGGCCTCTACGGGAATGTGCAGTTCCGCCTCGGGGCTTATCGACCACACATGCGTCTTCTCAAGCGGCGCCCAGCCCGCCCCTAGGCATCGGGCGCCGTTGCTGGAAGTGGTGAATCGATATTCGGCGGCGGTTTCGTACAAGCAAGTAGTTCTTTTTTGCACAAAAGAACCAAAAAACTTCCATCAATTTGGACCCGACGAAGCCAGCAGTCCCGCTCCAAATGGAAGAAAGTTTTTTGCTTCTTTTTTTCAAAAAAGAAGAAACTCTCCTTCATGTCAACAACCCCCCTCTTCATCGGCAGCGAAATCTACCGCGCCAGCACCTACGGCCCGGGCCATCCGCTGCGCGTGCCCCGCGTCTCCACCGTCATCGATCTCTGCCGCGCGCTCGCCTGGCTGCCACCCGCGCAATACCGCGAAGCGCCGCAAGCCACGCCCGCCGAACTCGCGCGCTTCCACCACCCCGACTACATCGCGGCCCTCCAACGCGCCGAGGCCGCCCAGGCCGTCAGCGATGCCGACCGCGCGCGCTTCCGCATCGGCGCCGAAGGCAACCCCGTCTATCCGGAAATCTTCCGCCGCCCCGCCACCGGCGCCGGCGGCGTATTGCTCGCCGCCGAACGCACCGCCGGCGGCGGCACCGCCTTCGTCCCCGGCGGCGGCACGCACCATGGCCGGCCCGATCGCGCCGCCGGCTTCTGTTACGTGAACGATCCGGTGCTGGGCATCCTCGCCTGGCTCGATCAGGGACTCAGCCGCATCGCCTATCTGGATATCGATGCGCATCACGGCGACGGCGTGCAGGATGCGTTCCACGGCGATGCCCGCGTGCTCGTGCTTAGCGTGCACGAAGCCAACCGGTGGCCGCGCACCGGCGCCGCGCACGATCGCGGCGGCGGCAATGCGCGAAATTTCCCGGTGCCAGCCGGGTTCAACGACAGCGAATTCCTGCACTTGCTGCACCACGCCATCCTGCCGCTCATCCGCGCCCACGATCCGCAGGCGATCTTCCTGCAATGCGGCGCCGATGCGCTGCACGAGGATCCGCTCGCCAAGCTCTCGCTCTCGAACAACGCCCACATCGCCGCCGCCGCCGCCCTCCGCGATCTCGCGCCGCGCCGCATCGTCACCGGCGGCGGCGGCTACAACCCGTACAGCGCCGCCCGCTGCTGGACATGCGTCTGGGCCGAACTCGCCGGCCACGAAATCCCGAACCACCTGCCGCCCGCCGCCGAAGCCGTGCTGCGCGCGCTCACCTATCACCGCCGCGAAGGCCGCGACCCGCCGCCGCACTGGTGCACCACCTTGCGCGATGCGCCGCGGCCGGGGATCGTGCGCCCGGAAATCGCGGCGCTCACCGCCGCCGCGCTGAAGGAGCCCGCATGATCCAAACCGTTATTCGCCTGGCCTTCTGCCTCGCCCTGCTCGCCACGCCGGCGCTGGCCCAACCCACCGCCGCGCAGCCCACCTTGCCAAAGGCCAAGCTCGAGATCCTTGGCCAGAACGGCGGCCGCCACGAATTCAATGTCGAACTCGCCACCACGCCACAGCAGCAGGAAGTGGGCGAGATGTTCCGCACCGCCATCCCCGCCGACGGCGGCATGTTCTTCGACTGGGGCACGCCGCGCGACCAGGCGATGTGGATGAAGAACTGCCCCGTCCCCGAAGACATGGTGTTCATCGCCGCCGACGGCCGGATTGCGCATATCGCCGAGAACACCGTGCCGAACAGCGAGGCCAATATTTCCAGCGGGGGACCGGTGCGCGCCACGCTGGAACTGCAAGGCGGCCTGACTGCCAAACTGAGCATCGCGGTGGGCGATCGCGTTCAGGGCGTGATCTTCAAGTAAAGAAGTTTACTGCCGTTTCTTGAAATCATTTATTCCGATACAGCATCCACAAATGACGGTCTTGTGAAGGCGGGTGCCGCTGATGACAGTTGCTTAACGCTTGCGGCAACGTAGAGTGCCGCCGCCGCGTCCAGCGGCTTTCGCTATGACGACCAAACAAACTCCAGGGAGAGCGCGCATGCCTCGTTTCAGCCACGCCGCCATTGCGGCAGCACTTGCCATAAGCTTTACCGGTGGCAGCGCATTTGCCGCCACGAAATGCAACATCCTTGGTCCCTTCACGGATTCGCTCGGCAGCACCGGCACGTTCGTCAGCGAGACGAAGGGCACCGTGACCAACACGGCGGTCTGCCCGCAATCCTACAGCCTCACCGTCACCAAGCTGACCAACCTGGTGATCGATATCAAAGGTAAACCGAAGGGCACGTCGTCCTGCGGCGCGCTGACCGGCAAGTTCAAATTTCAGAACGGCGGCTGCACCACGGCTTCGGGCACCGTCACCATCACCGGCCTCGGCACGCTCGCGGACACGATCATGGATAAAGGCAAGATCGTGGCCCGCCCGGGCGAGGACCGGTCCTCGCTGCTCCGCGGCCTGAAGTAGCGCTGAGCCTCTCCGCAGGCCGGGTCCGCCCGGCCTGCGGTCTTCGCGATCGGTCACGGCGACAGCCACACCGGATCGTTCATCCGGTCCACCAGCGCCGCATGGGCCGCCAGCGCCTCCGCCCCCGGCACGATAAGCCGCGCCGTGCGCTCCACCCGCGCATAAAAATATTGCGTCACGAACGCCGACCCATCGGCCAGTTCCAGCCCACGCTGCCGGCCGCCGGTGAGTTCCACATAAACATCCGCCAGCAGCCGGCAATCCAGCAGCGCGTTGTGCGTCGTCCGCTCCGAAAGGTCGATATCGAAACGCCGGCACAGCGCATCCAGACTGTTCGGCAGCCCCGGAAACCGCGCCCGCGCCAGCGCCAGCGTATCCACCATGCGCGCCGGCGAGAGCGGCGGCAGAGCCAAACGTGCCAGTTCCGCGTTCACGAACGCAAAATCGAACGCCGCATTATGCGCCACCAGCGGCGCATCGCCGAGAAATTCCAGCAGCCGATCCACAATGTCGGCAAAGCGTGGCTTGCCCAGCAGATCGCCGCGCGTGAAGCCGTGCACGCGGGTCGTCTCCTCCGGCACGTCGCGCTCCGGGTCGAGAATCGCATGGAATCGCCGCCCCGTCGGCAGATCTCGCAACAACTCGATGGCCGCGATCTCGATGATCCGGTCGCCCGTCGCCGGATCGATCCCCGTAGTTTCCGTGTCGAAAAGAACCGACCGCATCAAGCGCGCCCCATGAATGAAAGTTTTTTGTTTCTTTTTTTCAAAAAAGAAGAATCCTTAACTATTCTAATGACTTGCCGTTGCGTCTGCTGCCGAGAAAGCCCCGTAAGAACCACCGCATCCGCCCGCGCCCGCTTCGCCGAATCGGGCATCTGCGCCGCCAGCATCGCCGCGATCTGCGCCGCGTTCAACGTGCCCCGCGCCCGCACCCGCGCAAGCTGCACGTCGCGCGGCGCGGAAACCACCACTACAACATCCACCCGCCGATCGCCGCCGGTCTCGAACAGCAGCGGCACATCCAGCACCACCAGCCGCGCGCCCGCGCCGCGCGCGCGGGCCAGAAATTTCGCCTGCTCGCGCCGCACCGCCGGGTGCAGGATCGCTTCCAGCCGCCGCCGCGCCGCATCGCTCGCCAGCGCCGCTTCCCGCAACCGCGCCCGATCCAGCACGCCATCCCGCACCGTGCCCGGAAACGCCCGCCCGATCGCCGGCAGCGCCGCCCCGGCCGGCGCCTGCAACCGGCGCACCGCCGCATCCGCGTCGAACACCGGAATCCGCAGCCGCCGGAAAATCCCCGCCGCGTTGGATTTGCCCATGCCGATGCCGCCGGTAAGCCCCAACACGATCATGCGTTCGGAATATCCGCCGCCACCGTCTCGTAAAGCTCGGCGTCCACAACCGGCGTCACGCCGAACCACGCGGTGAACCCCGGCACCGCCTGGTGCAGCAGCATCCCCAGCCCGCCCACAATCCGCAGCCCGCGCGCCTCCGCCTCGGCCAGCCACCGTGTGCGCCGCGGAACGTAAACAATGTCGGCCACGGCAGCTCCCGCAGCCGCCCGATCCAGCACCACCGGCAGCGCATCCTCCGCCCGCATCCCCAGCGC
>CAXUEX010000137.1:2673-7545 GCA_964250215.1 uncultured Acetobacteraceae bacterium | reverse complement strand
CAGCCAAGAACGCCGCCCGCGTATCCCTTCCATTCCGATGCTATTGTCAATGAACAAAGCCGACGCCGCCGGGCGCGCTGCTTTCGCAACTGCCCGATCCGGGTAAGCCCGCACCCCCAACCAAGGCCGGGACGCTAGAAAGATTGCCACCGCGGCACCGGCCAGAGCCACGCCGCGTCGGCAGGCGGCTATCTAGGCGCCGGTCGCATCCGTGTCAACTCGATGAACGTGCCAGCCCGGCTCAGGCCGCTTCGGCCAGGCTGCGGCCGTTGATCGAAAGCCCGTCGATGCCGGCCGAGACATGCACGGTTTCGCCTTCGTGCAGCGCACCTTGCAGCAGCAGGGTGGCCAGCGGATTCTGCAGGCTGCGCTGGATGACGCGCTTCAGCGGCCGCGCGCCATAGATCGGATCGTAGCCCTCGTTGGCCAGCCAGTCCTGCGCCGACTGGTCGAGCACGAGCGCAATCTTCCGATCGGCCAGAAGCTCGTGCAGCCGCGCCATCTGGATATTCACGATCGTCTGCATGTCGCTGCGCTGCAACCGGCGGAACAGGATGATCTCGTCGAGGCGGTTGAGGAACTCGGGCCGGAAATGGTCGCGCACCACGCGCATCACCTGCGCCTGCACCAAGGCCGTCTGCTCGCCTTCCGGCTGCGCCGCCAGCAGGTCGCTTCCCAGGTTCGATGTGAGAACAATGATGGTGTTGCGGAAATCCACAGTCCTGCCCTGGCCGTCGGTCAGCCGGCCGTCGTCCAGCACCTGCAGCAGCACGTTGAACACGTCCTCGTGCGCTTTTTCCACCTCGTCGAACAGGATCACCTGATACGGCCGCCGCCGCACCGCCTCGGTCAGCACGCCGCCTTCCTCGTAGCCCACATAGCCGGGCGGCGCGCCGATCAGCCGCGCCACGGAGTGCTTTTCCATGAACTCGCTCATGTCGATGCGCACCATGGCGCGCTCGTCATCGAACAGGAACGCGGCCAATGCCTTGGTCAGCTCCGTCTTGCCGACGCCGGTGGGACCGAGGAACAGGAAGCTGCCGATCGGCCGGTGCGGATCGTGCAGACCGGCGCGCGCGCGCCGCACGGCGTTGGCCACGGCGCGCAGTGCATCCTCCTGCCCGACCACGCGGCGGCGCAGCTCGTCCTCCATGCGCAACAGCTTTGCCCGCTCGCCTTCCAGCATCCGCTCCACCGGCACGCCCGTCCAGCGCGCCACCACGGCCGCGATCTGCTCGGCGCCCACGGCATCGTTCACGAGCCGCCCATCGCCCACGCTGCCTTCGATCTTGCGTTCTAGATCCGGAATTACGCCGTAGAGCAACTCGGAAGCCCGCTGCAGATCGCCGCCGCGCCGCGCCACTTCCACCTCGCCCCTGGCCTGATCGAGCTGCTCCTTGAGCTTCTGCAATCCGGCCACGCGCTCGGTTTCCGCGCGCCATGCGGCGGTCATTGCGTTCGACCGCTCTTCCTGCGCCGCCACCTCGCGTTCGAGCTTTTCCAGCCGCTCGCGCGAGGCCGCATCGGTCTCCCGCTTCAGCGCCTCGCGTTCGATCTTCATCTGCATCAGCCGCCGATCGAGCTCGTCCAGCTCCTCGGGCTTGCTGTCCACTTCCATGCGCAGACGCGACGCGGCTTCGTCCACCAGGTCGATCGCCTTGTCGGGCAGGAAGCGGTCGGTGATGTAGCGGTTGGAGAGCGTCGCGGCCGCCACCAGCGCGCCATCGGTGATGCGCACGCCGTGGTGCAGCTCGTATTTCTCGCGGATGCCGCGCAGGATGCTGATGGTGTCGGCAACGCTCGGTTCGCCGACGAACACGGGCTGGAAGCGCCGCGCCAGCGCCGCATCCTTCTCCACATGCTTGCGATATTCATCGAGCGTGGTGGCGCCGATGCAATGCAGTGCGCCGCGCGCCAGTTCCGGCTTCAGCAGATTGCTTGCATCCATCGCGCCATCGGCGCGGCCGGCGCCCACCAGCGTGTGCATCTCGTCGATGAACAGGATCACCTGCCCCTGCGCCGCCTCGATCTCCTTCAGCACGGATTTCAGCCGTTCCTCGAACTCGCCACGGTATTTCGATCCGGCAACAAGCGCGCCGAGATCCAGCGCCAGCACCCTCTGGCGCTTCAATGCCTCCGGCACGTCGCCGGCGACGATGCGCAACGCCAGCCCTTCCACGATCGCGGTCTTGCCGACGCCGGGCTCGCCGATGAGAACGGGGTTGTTCTTGGTGCGCCTTGCCAGCACCTGGATGGTGCGGCGGATTTCCTCGTCGCGGCCGATCACCGGATCCAGCTTCTGGGCGCGCGCCAGTTCGGTCACGTCGCGTGCGTATTTTTTCAGCGCGTCGAAATTCGCCTCGGCATTCGCGCTGGTCACCTTGCGGCCCTGCCGCACGCTCTCGATGGCGCGCTCCAGGCTTTGCGGATCGGCGCCCGCGGCGCGCAGCGCGCGGCCGGCCGCCGTATCGCTCGCGGCCAGCGCCAGCAGTACGCGGTCCTGCGCCACGTATTCGTCGCCGGCGCGCTGCGCCGCCTGTTGTGCGGCATCCAGCGCGCGCACCAGTTCCGGCGTCACCTGCGGCTGGCCGGCGCCCGAGCCCTGCACCTGGGGCAGCCGCGCCAGATCGGCCGAAGCCGCCGCTGCCGCACGCTGCGGATCGCCGCCGGCCGCACGGATCAGCCCGGCAGCGGCGCCCTCTTCGTCATCCAGCAGCGCCTTGAGCAGATGTTCCGGCGCGATGCGCTGGTGGAACTCGCGAATGGCGATCGTCTGCGCGGCCTGCAGAAATCCGCGGGCGCGTTCGGTGAACTTCTCCAAATCCATGTCTGTCCCCTTCCGGCGAACGTGCGCGCCGCGGCACCCCTATCCGGCGATGCGGGCGCGTTCCTCACGAGGGAAGGTGGGAGCCCGGCCGGCCGCGCTCAAGGCGTCATGTCCGTCTCGCAAGTTCAACGGCATTCGGCTAAACCGCACGCGGTTGCGTTGCGCGGCGCGCACGAGATCGGCTTGAAGCCACCATGCCCCTCTGCCCCCATTACGATGCTTGCGGCGGCTGCTCGCTCATGCACCTGCCCGAGGCGGATTATATTGCGCACAAAACGAACTTCGCGCGCGCCGCGCTGGCCCGCGCCGGGTTCCCGGACGCAGCGCTCGCCGAGCTGATCCGCACCCCGCCGCAAACCCGCCGCCGCATGGATTTTGCCATCCTGCGCACCGCATCCGGCATCGCGCTGGGGCTGCATCCGGCGCGCTCGCACGACGTGACCAACCTGCAAACCTGCCTCGTGTTGCATCCCACGCTGTTCGCCCTGCTCGCCCCGCTCCGCCCCGTGCTCGCGCGCCTTCAGGGATTGCGCCGCCAGGGCTCGCTGATCGCGAACCTGCTGGATACCGGCCCCGATTTGCTGCTGCGCCTGGACGGCCGCGTCGGCGCGGCGGATCGCACCGCCCTCGCCGCCTTCGCCGCTGCGCACGCCATCCCTCGCATCGCCACGGCCGGCGCCGCCGACACGCCCGAAGCCGCCGTGCTGCTTTCCCGGCCGCTGCACCGCTTCGCGGGCCACGCCGTGGCGCCGCCAGCCGGCGCCTTTCTGCAAGCCAGCGCCGAAGCCGAGGGCGCGATCGCCACCGCCGTGCTCGCCGCGCTGCCCGGGAACACACGCCGGGTCGTCGAGCTCTACGCGGGCATCGGCACGCTCAGTTTCCCGCTCGCCAGCCGCGCGCCGGTCGCGGCCTACGAAGGCGATCCGGGGGCCTTCGCTGCCCTGCGGCAGGCGGCCGGCGGTACGCGCGTGGCGGCGCAGCATCGCGATCTCGTCCGCCAGCCGCTGACGCCGAAGGAACTGGCCGGCGCGGACGCGGTGGTGCTGGATCCGCCGCACGCCGGCGCGGCCGCGCAGATGCCCGGGCTGGTTGCTGCAGGCGTTCCTGTGCTTGTTTATGTAAGCTGCAATCCCAATACGTTGGCGCGCGATGCTGCGGTGTTGCGCGAGGCCGGTTACGGGCTTGAGGCCGCCAAGCCGATCGACCAGTTCCTCTGGTCCGACCGCCTGGAACTGGTTGCCGTGTTCAGCCGCCCGGCCGGCCGCCGCCGGTCCTGACAAGCCGCCGGCATGGGGATACAAAGGCAGGCGCCGCGGCCCTTCCGCGCGCGCCTCCGAAGCCGGCTAGCCAAGCCACCACAATTTTCAGGAAAACCGTATGCAATCGCCAATCCTCGCCGGGCTCACCGGCCTGCTGTGCCTGCCCTGCATCGCCGCCGCCGCGCCGCCCGCAAGCCCGATCGCCATGCAGCCGCTGCTGGTTCAGGGCAGCGCCGATTTCCAGGCCAGCGGCATCAACGCGCAGGGCGACATCGTCGGCACGCTCTACACCGGCAGCACCGCCAGCAGCGGCATCGAGCTCTCCGGCACCAAGGTTGTGCGCTTGCCCACGCCCTCCGGAAGCTGGGGCACGTTCCAGCCGCAGGCGATAAACGCGCAAGGCGACATCCTGGGCTGGGCGCGCAACACCGGCGGCGTCGGCGGCACCGACATGTTCCTGTACCAGAACGGCGCCTACAACACCGCCTACCAGGCACCGCTCATCGAGCCCGGCTCCAACATCAATGGCGACACGCCGCTGCCGATCGCGCTCACCGACAACTGGCTCGTTTCATTCAACACGCTGATCAGCCTCAGCGCCCCGGTAGGCACCAGCTACGGCCGGCCGCCGCATTACCGGCATGTGCCGCCGATGAACCGCTACACGCACATCAACAGCATCGACGCCGCCGGGGCGGTGGCCGGTGTCACTTACGGGCTTTCCGGCGCCAGCGCGGTCTATTTCGGCCAGCACGGCGTTTTCGTCACGGTCGCGCCGCCGGACGC
>CAXUEX010000137.1:0-2663 GCA_964250215.1 uncultured Acetobacteraceae bacterium | reverse complement strand
GGGCCCCTGCGGGTTCTATTGCGCCCCCCCGGGCGTTTGCGCCCGGGGCGCGCCGCCCACCGCGGCGACGACGCTGGGCGGCTACCTGAACCGCAGCGGCGCGCTGGCCGGCAGCTTCCGCGACACGGCCGGCGCCTGGCACGGCTTTGTCTATGCGCATGCGGCTTTCGCGCTGTTCGACATGCCGCAAACCGCCACAGCGATCGCCGTGGACGCCATCGACCGGCGCGGCCGCGTGGTCGGCGGCTACGCCACGGCCGACGGCAGGCAGCACGGCTTCCTCTATAATGGCAGCGTCGTCACGTCGTTCGGCAGCTACCCCGCGGCCGACACGCTGGGCCTGGCCGTCTCCGGCCGCGGCACCATCCTGCTTGCCCGGCTGATCGCGGCCAGCGGCGAATACCGCTCGTTCCGTATCACGTGTTCCGGCTCGGCCTGCTGATAGCTCAGGGCGGCAGTTCCCACGCGCGCTCGCGCAGCACCGGCGCCCGCCACGTCGCGGGCGCCGCGAGAAACCGGCCGAGCTGACCGATCACCGCGCGCGTGGCCAAAGCCAGGTCGGTGGCCAGCGCCTGCTCCAGGCTGAACCACCCCGGCGCCTCCAGCTCGGTGCTGCCGGCCAGGGTGCCGCTGACCCGATCCGCCGCGACGACGAAGAACCGCGCATCGAAACGGATCGGCCGGTCGGCCGGCGTGATGGCCCGACACAGATACGCCAAGCCGTCCAGCGCCGGCGGCGCGCCGAGCGAAAGCCCCACCTCCTCCGCCAGCTCCCGCGCCGCCGCCACGCCCAGCGCGCGGGCCAGCGCCGCATCGCCGATCGCTTGCACCGCCGCATCGGGCAGCGGCGTGGCGATGTCGGCGGCGTAATCCTCGGCATCGACGGCGCCGCCGGGAAAAACGTGAACATTCGGCATGAACCGGTGCCCGGCACCGCGCCGCCCCATGAGCAGACGCTCGCCGTCGATCACGATCAGGCTCGCGGCATCCCTGGGCGCCGCCCCTGCATCGCCACGATCCTGCACCTTTGCGACCCCGCTTAGAAACTTTCAGAACCGTTAAGTTGCGTTGCCGAGCCCTCCGGCCTGCCATGCGCCGGTTCACCCGCAACCAGGATCGGAGACCCAACCATGCAACGCAACACCACCATGGCACTCACCATCGCCGCCGCGGCGCTGGCCGCGCCACAAGCCCTGGCGCAAGGCGTGGGCTGGTTCACCACCATCGAAGGCAGCCCGTTCTACAACCAGAGCTGGCCCGGCGGCGACGGCTTCACCGTGCTCGGCACCGGACAATACCAGGTGGTGTTTCCGGGCCTGGGCAACGGCACCAATAGCGACGTGCAGGTTACCGCGGTGGATGTGGGCGGCCAGCCGCATTACTGCACCACCGCCGGCTGGGGCAGCAGCAACGGCACCGACGTGATCGTGGACGTGGATTGTTTCGACGCGGGCGGCAACCTGCTCAACGCCGATTTCAACGTGTTCTACCAGACGCGCAGCGCGCCGCCGCCTGCCGGCAGCATCGCCTTTTTGTGGGCCGACCAGCCCACCGCATCGACCTATATCCCGAGCCCGACTTATAGCTACAATTCCACCGGCCTGGGCGCCAACAGCATCACCCGCCTGAGCACCGGCGTGTACGACGCTTTCCTGCCCGGCCTGTTCAAGCTGGGCGGCGACGCGCAGGTGACCGCCTATGGCAGTGGCGCGGCGCATTGCGAAACCGAGAGCTGGTCGCCGAACCGCTCGGGCACCAACGTGATCGTGGCGTGCTTCGACGCTGGCGGCAACGCGGCGGATGAATATTTCGATCTCTCCTTCACCATTGGCGCCACCGAAGCCGCCGGCGCCTCCACCTCGCTCGGCGGCTACGCCTGGGCCAGCCAGCCCACCGCCACGGGCCTCTACATCCCGAGCAAGCCCTACGATTTCGACAACGTCTCGGCGCACAAGCTCAGCGTCGATAATATCGGCGGCGGCACGTCGTTCCTGAACCTGTATGTGCCGAAAAGCGTTTTGTTCCACACCACGCTCGGCATGGTCTCGGCCTATGGCTCCGCCGGTGAGTTCTGCGATTACGAGGGGCTAGGCTATTACGGCACCGCGAAGAACGAAACGCTGACGCTGACGGTGGGGTGCTTCGACAAGAACGGCAATGCCGTGGATGCGTATTACGACGGCACAATCATGGCGTCGCAATAGGCGCCGCTGCCATGCCGAACGCTGGCGGTGGGCGGCGAACGACTTGCTGCCGGCCGCCAGCGCGAGGCCGCCGCGTGATCTCGGCCGCCGAGGGCGGTAGGCGGGCGCCGCGGGAACCGGCGGGGCGCACCGGCGGTTGCTGGGGACGCCGGTGCCCGACTGGACGGGCTGGCGATGGAGCGTGGCGCCCGATCATGCCGGATGAACCCTGTCCGATCTGCGGCAAGGCCGCTGATCCCGCGCTGCGTCCGTTCTGCTCGCGCCGCTGCGCCGCTGTGGATCTCGGGCGATGGATCACCGGCCAATACCGGGTGCCGGGGCCGCCGGCCGACGAGCTTGATCCGGTGGAGGGGCCAGGCTAAGCGTGCCGGCCGCCCGGGCCCAGGTAGCTCAGTTGGTAGAGCATGCGACTGAAAATCGCAGTGTCGGTGGTTCGATTCCGCCCCTGGGCACCATCCC
>CAXUEX010000136.1:0-7565 GCA_964250215.1 uncultured Acetobacteraceae bacterium | reverse complement strand
CGCCCGCGCCGCGCCGCCCGCCCCCATCAGCAGCGCCGGCCCATGCGCCGCGACGCCATGCGCTGCCAGATTGGCAAGAAACCCCGCGCCATCCGTGTTGCTGCCGATAATGCCCTCCGGCCCAAACACCAGGGTGTTCGCCGCCCCGGCCCGGATCGCACTCGCCTCCAACCGGTCGCACAGCGCCAGCACCGCTTCCTTATGCGGAAGCGTCACGTTCGCGCCCCGGAACCCCGCCGCGCGCAACCCCCGCAAAGCCTCCGCCAAATGCGCGGGCGCCACCGCCATCGGCACGTAGGCGCCATCGATTGCATAACGCCGCAACCAAACCCCGTGCAGAAGCGGCGAGCGCGAATGCGCCACCGGCCAGCCGATCACCCCGGCGAGCCGGGCGTTGCCGGTGAGAAACCGCTCGCTGAATCGCATCACCGGTCGGTCGGAAAATGCGCCGGCACCATCTTCCACCGCAAGCTGCAAAGCTCCTTCGGCGGGATGTCCCGCGCCCGCCTCAAATCCTCGCCGCGATGCGCCAGCGACAGCGCGGGATGTTTCAGTTCGTTCTCCGGAACAGCC
Organism: uncultured Acetobacteraceae bacterium; assembly: GCA_964250215.1. Taxonomy (GTDB): domain Bacteria; phylum Pseudomonadota; class Alphaproteobacteria; order Acetobacterales; family Acetobacteraceae; genus DAIDJM01. The sequence continues at coordinate 6,992 of CAXUEX010000136.1, read as the reverse complement.
GCGATCGCCGGCATCCCGTAACCCGCGCGTCCCCCAGGCATCGGATGCACCGCCGCCGCGCCGCCCCGCTCCACCGCATCAAAGCCTCCGTTGCTGCGCACGGTTCACCATGTCCCGCAACGTATGCGCATCGCAACCCGCGTGTGCTTCGCCGAGGTCTGTGCCGCCTCGCGCTGGCCGGCCGGCGCGTTGCTCCGACCTTGCCTCCACCCCTGCGCCAGTTGTGCTATGCACAATCCCATGCCCGACTGCCTCCCCCAGCGCTGGATGCCCGAACCACGGGCGCCGCGCCCAACCTGGCACCAGCCGCCGCTGTTCCGCGCCCTCTGCCGCGGCGCCACGAACCGCTGCCCCGCCTGCGGCCACGCCCGTCTGTTCGCCGGCTGGCTCCGCATCCGCCCCGCTTGTCCGGTCTGCGCTGCCCCGCTCGGCGAAATCCGCGCCGACGACGCACCGCCCTATTTCGTCGTCTTCCTCGTCGGCCATCTCGTCGTCGGCACTCAGCTGCTGCTCGAACGCCTCACCGATATCGGCTTGGCCGCCGAAGCCGCGCTGCTGCTGCCGCTCACCGCCGCGCTTGCACTCGGGCTGCTCCGGCCTGTCAAAGGCGCCACGCTCGGCCTGATGCTGCGGCTCGGCATCGCCGGCGCGCCGCCGCATGCCTGAAGCCGCGGTCGCCGAGCCGGTGCGTTCGCTGCTCCGCATCGTGCTCCAGGGCGAGGCCCCCGGCACGCTCTCGCCGTTGCAGGAGGCCGACCGCGCCCAGGCGGTGCGCGACCTTGCCGTCGCCAATCGCTTCGTGCCGAATGGCCGCACCGGACCCTTCGTGCTGCACCTCGCCATCGTCGAAGGGCGCCTGATCTTCGATGTCCGCGATGCCCAGGATGCGCCGCTGCTCGCTCTCGGCCTGGCGCTCGGCCCATTCCGCCGGCTGCTCAAGGATTACCAATTGCTCGTCGAAAGCTACGCCCACGCCGTCCAGGAAGGCCGCGAAGCCAGCATCCAGGCCATCGACATGGGCCGCCGCGGCCTGCACAATGAAGGCGCCGAACTCATGGTGCAGCGCCTCGCCGGCCGCGTCGATATCGATTTCGAAACCGCGCGCCGCCTCTTCACGCTCGTCTGCGTCGTGCACCAGAGATCGCCAGCGTGAACCGCCGCCCATGAAAATCGACGGCATCCGCTACCGCAGCATCTGGGTGGAACCCGGCCATTGGCAGGTGCGCATCATCGATCAAACGAAGCTGCCCTGGAGCTTCGATATCCTGTCGCTGTCCACGGCGGCCGAAATCGCGCACGCGATCCGCACCATGCAGGTGCGCGGCGCGCCGCTGATCGGCGCCGCGGCGGCCTACGGTCTGGCGCTGGCCATGCGCGCCGACAGCCTCACCGAAAACCTCGAAGCCGCGGCAGCGATGCTCGGCGCCACCCGCCCCACTGCCGTGAACCTGCACTGGGCCATCGCTAGGATGCTCACCCGGCTGCGCAACACCCGCGCCGCCGACCGCGCGCACGCCGCCTATGAGGAAGCCCGCGCCATCGCCGACGAGGACGTCGCGCGCAACGAAGCCATCGGCCGGCACGGCAGGAAACTGATCGAAGCGCATACGCGTCCCGGCGAACCGGTGAACGTGCTCACGCATTGCAACGCCGGCTGGCTCGCCACCGTCGATTGGGGCACCGCGCTGTCGCCGATCTACGCCGCCCACGATGCCGGAACGAATCTGCACGTGTGGGTGGATGAAACCCGCCCGCGCAACCAGGGCGCCGCCCTCACCGCCTTCGAGCTCGGCAAACACGGCGTGCCGCACACCGTCATCGCCGACAATGCTGGCGGCCATCTGATGCAGCGCGGCCAGGTCGACCTCTGCCTCGTCGGCGCCGACCGCATCACCGCCGCCGGTGACGCCGCCAACAAGATCGGCACCTATCTCAAGGCCGTCGCCGCGCGTGACAACGAAATCCCGTTCTGGATCGCCGCCCCCAGCTCCACGATCGACTGGAAATTGCACGACGGCCGGGAAATTCCCATCGAGGAACGAGCCGCCTCCGAACTCACCACGATCACCGGCCGCGCTATGGACGGCTCGCTTGCCACCGTGCGCGTGGTGCCGTCCGGCAGCGCCGCCGCCAATCCCGCCTTCGACGTCACGCCCGCGCGCCTGCTCACCGGCATCGTCACCGAACGCGGCACCTGCGACGCGAACCAAGCCGGGCTGCGCAACCTCTTCCCCGACCTCGCCCCCAGCTCGATCCCGACAATCCTGACCGCGCAAGGTTGATCGTCTTGCCGCCCGCGAAACCGGCCGGTTGCCGGCCCATGCCGGCGTGTGCAGGATGCCGCGCGTATCGGCAGAGGCGGCAACCCTGATAGAAACCGGCCCCACCATGAGCGCCCGCTCGCCCGAACACCCCGACCCGGCAAGCCCGATCGATGCCAGAATCGCCGAGTTGGAAGCCGAACTCGCCGCCCGCGACCTGTTCATCGCCACCATCGGTCATGAGTTGCGCAATCCCATGGTGCCCGTGGTGCTCGCCGTGGACCGCCTCAAGCGCCTCCTCGATCAGGGCGCGGCCGAACGCGTGCCGGATTGTGTCGCCACCCTCACCGCCGCCACCGATGCGTTCATGCGCCGCGCCACCCAGCTCCTCGATATCACCCGCCTCGCCGGCCCGGCGCCGGCGCTGGACTGCTCCGCCGTGCCGCTCGCGCCGCTGCTGCGCGACGCGGTGCTGCGCCACCGCGAAACCGCGCGCCGCGCCGGCTGCGATCTCAGCCTGGCGGAAGCGGCCGTCAGCGCCTGGGGCGAGCGCGAAGCCATCGAGCAGATCCTCGACAATCTGCTGCTCAACGCCTTCAAATACGGCGCCGGCCGCCCCGTGCAGTTGCGCGCCACTGCCAGCCGGCAAACCGCCGCGATCCACGTGCGCGATCACGGCATCGGCATCGCCAGCGAAGCCCAGGCGCACATCTTCGATCTGTTCGACCGCGGCCATAAGCCGGACGCGCCGGGGCTCGGCATCGGCCTGTTCATCGCCGCCCGGCTCGCTGCCGCCATGGATGGCACGATTCGGTTGCAGAGCGAGCCGGGGCAGGGCGCGGAATTCCGCCTGGAACTGCGCACCGGCAACGATCCGGCACCGGCCTGACCGATAGGGGGAACAAGATGAGCGGGTCATTCGGTGAGCTCGAGGCACGCATGGAATCCGGCATCGCCGGCCTCGACGAGGTGCTGCTGGGCGGGTTCGTGCGCAACGGCATCTATATCGTGCAGGGGCCGCCCGGCTCCGGCAAAACCATCTTCGCCAACCAGGTCTGCTACACCCACATCGCCGATGGCGGCCGCGCCCTCTACGTCACGCTGCTCTCCGAACAGCATGAACGCATGCTGGCCAACATCCGGCAGATGAACTTCTTCAACAGCGCCTATATCGCGCGCGAACTGATCTATGTCAGCGCGTTCCAGGCGTTGGAACGCGAAGGCCTCGCCGGCCTGCTCACGTTGCTGCGCCGCGAAATCGTCGCCCACCGCGCCTCCGTCCTCGTCATCGACGGCCTGGTCGCCGCCGAAGCCTACGCCAGCTCCGATCTGGCGCTGAAGAAATTCGTCCACGAAATGCAGATGCTGTCCTCGGCCGGCGAATGCACGATGTTCCTGCTCACCTCCGCCGCCGACGCCACCGTCTCGCCCGAACACACCATGGTCGATGGCATGATCGAGATCGGCACCGCCGCCTATGGCTGGCGCGTCGAGCGCCAGTTGCTGGTGCGAAAATTCCGCGGCAGCGACTATCTCTCCGGCCAGCACGCCTTCACCATCGGCGAGGCGGGCATCACGATCTGGCCGCGCATCGAGGCGGTGTTCACAAACCCCGGCCGCGCCGCCCGCCGCGCCGACACCGACCGCCTGAGCACCGGCGTCCCGGCTCTCGACGCCATGGTTGGCGGCGGCCTGGTCGCCGGCTCCGCCACGCTGCTCATGGGCCCCACCGGCACCGGCAAAACCATGATGGGCCTGCGCTTCCTCGGCGAATGCACCGAAGCCGAGCCCGGCCTGCTACTCGGCTTCTACGAATCACCCGAACAACTGCACGCCCGCGCCACCGATGTCGCGCCGCCGCTCGCCGCGCTGCTCGATCGCGGCGTGGTGCACATCCAATGGCAAAGTCCTTCCGAGGGCCTGCTCGACCGCGTCGCCGCCGAACTCATTGCCCACGTCCGCGCCTACGGCACGAAGCGGCTCGTGATCGACGGGCTGCTCGGCTTCCAGGATCTCAGCGTGCGGCCGACGCGGCTCGGCGGCTTCTACCGGGCGCTCGCCAACGAGCTGCGCGGCCTGGATGTCACCGCGGTCTATACGCTGGAGGTGCCGGAGCTGATCGGCCCGGTGCTGCGCTCCCCCATTGGCCGCCTCACGGCAATTTCGGAAAACCTTCTGCTGCTTCGCTTCGTTGAGCACGGCGGCAGGATAAAGCGGCTCATTTCAGTGATGAAGGTGCGCAACAGCGCCTTCGACCCGCGGCTGCGGGAATTCGAGCTCGGCGAGGGCGATTTGACGATCGGGGACAGTTTTGATGGGGAGCGCGGCCTTCTCTCGGGTTTCCCCACTCCCGAGAGCAAGATCGGGACTAGGGAAACCGATCGAGGAACACAGCAGGGCGTCGGCGAAGAGGGTTGAGCCGATGGCAATCGTGCTCGTCGTGGACGATGAATTCGGCATCGGCGAATTGCTCGAAGCGCTGCTGCAGGATGAAGGCCACCGCGTGATCACCGCGATCAACGGCCGCCACGCGCTGGAACGCATGGCGCTGGCCAAGCCCGATCTCGTGATTAGCGACCTCATGATGCCGGTGATGGACGGTGCCGCGCTGCTGCGGGCCATGCGCGATACGCCGGAGCTCGCCGCCATTCCGTTCGTGCTCATGTGCGCCCTGCCGGAACCCGATATCCGGGAACGCATCGCCGGCTACACCGCCTTCCTGCGCAAGCCGTTCAAGCTCGCCGCCATCGCGGCGCTCGCCGCGTCGCTGCTCGGGGACAAGCCACCCGGCTGAACTCCGCCCGCCGCGCCGCGTCATGCGCCGCATGGACGCCGTTCCCGCACAAGCCGAACCGCGCGAAGCTGCCGCCATCGTCGATGCCGGCATCGCGCGCTATTTCGCCGATCGCCGCGCCAAGGTGGAGACATTCGCGCGCGAAAAGTTTTCGCTCGGCGGCGCCGCGTCGCTGCACCGCGCGGCGCTCGGCTGGGATCTGCTTCGCGCGCCGGCCAATCTTTCGCTCGCCGCGCCGCAATTGCTGCTGCACGGCGCGGCGGCACTCAGCCAAGCCATCGGCGCCCGCCGCCTGCACCGCCGGCTCGAAGGACGCAGCCTGCTCCTGAAAACCGCCGTGGTGCGCGAGGTGGAGTGGCGCATCATGACGCAACTGCTGGAACTGCCGTATGCGCAAGGCGACCGCCAAGCCATCAAGGATGCGCTGGCCGAAACCATTCTCGCCGATCCAAGCGTGGCCGCCCGCGTCGCGGCCGCGCTGGCGGAAATCGGCCCGCGCGCCGCCGATCCCACGGTGCGCGCCCGGCTCGAAGCCAGCCTCGCCGAATACACCGAAACCCGCGCCGCGGCGGCCGAAATCACCACCGGCCTGCTCACGCTATCCAGCGGCGCCATCGCGCTGCAAAAACTCACCCCCGGCGCCGTCACGCTCGGTCCCGCGCTCGCCGGCGTGCTCGCGCAGCAGGCCGCGATCTCCGCCTTCCCGCTCGGCTCGGGCCTGGGTGGCGTCTGGTACGGAATGTTTCCCGCCGCGCCCTCCGCCGGTTTCGTCGCCGGCCTCACCGGCGGCCTCATGCTCGTCGCCGCCTGCGCCGCCGCCTTCGCCGGAATTGTTGCCGACCCGATACAGCTCCGCCTCGGCCTGCACCAGCGCCGCCTGCGCCGCATGTTGGCGGCCCTGGAACGCCAGATGCGCGAGCCCGGCGCACCCGGTTTCGCCGCCCGCGACCGCTACGTCGCCAGGCTCATGGACCTGTTCGATATCCTCGGCGCCGCGGCCCGCGTGCTGCATGTGTAAGGCCGGATCGTTGCTCGGATTGACATGACGTTAGCGTGAGCTTACAGCCGCATACGCGCAGTCAAGCGCGAGCCAAGAAACTCTGGGAGCGAAGCATGATCAAACACACCGTCGCGTTCGCGGCCGCCTTCGTCGTGTCCACCGCCAGCGCCTTTGCCGCCGGCCCCATCATTCCCGCGGGCGTTTACGCCGTCACCACGCAATACACCGCCGTAACCGATCCCAGCGGCATCTGCGCCGCGGCCGGCGTTGCGGTCGGGGGCACAACCTCCGGCTTCGGTTCGGTCGGGGGCGCCGGCAAGGCCGCCACGTCGGTGGTCGCACAGCCCACCACGGCCGCGCAGAACTCGGCCGGCGAACCCTACATGGTGAACAATCTCACCTGCGTCTTCCCGGCGTTTCCGGCCGTCATCAAAACGAACGGCTCCACGCCGTACAATGGCACCACCACCTGCACCACCAACTACAGCGCGCTGACCAAGGGTCCGGCCTCGTTCACGATCACCACCTCGAACGGCAACATCGTTACCGGACCGGCGCTTACCCTGCCCGACACCGAAAACGTGTTCCACGTCGTTTCCACCGGCAGCACGGTCGCGTCCGGCGGCACCACGCTCTGCACCATCAGCACCGACCAGCTGATTCAGCGCACCGGCAAGTAAGCCTTACGGCACGGGGAAGAGAGAGCCCGCGGCGGTCCTCCGCCGCGGGCTTTTTTGCGCGTGCGCTTCAGCGCTGCGGCGCCGGTGTCGCAGGTTTCGCCGCATGGTGCCGGTGCTTGTGCATCGGCTTCGCGCTCTTCGTCGCGTCCGTCGTCGTCGCCGGCGCTGCCGTCCCATCCGGCGCGGTCGCGGCGGGTGCGGCCGGCGCGGGCTGAGCGGCCGTCTGTGCCAGCGCGGCCAGCGGCGCACCGGCAATC
>CAXUEX010000135.1:0-7694 GCA_964250215.1 uncultured Acetobacteraceae bacterium | reverse complement strand
CTCCATGCCCACCCGAGAGGGCAACACCGAGCGCCGCACGCTCGTGGTCGGCCGCGGCATCAGCGTGCAGGGCATGGTGCAGGATGCCGAGCGCCTGGTCGTGGAGGGCCAGGTGGAGGCCACGATGATCCACGCCACCGAACTGGCGGTATCGCCGGGCGGTCTGTTCAAGGGCGAGGTGCAGGTGGAAGATGCCGAAATTGCGGGCACGATCGACGGCACCGTGAACGCCCGCGGCAGCCTGGTGGTGCGCGGCACCGGCGTGGTGCTGGGCACGGCCCGTTGCCGCCGCCTGCAGGTGGAGGATGGCGGCCAGATCACCGGTCGTATCGAAATGATCACCGATGCCAAACCGGCGGTTCGGCCGGTCGCAGAAACCGCCCCGGCTTCCTAAGTAAGCCAGGCCAGGGGGCTGTCCCTGGCCCCCGCCGGGCAGCCACGCCGAAGATGTTGCTTGGGCATGGCGGCCTCGCACCCCTGGAGTTAAGCGATGTTTATCGAGACCGAGGGCACGCCCAATCCGGCGACGCTCAAATTCCTTCCGGGCATTCCGGTGATGCCGCAGGGGACCGCGGATTTCCCGGCACCGGAAACCGCGAAAACCAGCCCGCTCGCGGCCTCGCTGTTCGCGCTGCCGGGCATCGCCCGCGTCTTCCTCGGCCACGATTTTATTACCGTGACAAAATCCGGCGATACCGAATGGCAGGCGCTGAAACCGCAAATCCTCGGCGCCATCATGGAACACTTCGTGGCCGGCCGTCCGGTGGTGGAAGAGGCCGCCCAGGCCGAAGCCGAAGAGGACATCGACGAAGCCGACCGTGAAATCGTCGAGCGGATCAAGGAGTTGATCGATACGCGCGTCCGCCCCGCGGTCGCCAGCGACGGCGGCGATATCGTGTTCCGCGGCTATCGCGAAGGCGTGGTGCGGCTGCACATGCAAGGCGCGTGCAGCGGCTGCCCATCCTCCAGCGCCACGCTGAAACATGGCATCGAGACGATGCTGCGCCATTACGTGCCGGAGGTGCTGGCCGTGGAACAGGTGGAGGCCTGAGAGTTTGCCGAAAAAATGCCCCTTGCACCGTCCCCTCCACAATGAAACCAATTACTTGCAAGGGGCAATCCTTCGCAAGTTCGATTTCTTTCGCAGTTCCTGAGCTTCCCTTCACGCAAATGCGGCTTACCTGAACCGCGGCGCCGGGGCATGATCCGGCACGAGTTCTGAACCATACCAGGCCGGGGGGCGGATTTTGCGCGGGCGATTACGCATCCTGCCACTTCTGGCGGCGCTGTCCGGTTGCACCGGCGGCGTGCTCGATCCCAGGGGCCCGGTCAGCGCCGCGGAACACACCATCCTGATCGATTCGCTGGCCATCATGCTGGCGATCGTCGGCCCGACCATCCTCGCTGCTTTGATCTTCGCATTCTGGTTCCGCGCCGGGAACAGCCGCGCCCGCCGCCGCCCGCAATTCGTCTACTCCGGCCAGATCGAACTGGTGGTCTGGTCGATTCCGCTTCTCACCATCCTCGTGCTCGGCGGCTTCATCTGGATCGGCTCGCACCGCCTCGACCCCTACCGCCCATTGGTCTCGAACCGTCCCACGCTGCGTGTGCAGGTAGTCGCGCTCGACTGGAAATGGCTGTTCCTCTACCCCGATCAAGGCATCGCCGCGGTGAACGAACTTACCGTGCCGGCCGGCGCGCCGGTGCATTTCGACATCACCTCGGCCAGCGTGCTCAACGCCTTCTTCGTGCCGCAGCTCGGCAGCCTGATCTATGCGATGAACGGCATGAATACGCAGCTCAATCTGCAAGCCGACGCGCCTGGCGACTATTTCGGCCTTTCGGCGCATTACAGCGGGGATGGCTTCTCCGACATGCATTTCACGGTCCACGCCGTGCCGCAGACGGCGTTCGAAACCTGGGTGGCCGATACGCGCCGTGCTGGCCCGGCGCTGAACAGCGCGGAATACGCCAGGCTGGCAAAACAGAGCCGGAACGTGCAGCCCTACACGTATCGCAGCGCCGACCCGGCACTCTATCCTGAGATAGTTACGCAGCAGCAGCCTCCGGGTCCTGGCCCGGGTCCGGGTGCAAGCGGCTCGCAGCCGCACGTGCATCCTGTTTCGGGCACGGAGGGGTAGTGTTCGGCAAACTCACCCTGTCCGCGATTCCTTGGGACCAGCCGATCCCGTTGGCCGCCGGCGGCGTTGTCATGCTGATCCTGCTTGGCGTGCTGGCCTATGTCGCCTATCGCGGCTGGGTGCCCTATCTGTGGCGCGAGTGGATCACCAGCGTCGATCACAAGCGCATCGGCGTGATGTATTGCCTGCTCGGCTCCGTGATGCTGCTGCGCGGCTTCATCGACGCGATCATGATGCGATCGCAACAGGCACTGGCCTATCATGCGCCCGGCTTCCTTCCACCTGAGCACTACGACCAGATCTTCTCGGCGCACGGCACCATCATGATCTTCTTTGCGGCCATGCCGCTGATGATCGGCATGATGAACTTCGTCGTGCCGCTGCAGCTCGGCGTGCGCGATGTGGCGTTCCCCACGCTAAACGCCACCAGCTTCTGGCTCACCGCCACGGGCGCGCTGCTGGTGAACATCTCGCTAGTCGTCGGCGAGTTCGCCCGCACTGGCTGGCTGCCCTATCCGCCGTTATCGGAGCTGACATACTCGCCTGGCGTCGGCGTCGATTACTATGTCTGGGCGTTGCAGATATCCGGCGTCGGCACGCTGCTCTCCGGCATCAATCTCACCACCACCATCCTGAAAATGCGCGCACCCGGCATGGGCTATTTCCGCATGCCGATGTTCACATGGACGGCGCTCGCCTCCAATCTGCTAATCGTCGCCGCCTTCCCGGTGCTCACGGCCACGCTCGCGATGCTCACCATGGACCGCTATCTCGGCTTCCATTTCTTCACCAACGAAGCCGGCGGCAACGTGATGATGTTCATGAACCTCATTTGGATCTGGGGCCATCCGGAAGTCTACATTCTCGTTCTGCCCGCGTTCGGCATTTTTTCCGAGGTGTTCTCCACCTTTTCCAGCAAGCCGTTGTTCGGCTACCGCTCCATGGTGATGGCCACCCTGTTCATCTGCCTCGTTTCCTTCATGGTGTGGCTGCACCATTTCTTCACCATGGGCGCCGGCGCCGACGTCAACACCGCGTTCGGCATCGCCACTAGCGTGATCGCCGTGGGCACCGGCGTGAAAGTATACAACTGGATCTTCACCATGTTCGGCGGCCGCATCCGCTTCGCCACGCCCATGCTGTGGTCGCTCGGCTTCATCGTCACTTTCGTGATCGGCGGCATGACCGGCGTGCTGCTCGCTGTGCCGCCGGCCGATTTCCAGTTGCACAACAGCCTGTTTCTGGTGGCCCACTTCCACAACGTCATCATCGGCGGCGTGGTGTTCGGCGCGTTCGCCGGCATCGTCTATTGGTTCCCCAAGGCGTTCGGCTTCCGGCTGGTGGAAGGCTGGGGCAAGGCGGCGTTCTGGTTCACGCTCGCCGGCTTCTACGTCACGTTCTTCCCGCTCTACATCGCCGGGCTGCTCGGCATGACACGCCGGCTGCAGCATTACGAAGTTGCCGCCTGGCACCCTTTTGTGCTGCTCGCGGGCGTTGGCGTGGCGCTCAGCCTGATCGGCGCGATCTGCCAGGTGACGCAGCTCGTCGTCAGCATCCGCCGCCGCCACGAACTGCGCGATGAAACTGGCGATCCCTGGGACGGCCGCTCGCTCGAATGGTCCACGTCCTCGCCGCCGCCCGCCTTCAATTTCGCAGTTCTGCCCAACGTGCGCGATGCCGAGCCCTACTGGAGCATCAAGCGCCAGGCAATCGAAACCCAGCACATGGCGGAACAACCCGACTACGAGCCGATCGAAATGCCGCGCAACAGCCCTACCGGCTTCATCTGCGCGTTCTTCGCCACCATTACGGGATTCTCGCTGATCTGGCACATCTGGTGGCTGGTCGCAGTCGGCGTGGTCGCGGCCTACGCCACCTTCGTCTGGTTCGCTTGGCGCGATGTGGAGGAATACATCATTCCGGTAGAGGAAGTGCGCCGCATCGATCAGCAGCGCCGGGCCGCGCGGCAGGCGTGGCTGGAGCAACATGCGCACGTGAGCGAACCGGCATGAGCCAAGCCATTGCACTGCCGCGCTCCGGCCCCGTCGATCCCTACCACGTCGGGCGCGGCACCGGCGGCGGTGGCGGCCGCGCGGACTCCACCGGACATGGCGAGGGCGGTCCCGCCTCCAAGCGCGTCATCGTCGGCTACGGCTTCTGGATATTCCTGCTCAGCGACATCGTGATGTTCTCGGCGTTCTTCGCCGCCCACGCCGTGTTGCAGGGCGCCACCGCCGGCGGCCCGAGTGGCCACGATTTGTTCGATCTGCAACGCGTCGCCATCGAAACCGGCTGCCTGCTGCTCTCCAGCTTCACCTGCGGCCTTTCCGCCGTCGCCGCGCAGCAGCGCAACCAGCTTCTCACCCAGGTTTTTCTGCTGATCACCGGCCTGCTCGGCGCCGCATTCCTGTTCCTGGAATTCCATGAATTCATCGGCATGATCGTGCGCGGCGATGGCCCGGACCGCAGTGCGTTCCTCTCCTCGTTCTTCGCCGTGGTGGGCTGCCACGGTCTGCACGTCACCGCCGGGCTGCTCTGGCTCGGCACGATGATGGCGCAGGTCTATCTCAAAGGCTTTCGGCCGCAAATCATGCGCCGGCTGCTCTGCTTCAATCTGTTCTGGCATGCGCTGGATATCATCTGGGTCGCGCTGTTCACGATTGTCTATCTAATAGGAGCCGGCGCATGAACGACGCGAACGACGTCGCCCCCGGCGTAATGGACCGCGGCGGCGAGGGTGCCGGCCAAGGCATCCTCGTCTATACGATCGGCCTCGTCCTGGCAGTCGGCCTCACATGCGCTTCGTTCTACCTCGCCGGCGCCCACCTGGTTTGGGGCCCGGCGGTGCCGGTGGCGCTCGTGGCCTTGGCGGTCGGGCAAATCGGCGTGCACCTGGTGTTCTTCATCCATCTCACCTCGGCGCCCGACAACCAGAACAACACGCTGGCGCTCGCCTTCGGCGTGCTGATCGTGGCGCTGGTCATCGGCGGCTCGGTCTGGATCATGCAGCATCTGAACCACAACATGCTGCCGATGGACCGGCTGATGCAGATGCAGCGTTGAACTTTGACATTCGAGATCAACCACTCGTGAATCCCTGGCTGCATCCGCACAGGTTCCACCGCGCGTAGCCCTACGTCACCGGGTCGACAATTCCGTGCGATCCGGTCGGCGAGGAGATGCTCGATGCACGACGCGATCCACGACACCGAAGCTTCGACAAACGGACGGCGCGATCTGCTGCGAAACGTCGGCGTCGGCGCCGCCCTGCTCGGCGCTGTCGGCGCGGGCCTGGCGCCGAAACCCGCCCGCGCACAAACGCTTACCGACGCAGACATTCTGAATTTCGCGCTCAATCTCGAATACCTCGAAGCGGAGTTCTACCTCCGCGCCGTTTACGGTCATGGGCTGGCGGCCGGCAGCACCACAGGCACAGGCACGCCGGGCAAAGTCATTGGCGGCACGCAGGTGCCGTTCGTGACATCGGCCGTGAAGATGTATGCATCCGAAATCGCGAACGACGAGCGCAACCACGTGCTCTTCCTGCGCTCGCAACTCGGCAGCGCTGCGGTTGCCCGACCGGAAATCGACTTGATGACCAGCTTCACCACGCTCGCGCGCGCCGCCGGCGTGGTCGGCCCCGGCGGCACGTTCAACCCGTTCGAGAACGAGGCGAATTTCCTGCTCGGCGCGTTCATTTTCGAGGATGTCGGAGTCACTGCCTATCACGGTGCCGCCACGTCGCTCTCAAATCCTGCGTATCTCGCCGCCGCGGCCGGCATTTTGGCCGTGGAAGCGTACCATGCCAGCGAAGTGCGGTTGCAGCTCTATCAGCGTGGCATGGAATACCCCACCGACAAGATCAGCGCGCTGCGTGCCCAGCTTTCGGGTGCGCAAGACGATCAGGGCGTGGGCACCAGGACCCACTCGAACATCGTGCCGGCCGATCAGAACAGCATCGCCTTTGCCCGCACGCCCGCGCAGGTGCTGAACATTGTCTATGGTGGCGGAGCCGCCAGCAACTACCTGTTCTTCCCGAACAAGCTAAACGGAACGATCATGTAGCAAACTCGCAGAAGAAAGGGGACTGGGCTTTCTCCAGTCCCCCGCTTGCCTCACTTCTGCTGCTTCCATTTCTCCACGGCCGCCATCATGCGGTCCACATGGCCGCTCGGGTCCATGGCCGTGTAGCTCGCGAGAATCCGGCCGTCCGGTGCGATCGCGTAGCTGGTGCGGTTGGAGTATCCCAGGAATCCGCTGAGCACCGCATCGTAGTCGCGCGAGATCTTGCCGTTGCCATCGGAGGCCACCGGAAACTTGCTGCGGCATTCGCTCACCGAAAACTTCTTCAGCTTCTCGATGCCGTCCTGCGAAACACCGATCACGGTGGCGCCCAGCGACGCGAATTGCGGCACCGCGCTGGCGAATTCGTGCGCCTCTTCGGTGCAGCCCGATGTGAAGGCCGCCGGATAGAAATACACCACCACCGGCCCCTTCTTCAACGCACTCGCCAGATCGAAGCCGAATGTATTGCCGCCTTGCGTGGCGGTGGCCGAAAACTCCGGCGCTGCCGACCCCACATTTAAGGCCGCGAAAGCCGGCGAAGCCAACAGCGTCATTGCCAGCACGATCGAACGCATCTCAGCCTCCTCGAACAGATGGCGGAGGCGTGGGGGAGCGCCGCGCGCCGCCACCCTTCCTTTCCACTTCGCCCCAAACTCTAGCAGCAATCGCCTCGAACGCCACCGCTGCCGCGCTGCCCGGCGCTGCCGCCACCACCGGCACGCCTGCGTCGCCCGCTTCCCGCACCGCCGGCATCAACGGCACCTCGCCCAAGAACGGCACGCCAATCCGCGCCGCCTCGGTGCGCGCCCCGCCATGACCGAAAATGTCGCTGCGCCCGCCGCAATGCGGGCACTGGAAAAAACTCATGTTCTCCACAATGCCTAGGATCGGCACGTTCATCTTCTGGAACATCGCCACGCCGCGCCGCGCATCGATCAGCGCGATGTCCTGCGGCGTCGATACGATCACGGCCCCGGTCACCGCCACTTTCTGCGCTAGCGTCAAGGGCACGTCACCGGTGCCCGGCGGCAGGTCCAGCACGATCGCATCCAGCTCGCCCCAAGCAGTCTGCCCCAGCATCTGCGTCAATGCGCCCATCACCATCGGCCCGCGCCAGATCATCGCCTGGTCTTCCGGCACCAGAAACCCGATCGACATGCAGCGCAGCCCGAATGCCTCCACGGGCCGCATGATGCCGTTCGCCACTTCCGGCTGCCCGCCTACCCCCAACATGCGCGGCAGGCTCGGCCCATAGATATCCGCATCCAGCAGCCCGATCCGCGCGCCCGTGGCCGACAGCGAAAGCGCCAAATTGGTCGCCACCGTGGATTTCCCCACGCCGCCTTTGCCCGAAGCCACGGCGATGACCGCCGGAATATCGGCCAGCAGCCGCGCCGGCGCATGCGGTTTCGCGGTCGGCGCGGCAACCGGCGCCCGCTCCGCGGTCAGCACCACCGAGGCCTTGCCGGGCGTGCGCAACGCCTCGGT
>CAXUEX010000134.1:0-7704 GCA_964250215.1 uncultured Acetobacteraceae bacterium | reverse complement strand
CTCGGAAACGCGCCAATATGATGTGGGAATGAGGCACTCGACCATCCTCGCTCGGGAAAAAGCGAATGGGTGAGGCTGTTAGGCTTACGAGACTACGGGCTGGGACTACCCACGGCCTCTCGAAGGCGGCCTCACACCACCCCGGCGCTTGATACGTGCTGCCACGCGGAATATGTCAGGGACGTTAATCCGTTGCTCGGTCCGAACCTCTATGACACCGATGTTGGTAAGCGCGTTTAGGAGAGCTCGCTCCGCTTCGCCTTTATCTTTTTGCAACTCAAGAGGCAGAAGGCTGTTCCGAGCGCTCGAGCGCTCTTGAATTTTGGACACGGTTCCCTTTGTCCGCCAGCGCCTCACGAAACTCATCGGTTCGCACGGCACTTCAAGACCTTCCAGTGCTTTTATTACTTCATCAATCCAATCGTAGTCTTCTTGAAGCTGTTGCACTCGCACCTCGGATGCATCCTGCACGCCAGCCCGAATTCCGCTGTGATCGATCACAGTTTCGCGCGGCCTTGGCCGAAATATAGCTGCCTTCTGAATGGCAGTGATGAAGCTGCGGGGGCTGGTTTCGCCGAAGGCGTCAGCGAGGTGATCGACAATCCAAGCGTAGGTCCTACCGCGCTTTGCGCCCGCGCCCATGTACTCGCCAGCGATCCTGTAAAACAAACCCTTTTGCAGTTCTTCGTCGCTCGCCAGTGCATCGGCTAAAGCACCGGCGTCGTTACGACCCGCGACGCGGGCGAGCGCTTCGCGGGTCTGCGGATCCCGCGCCAAGTATTTAAACAATAATCCAAACAGCTCACCGCGCTCCCACACAAGTTTGACAGCATCAGCCCGTATCTTTGAGGCGTCCGCGAATAGAAAAAGGCTATCGTCTTTGGATTGATCGGTGCGCATAAAGACTTTTGCTTTTAGAGCACGGTAGCCGCGCATATCCAGCGCTAAACGAAGAACACCCTCGGTTAGTGGTGTAATAGACGCCCAGTCCTTGCCCATCCGGTCCAGAGCGTCGAACACGAGAAGAAAGTTTTCTCCTGCATCTGCGAAGCTGCGGTCGGCGCACCTCAGTGCCGCTTCGGCGCGCTCAATGTCCGCTTCCCGCCATTCCATGATATCATTCAGTGACTTCGGCAGCTCCACGCCTATATGCGATCCGAGTGCCCGAAGTAAGACAGCCCGCCAGATAGCTTCGGGATTGCGCCCTCGATTAATCAGCGACAGTAAGATTTCTGGGGAAGGTGCAGGACCATCATCCTTTCCGGCGGCCTCGTGAAAGCCGAGTACGGCACGTATGCGGTTTAGGGGAAGGCGAGGATATTGCGCCGCCACCGCTTCGCGAGTCTGATCATGGGTGAGGACAGACGACCAGAAGCTCTTGCCTACACCGCGGTTGCCAATAATCAACGATCTCTGCGGGTCGAGGGCGCTCGCGTGCATCGAAGGTGCAAAGATTTCAGCAGGGTCGGGAGGGTTCTGCGCTTGGTGAGCGGAACCCGGGCGAAGCTCGGCGAGCGCTTGGCGCAGCAGATCAAGGTCAGCGCCAGTTGGTTTAGTTTGCTTCATTTCGGCAGACCGAGTTTGTCTTCGAGCGCCTGAATGAACGGGCCAAACGTTCTATCGTACATGGCTTCGGAAAACTCGTCGCGCTTTGCAAGTGGATTGAATTCCGCAAAGTTCGCGTCGTTCAAGATCGGCCACGCGTAGTGAGGCGCGGTTGTATCCTCGTAATCAAAATTAAAAGCTTCTTCTTCGATTCCATCCTCTTCATCGTATAAAGTGTCAGCAAAAATTTCGTATGCTCTTGTGCGAAAGTTGGCCAGAGATCTTGGATCAGCTGACGCCTTCGCCTGCACCATATGCAGCCTGTAGCGCCAATCGCTATCACCTGATGATGTTGGGCGAAAGCGCTGTAGGTGCGAGAGGAAGTAAATGTAACCGGCAAACGTCTGAGGCGTGTCAACCCCAAAAAGAAGGATCTCCGCTCCAAGTCCTAAGATCGCTCCGGCAGTGGCTTCATTGAGACCAGCCCTTGCGTCAATAAAAATCGCATCATAACGGAGCCGGCCAGCCAAACGACTTACCAGCTCGCGCGTACGGTCTAGAAAGGTCTCAATGGTGCCGTCGTCTTTGGTCCGCTCCAGATAAGCAAGAGCGATCTTTCCAAGCACGTTATGCGGGCTTCCCGCACTCAGCCGCCCTACTGCGGGGGCTACGTGGAGGAGGCCCTGACGCGCTAATGAGCTGGAGCCAATGACGTCATCATAAAATGCGTCGTCAAGTTCTCTCACCCCGCTCTCGATATAAAAATCCAATGTTCCAAAACGCGGCAGGGACTCCAACATCATGTCGCCGAGCCCAGGAGCTTCTAGGTCAAGGTCCACAATCAGCACGTTCAAGCCGCGCGCAGAAAGCGCCGCAGCCGAGACCGCCAGCGCGGTCGATCGCCCTACGCCGCCTTTATGGCTCGCGAACACGACAACAGGCGGGAGACCGGAAACTGGCTCCCTGGGTGGCCGAAGCCAGTCCTGACCCACAATCCGGCGCTCGACAAGCCGGACAAAGCCTTGGAAGTCTGCGCAGTCGATCCGCTCTAGGAGGCCAGCCGACGGATCTTGAAATTGGTTGTCAAAGATATCTTCGGCCGCGGCTACGGCCGCCTCAGGATTCACCCAAGGAACAAGTTCGCGTGCTCCAGCCCGCAGCGCGGCGAGGTCTGCCTCGGCCAAGGGAGCCTGGATAATCAGAGTGATCTGGCCGCTGGCATCGCGTAGGAAGCACTGATCTAGAACTCGTTCATGCCCTACAACCCGAGCCAGTAAAGCAGCAAACCGCGGAAGAGCCTCATCGTAATGCATGGTTCCACTCATATGCATTATCGCCGCAACCCTGCAGCACCTATAATTCGCGAAGCGTCTTCTCGCCAAACCCCATATTGCTCTTGCTCAGCCGTTTGATCCGCTTCGTAGCGAAGGCTTGTTGTCCAACCCGCCATGAAGTTTGCCTTTTTGAAGACTGCTAAAATAGCTTGTTGCCGACGACCATGAAGCACCCTCTTGGCGCGTTCAACGAGCTCCGGCAAGTGAGTGTGAGGGGCATGCGTGGCGGGTCGGGTCGCTTCCACTGCCGACTTGATCGCGCACTCGGCCGCATATCCGATCAAATAACATGCTCCGTGCAAGCTTTCAGCTGCGGCCAAGTGCTCGGCGTCCCGGAAATGGCGCAACGCAGACTGACTATATGAGTGAGGCATTACAACTCCGCAGCGGCTCTGGCCACGTTTAGCACGTGACCGACATCTCCGACCAATTCTAGAGTTACAACGACCTAGGCGCTCTGCGGCCGTGTCGCCCCAGCGGGTCCAGGGCGGGCCCCGGCCAGCGGCAGCGCGCTCAATCGCGCAAAACATCGATCGGCACCAGCCCGCCTTCCCGCTCGAAATGCCAGAAAATCCACCCGTTGCAGCTCGGCGCGTTCGTCACCGCCGCGCCAACCTGGTGGATGCTTCCACGGTGCGGCCCGCAGAGCAGCGTGCCGTCCGCGGCAACCGTCGCGGCTACGCGCCGAAGCTTGTCGGTCAGCACCGTGCCCGGCGGCACCAGGCCGCGTTCCACCAGGCTGCCGAACGGCACGCGCGGCGCCGTGCGGCGGCTCGGCGTCGGGGCGAGTGCGCTTAATGCGGCGCGGCGCTGGCGCAGCAGCCGCGCTAGTGCCGCTTCCACATACGCCGGATGCCGCTCGATGCCCACGAAGTGGCGGCCGAGATGTTTCGCCACCGCCGCCGTCGTGCCGCTGCCCAGGAACGGATCCAGCACCACGTCCTCGGGCACGGTGCTGGCAAGCAGAATACGGTGCAGCAACGCTTCGGGCTTCTGCGTCGGATGCAGTTTCAGCCCATGTTCGTTGCGCAGCCGTTCCTCGCCCGTGCACAGCGGAATAAGCCAGTCGCTGCGCATCTGCAGATCGTCGTTCAGCGCCTTCATCGCGGCATAATTGAATTTGTAACGGCTGTCCTGCCCGCGAGCCGCCCAGATCAGCGTCTCATGCGCATTCGTGAAACGCCGCCCGCGGAAATTCGGCATCGGATTGGATTTGCGCCAGATCACATCGTTCAATATCCAGAAACCCAGATCCTGGAGAATGCTACCGATACGGAATATGTTGTGGTAGCTGCCGATCACCCACAGCGTCCCATCCTTGCGCAGCAGCCGCCGCGCCTCGCTCAGCCATTCGCGGGTGAAACGGTCGTAAGCCGGAAAATCGGCGAAACGGTCCCATTCTTCGTCCACCCCGTCCACCACGCTGTCGTCCGGCCGGCGGAGTTCGCCGCGAAGCTGAAGGTTGTACGGCGGGTCCGCAAACACGCAATGGAAGGCAGCGGCCGGCAACATGCGCATCATTTCCACGGCATCGCCGCGGAGAATCTGGTCCAGGGGCAGGTCGCGGGAGATGTCCACGGGCAGGCAGGTTACGAAGGCGCCGGGGGTGTCGCAAGGAACCGCCTTCAGCCCATCGCCCAGGCCAAAATGGCCTTCTGCGCGTGCAGGCGGTTTTCCGCCTCGTCGAACACCACCGACCATCGGCCGTCGATCACCTCGCTCGTCACCTCCTCGCCCCGATGCGCCGGCAGGCAATGCAGGAACAGCGCATCGGGCGCCGCCTGTTCCATCAGCGCAGTGGTAACCCGATAAGCAACCAGGTGGCGCGCATCCCGCCCCGGATCGTCCGACATGCTCACCCAGCAATCCGTAACCACCGCGTGCGCGCCGCGCACCGCCTCCGCGGGGTCCCGCGTAATGCGCAAATCGCCGCCCTCCGCCCGCACCCAGTCCTGCAGCGGCTTCGGAATTTCGCAATCCGCGGGACAAGCCATGCGCAGCGCAAAGCCGAAACGTACCGCCGCCTCCACCCACGAACGGGCCACGTTGTTGCCATCGCCCAGCCACGCCACTTTCCGCCCGGTGATCGGGCCTCGATGTTCCTCAAACGTAAGTATATCGGCCATGAGCTGGCACGGGTGGCTGGCTTCGGTAAGCCCGTTGATCACCGGCACCGTGGCATTGTGCGCAAGTTCCGCCAGCTTCCACACGCGATCGGTGCGCAGCATGATCGCATCCACATAGCGCGAAAGCACGCGTGCCGTATCCGCCACCGTCTCGCCACGGCCCAGCTGCATGTCCCGATCGGTCAGCACCGTGGTGGAACCACCAAGCTGGCGCATCGCCACTTCGAAACTCACGCGCGTGCGGGTGCTCGGCTTCTCGAACAGAAGTGCCAACGTGCGGCCCGCCAGAAGCCCGCTGCGCGGCGTGCGCTTCAGCTCGGCCGCCAGCGTCAGCAGATGCCGCAGCGTCGCTGGCGTATGGTCGCGCAGATCAAGGAAGTGGCGCGGCGTCATCCCAGTGCCGCGGCGGCCCGGCCGATGCGCGCCAACGCGTCCTCGCACTCCGCTTCGCCCACGATCAGCGGCGGGATCAGTCGCAGCACGTTGTCGCCGGCGGCCACCGTGAGAAGATGCTGTTCCAGACACGCGGCTTGCAGCGCGGTGTTCGGCACGCGGCATTCCAAACCCAGCATCAGGCCGATGCCACGCACGCCGCACAGCACGCCGGGATGATGCTGCACCAGCGCCGCAAGCCCGGATTGCAATTGCCGTCCGCGCGCCTGCACGCCAGCCAGGAAGCCTGGAGCCAGAACTTCATCCAGCACCGCGTGCGCGGCGGCGCAGGCCAGCGGATTGCCGCCGAACGTCGTGCCGTGCGCGCCGGGCGCCATGTGCCGCGCCACCGCCGCGCGCGCCAGAATGGCCCCCATGGGAAAGCCGCCGGCAATGCCCTTCGCGGCGGTCAGCACATCCGGCACAATGCCGCTTTGTGCATAAGCGAACAGCGTGCCCGTGCGGCCCATGCCGCATTGCACTTCATCCACAATCAGCAACAAACCGCATTCGTCGCAAGCCGCCCGCAGGTCGCGCAGAAAACCCGGCGGCGCCACGCGAATGCCGCCTTCGCCCTGCACCGGTTCCACCAGAATGCCGGCCGTATCGGGGCCGATCGCGTGACGCACCGCGTTCATGTTGCCGAACGGCACCTGATCGAAGCCGTCCACCGGCGGCCCGAAGCCCGAAAGATATTTCGCATTGCCGGTAGCGCTCAACATCGCCAGCGTGCGGCCGTGGAACGCGCCTTCGAAGCAAATCGTGCGATATCGTTCCGAACGGCCGGTTTCCGCCATGGCGCGGCGCAGCATTTTCACCGCCCCCTCATTGGCTTCCGCGCCAGAGTTGCAGAAAAACGCGCTGTCGGCGAAACTCGCCCCAACAAGACGCTCGGCCAGGCTTTCCGCCTGCGGAATGCGGTAGAGGTTGGAAACGTGCATCACCCGCCCAGCCTGTTCTGCGATGGCGCGCGTGAGGTTCGGGTGGGCGTGGCCCAGGGAGGAGGTGGCGATCCCGGCGCCGAAATCCAGGTAACGCGTGCCCCCGCCCGTGATCAGCCAGGCGCCCTCGCCGCGCTCGAACGCGAGATCGGCGCGGGCGTAGGTGGGCATCAGCGCGGCAACCATGCGGGGGTGTACCGCGTGGCCGGCGGCCAAGTCAATTCGGTGGGTATTCTGTAACGATCCTATAACATAAGCGCGGAACGATGCGGCCTTTGGAGGAGGCGGAGATTTCGGACGAAGGATGGTGGCAGCGCGCGCGATCACGGGCGCTATGCGGCGGCAGGTGGGATGCGGCACGGCGGGTGCTGCTGCTGGCGATCAGCGCCGCCGGCAGCGTGGCCACGCTGCTGTATTTGTTGCACGCCGATTTTGCTTCCGCGGTGCGCGCGTTCGCCGGCACAATGGTGGTGCTGATCGGCCTCCTGATCGTCTAAAGCAATATCGGCCAGACCAGGTGAAACCGCCCTAAACCAGCCGGATGCCCCGCTCCATCCCCGCTGGCGGCACGAACATGCGCTCCCGCGCCGGCGAAACCGAAGGCGCCGAAATGTCCTCCCGCGTCAGCGCCGCCAGGAACCCGCGCCCCCATCCCGCCGGCGTCGCCCCCTCGATGGTCTGCCAGCACTCCCGCCAACGCCCCTGACGTTCCGCCAGCGACATGGAAAGCGCCCGGTCCATCGCATCGGCAATCTCGTCCGGATCGTGCGGGTTCACCAGCAACGCCGCCGGCAGCTGATACGATGCGCCGGCAAAACGGCTCAGCACCAGCACGCCCGGATCCTGCGGATCCTGCGCCGCAATAAATTCTTTCGCCACCAGGTTCATGCCGTCTCGCAGCGGCGTCACCAGCCCCACCCGCGCCTCGCGCATGTATCCCGCCACCGTGTTGCGCGCCCCGCCCCGCGCCACAATCCGCAGCGGCGTCCAGTCCGGCTCGCCCCATTCGCTGTTGATCGCGCCCGCCGCTTCGTCCAGCGCATGCCGCAACTCGCGATACGCCGAAACCTCGGTCCGCGATTCCGCCGAAATCTGCAGGAACGTCACCCGCCGGCGGTAATCGCTGCGCGTTTCCAGCAACCGGCGAAACCCCGCCAGCCGCTGCGGCAACCCCTTGGTCGGGTCCAGCCGGTCCACCCCCAGCACCAGCGCCTGTCCCGCCAGGCTCCGCCGCAGCCGCTCGTTCGCCGGCGACCGCCACGCGCTCTCCGCCGCCGCCGCGAACTCCTTGGCGTCGATCTCCACCGGAAACGCGCCCACCCGCAC
>CAXUEX010000133.1:0-7726 GCA_964250215.1 uncultured Acetobacteraceae bacterium | reverse complement strand
CCATCCTGGCGGACCCGCCTTGGCAGTTCACCAACCGGACCGGGAAAGTGGCGCCGGAGCATCGCCGGCTGACACGCTACGACACCATGGACCTGGCGGCGATTTGTCGCTTGCCGGTGGAGAAGCTCGCGGCGCCGATGGCACATCTTTACTTGTGGGTGCCGAACGCGCTCTTGCCCGAAGGCTTGCAGGTCATGCAGGCGTGGGGGTTTGCCTACAAGTCGAACATCGTCTGGCATAAGATTCGCAAAGATGGCGGGTCAGACGGAAGGGGCGTCGGTTTTTATTTTCGTAACGTGACGGAATTGCTGCTTTTTGGTGTGCGCGGCAGGAATGCACGCACACTCGCGGCAGGACGCAGGCAGGTTAACCTGCTTGCCACGCGGAAGCGGGAGCATAGCCGCAAGCCCGACGAGATCTACCCGGTGATCGAAGCGTGCTCACCAGGACCGCGTTTGGAGTTGTTTGCGCGCGGAAGTCGGCCGGGGTGGGAAGCCTGGGGAGACCAGGCGGCGGAATACGCGCCAACGTGGAAGACCTATTCGCATAACAGTGCCGCGAAACGTCGCGACTGTCCGCCGGGGCCGCTTTTCGCCGCGGATTGAGCGCGGGTCAGCCCTGATTTTCCGAGCCCGCGGCCGGATTTATCCGGCTTCGCTTTCTCGGCCGGGTCGGCTTTGCGCGAGCTCTCGCCACGGCTTCGTCGCCATCGTCGACGTAGAGCTTGGGCGTGATGGCGAAGGTGAGAACCGGGCAGCCGCCCCCGGCGCCTCCTTCCAGACGCGGCCATAGCTTCGTGTGGTGCGTTGTGGAGTTGCCATACGAGCTGCCCTTGCCAAGCCTTTCGAAAAGCGCCTGAAGCTCGGTGGCCCGGGTCAGGATGACCCCGACGTCAATGGCCCGCAAATCGAAGAGCAAGCGAAAATTGTTGAGATCGCGGTCGAAAAACGGATCCTTGTTGTTCCACTCAAGTTCCAGTGCGATCCGACCCTTGCAGCAATCGACCCGATGCGTCGGCGTGATGTATTCGTCGTCTCCGACAACGATCTTCGTGTCGAAGCCTTTCTCCACCCAGCCATGGCGCTCGAAGGCCGCGTTGATGCCCTGGGAAATCGGCGAAAGTCCACCGCCAGCCGTGACGATTTCAGATCGAAGGAGCCGGAACTTGCGCAGCACCTCGACAATGTCGTTCCAGCTCTCGGGGGCGCTGGTGGCAAGAACGCCCGCCGCATTTCTCCACTCCCGCACGTGATAAAGGTCGCGCAAATCGGCGGGCACGAGGTGGACGGTTGACATGCCTTCCGAGCAAGCATTGCGACGCGAGTCGGATCCATCATGCGCCGAAACGCGTCATCACGCCGCCGCGCGCTTCCACGCCAAACCGATGAACTGCTCCACCTCCTCGTCGGTCGTCGCAAAGCTCGTGACCAGCCGGATCACCGGATGCCGCACGCCCGGCACCTCGATCCAGCGGTAAAACCGCGCGCCCGCCGCTTCCAACGCCTGCACCCTGGCTTCCGGCAACGCCACGAAAACTTCGTTCGCCTGCACGTTCTGCAGCACCTGCGCCTCCGGCAGCGCCGCCAACCCATCCGCCAGGCGCTGCGCCATCGCATTCGCATGGGCCGCGTTCCGCAACCACAGCGCCTCTGCCAAATAGGCGTCGAGCTGTGCCGATAGAAACCGCATCTTCGACCAGAGCTGACCCGCCCGCTTGCGCCGGCGCTCGAAACCGGCCGCGAGTTCCGGCCGAAAGAAGATCACCGCCTCCGCCGCCAGCGCACCGTTCTTCGTCGCCCCGAAACTCAGCACATCCACGCCCGCATCAGCCCCGATCGCGGCCGGCGAACACCCAAGATGCGCCACCGCGTTTGCAAACCGCGCGCCATCCATGTGCAGCGCCAGCCCGTGCCCCCGGCACACATCCGAAATCGCGGCAATTTCGGCCGGCGAATAAACCGTGCCCCACTCCGTTGCCTGCGTGATGCTCACCGCCTCCGGCAGCACATGATGCACGCCGCCATCCAGCGCGCGCGCCATCGCCGCCTCGATCTGGGCCGGCCTTATCTTGCCGTCCGGCGAGGGCAGCGGCATCAGCTTCGCGCCGCCGGTGTAGAATTCCGGCGCGCCACATTCATCCGTCGCGATATGCGCCTCCTCGGCGCAGATCACGGCGCCATACGGATGCACCAGCGTCGCCAGCGCCAGCGCATTCGCCGCCGTGCCAGTCGCCACCGGATGCGCCACGGCCGCATCGCCAAACATGGCAGCGATCTTTTCGCGAAATCGCGCCGTGATCGGGTCGGCGCCATAGGATGCAGCGGGCCCTGCATTGCAGGCGGCCAGCGCCGCCAGTATCTCCGGGCAGGCCGGCGCGGCATTGTCGCTCGTGAAGTTCATTGGTTGAACCCCAGAACATCCCGCATGGAATACAAACCAGGCGCCCTGCCCCGCGCCCAGCGCGCCGCCCGCACGGCGCCCTGCGCGAAAATCCGCCGGTCGAACGCCCGGTGTTCCAGCACGATCTGCTCCTCGGCGCTCGTGAAGCTCAGCCGGTGCTCGCCAGCAATCTGGCCGCTGCGCATACTGGCGATGCCGATACCCGCGCCGCGATCGCCCGTCCGGTTCGCATCCGCAATATCCGCGGCCTCGCCGCGCGCCGCCGCCACCACGCGCGCCAGCGCCAGTGCCGTGCCGGACGGCGCATCGATCTTCTGCCGGTGATGCGTCTCCAGAATTTCCGCATCGTGCGTCGCCGCCGGCAGCTCCGCGGCCAGCATCGCCGCCGCTTCCAGCAGCAGCGTGACGCCGGTGGAGAAATTCGCCGCCTGCACCACCGCAATGCGCTCGGCCGCGCGATGCACGTCGTGCTGCTCGGCCGGATCGAGGCCGGTGGTGCCCAGCACCCAGCACGTGCCCGCGTCGGCGCAGGCTCGGGCATGCGCCGGCACGGCGGATGGATGCGTGAAATCGATCACCGTTTCACAGGCCGCCGCCAGCGCCGCGATGCCGGCATACACCGCAACGCCCTCGGGCGGTCGCTCGCCGGCCAGCAGCAGGCCGCCGGTCAGCGTATCATGGCTATCCGCCAGCACCGCGGCCACGCTCTGGCCCATACGGCCCGCCAATCCGGCAATTCCAATGCGCATTCCCGGCTTCTACGCGGGCATGTCAGCAGCGGAAAGCGGGGCCTGAAAAACGCGGCGGCGTAGCCGGGGGGTGGCTACGCCGCCTTTCGCACTTCGCTCACGGCACGGGGGGGTGGCCGAAGCGCGTGCTAAGCGGGAAATGGGGCAGCGTGCCGGGTTTGGCAACGGTCAAGCCGCGTTCTCACGAGGCTGTGTTATGACGTGCCGATGACACGTCTGGGCCGCCCCGCCGGGCCGCATTTGCCAAGCCGGTCGGCCTGGAACAGAAGCCCGCCATGCGGATTTTCGACGATTGGCGGAACCTGCCCGCCACCGCGCAAGGCGCCACCGTAGCGCTCGGCAATTTCGATGGCGTGCACCGCGGTCACGCACATCTGATCCGCGCCGCTCACGCCGCCCGTCCTGCCGCACCGCTCGCGGTCCTCACCTTCGAGCCGCACCCCCGCCGCCTGTTCCGGCCGGACGATCCGCCCTTCCGCCTTACCCTCCCGGCCGAGCGCGCCGCCGCCCTGCAGGCTCTCGGCGTCACGCTGATCTATCAGCTCTGCTTCGACGAGGCGTTTTCCGAACTCAGCCCCGAAGCTTTCGTGGCCGAGGTGCTCAACGCCGGCTTAGGCGCCGCGCATCTCGCCTGCGGCCCGGATTTCGCCTTCGGCCACCGCCGCGCCGGCGATGTCGCCTGTCTCGCCACGCTCGCCGAGCCGGCCGGCATCGGACTCACCATCGTGCCGCCGCTCGCCGACGCACGCGGCCCGCTCTCCTCCTCCCGCATCCGCCGCGCCTTGCAGGACGGCTATCCGGAACGCGCCAACGCCGAACTCGGCCGCGACTGGAGCCTGCGCGGCGTGGTGCAGCACGGCGACCATCGCGGCCGCACGCTGGGTTTTCCCACCGCGAACGTGCCGCTGGGAGAACATCTGGAACCGGCCCGCGGCGTCTATGTGGTGCGCGTCCGCCTGGCGGACGGCGCGGAATACAGCGGGGTCGCCAATATCGGCCGCCGCCCCACCGTGAACGCCGGTCCGGAATCGCGCATCGAGGCGCACGTCTTCGATTTCGCCGGCGATCTATACGGCCAGGAAATCGCCGTTTCCCTGCTCGCCTATCTGCGGCCCGAGCGCAAATTCGCCGGCCTCGATGCGTTGCAGCAACAGATCGAGACCGATGCCACGGCGGCCCGCGCCTGGAATGCCGCCGCACTGACCGTTTGAGGAACCACGATGAGCGAGCGTGACTACCGCGGCACGGTGTTCCTGCCGCGCACCGATTTCCCGATGCGCGCCGAGCTGCCGAAGCGCGAGCCCGCCATGCTCGCGCGCTGGGAACACATGCAGCTGTGGCAGCGCCTGCGCGCGCAATCGGCCGGCCGCCAGCTTTTCGTGCTGCATGACGGTCCGCCCTACGCGAACGGTCATCTGCATATCGGCACCGCGCTCAATAAAATCCTCAAGGATGTGGTGAACCGCGCGCACCAGATGGCCGGGTTCGATGCCAATTACATCCCGGGCTGGGATTGCCACGGATTGCCGATCGAATGGCAGGTGGAGGAGCGCACCCGCAAATCCGGCAAGCGCAAGGAGGACGTGCCGCTCACCGAGTTCCGCGCCGAATGCCGCGCCCACGCGGCACATTGGATGGGCGTGCAGGAAGCCGAATTTCGCCGCCTCGGCGTGCTGGCGGATTGGCAGCACCGCTACGCCACGATGGATTTTGCCTCGGAAGCCGCAATCGCTGGCGAAATCGGCAAATTCGTGGCGAACGGCGCGCTCTATCGCGGCTTGCGCCCGGTGATGTGGAGCGTCGTGGAACAGACCGCGCTCGCCGAGGCCGAGGTGGAATATGCCGAGCACAAATCCAGCACGATCTGGGTGCGCTTTCGCATCGTCTCGCCGGGCGCCTTGCACGACGCCGCGGTCGTGATCTGGACGACCACGCCATGGACCATTCCCGGCAACCGCGCGCTCGCCTATGGCGCGGAAATCGAATACGCGCTGCTGCGCATCGACGGCGTCGCGGAAGGCAGTTCTTCGGTGCCGGGCGAACGCGTGCTGATCGCGCTGAAGCTCGTGCCCGATTACCTGCGCGACGCCGGCATCACGCTGCACCATGTGCTGCACGTGCATCGCGGCGCCGAACTCGGCGGGCTGGTCTGCGCGCACCCGCTGCGCGGCCAGGGCTACGATTTCGACGTGCCCCTGCTCGAAGGCGGTTTCGTCACCACCGAGCAAGGCACCGGCTTCGTGCACCTCGCCCCCGGCCACGGCGAGGACGATTTCGCGCTCTGCCGCGAACACGGCATCGCGGTGCCCGAAACCGTCGCCGATGACGGCACCTATCTGCCGCGTGTGCCAGTGTTCGCCGGCATCCACGTGTTCAAGGCCGCCGATCCCGTCTGCGATGCGCTGCGCGATGCTGGCGGCCTCGTCGCGCGCGGCACGCTCGTGCACAGCTATCCGCATTCCTGGCGTTCCAAGGCGCCGCTGATTTTCCGTGCGACACCGCAATGGTTTATCCGGATGGACGGGCCGGAGCGGATCCGCGAAAGGGCCCTCGCCGCGATCGATCGAACCGTGTTCGTGCCCGATGCCGGAAGGCGCCGTATCGGCAGCATGGTCGCGGGCCGCCCAGACTGGTGCATCAGCCGCCAACGCGCCTGGGGCGTGCCCATCCCGGTTTTCGTTCATCGTAAAACCGGCGACGTGCTGCGCGACGCGGCGGTGACGAACCGCGTGGTCGCGGCCTTCGCGACCGAAGGCGCCGATGCGTGGTTCACCTCGCCACCCGCGCGCTTTCTCGGCCAGGAATACGATCCGGCCGATTACGAGCAGGTGCGCGACATCGTCGATGTCTGGTTCGAGAGCGGATCGACGCATGCGTTCGTGCTCGAAGCGCGCGGCCTGCCCTGGCCGGCCGATCTCTATTCGGAAGGTTCCGACCAGCACCGCGGCTGGTTCCAATCCTCGCTGCTTGAAGCCGTCGGCTCGCGCGGCGCCGCACCGTTCCGCGCCGTGCTCACGCACGGCTTCACGCAAGACGAACAAGGCCGCAAGCAAAGCAAATCGCTCGGCAACGTCACCGCGCCGCAAAAGGTGATCGACGAATACGGTGCCGACATATTGCGGCTCTGGGTGATGAACACCGACGTCACCGAGGATCAGCGCATCGGCGCCGAAATCCTCAAGCAGCAGGCCGAACTCTACCGCCGCCTGCGCAACACGCTGCGCTGGCTGCTCGGCGGGCTCGACGGCTTCACCGCGGCCGAGCGCGTGCCGCACGAGGAATTGCCGGAACTCGAACGCTACGTGCGGCATCTGCTCGCCGGCCACGGCGCGCGGCTCGCTCGGGCGGTGGCCACGCACGATTGGGCCGGCCTCTATCCCGAGCTGCACAATTTCTGCGCCGCCGACCTCTCGGCTTTCTATTTCGATATCCGCAAGGACGCGCTCTATTGCGACCGGCCCGACAGCCCGCGCCGCCGCGCCGTGCGCACGCTGCTCGACGATCTGCACCGCTGCCTGTGCATCTGGCTCGCCCCGGTGCTGATCTTCACGGCCGAGGAAGCCTGGACGGCGCGTTTCGGCGCGGAAGCCAGCGTGCATCTGGAACGCTTCCCGGACATCCCCGAGTCCTGGCACAACGCGGAGCTTGCGGCGCGCTTCCAAGGCATCCGCGAGCTGCGGCGCGAAATCACCGCCGCGCTCGAAGCGCGCCGTGCCGAGGGCAGCATCAAATCCTCGCTGCAAGCCGATATCGCGCTCGGCCTGACCGAAGATGCGCGCGCGCTGCTCGATGCCGGAACCTGGGCCGAGATCGCCATCGTCTCCGGCGCCCGCACCTATCCCGCAGCAGGCATCGAAGTTGCGACCAAAATTGCCCAAGGCGAGAAATGCGCCCGCTGCTGGCGCGTGCTGCCCGAAGTCGGCGAAAGCGCCCGACACCCCACGCTCTGCCTTCGCTGCGAGAACGCCGTCGAGGCACTCGAAGCGGAGCAGCCCGCATGACCCAGCGCGGCCGCCTGCGGCTCGGGCTCGGCATCGCCGCCGCGGTGCTGGCCGCCGATCAAATGGCGAAACAATTCGTCCTGCACGATGCCGATCTCGCGCAGCGTTTCGGCGGCCCGTTGCTCCCCGGCCTGCTCGATCTCACCCTCGTGCGCAACCACGGCGTCACCTTCGGTCTGCTCCAGGCCGGCAGTTTCTGGGGCGAAATGCTGCTCTCCGCCATCGCCATCGCGGTCGTCGCCGCGCTGCTGCTCTGGCTGCGCCGCGCCGAGCACGATGGCGCTGTCGCCGAGGTTGAACACGTAGGGGAACGGAAGCGCTCGGCAACGTCGCCGACCGCTTCCGTTTCGGCCAAGTCACGGATTTCCTGCACCTGCATTGGGGCGGCTGGGACCCCTTCCCCTACGTGTTCAACCTCGGCGACAGCGCCATCGTGCTCGGCGTCGCGGCCTTGCTGCTCGAGGGGACCATAAGTCCTCGGCCGTCGGCCGCCCAACCGCCGGCACCGGCGGCCGACGCCCGATGACCGTCTTGCTGACTCCCACCGCCCAAGCGGAAAAGATCGCCATGCCACGC
>CAXUEX010000132.1:0-7788 GCA_964250215.1 uncultured Acetobacteraceae bacterium | reverse complement strand
CCGCGATCGAAGGCGACGATGATCGCGCCCGCCGCCTCGCTTCCGTCCGCCGCCAGCGCGAACGTGAGCGCCGCCAGGCCGAACTGGAACTGCTGCGCTCCGACCAGGTGCGCCACGTGCGCGACGTCGTGCTGCCCGATGCCATTACGGTGCAAGAACTGGCTAACCGCATGGCCGCCCGCGCCGGCGACGTGATCAAGGCGTTGATGAAGCTTGGCGTGATGGCCACCATTACGCAGACGCTGGATGCCGACACGGCCGAGCTCGTGGTGCAGGAATTCGGCCACCGCGCCCGCCGCGTTTCGGAATCCGATGTGGAACTCGGCATCGAAGGCGCCACCGATACCGAGGCCGAGTTGCAGCCGCGCCCGCCGGTGGTCACCGTGATGGGCCACGTCGATCACGGCAAAACCTCGCTGCTCGACGCCCTTCGCGCCACCGATGTGGCCGCCGCCGAAGCCGGCGGCATCACGCAGCACATCGGGGCCTATCAAGTAACGTTGCCATCGGGCAACCAGATTACCTTCATCGACACGCCGGGCCACGAGGCTTTCACCAGCATGCGCGCCCGCGGCGCTTCCGTCACCGACATCGTGGTGCTGGTGGTCGCCGCCGATGACGGCGTCATGCCGCAGACCATCGAGGCCATCCGCCACGCGAAAGCCGCGGCCGCGCCGATGATCGTCGCCATCAACAAGATCGACAAGCCGGATGCGAAACCCGAGCGCGTGCGGCAGGAATTGCTCAGCCACGAAGTGGTGGTGGAGGACATGGGCGGCGAAACCCAGGACGTGTTGGTTTCGGCGCTGAAGCGAACCAACCTCGACAAGCTCGAGGAAGCCATTCTGCTGCAGGCCGAAATCCTCGATCTGAAAGCCAACCCGAACCGCACCGCCGAAGGCACGGTGATCGAAAGCCGTCTCGATCGCGGCCGCGGCCCGGTCGCCACCATGCTGGTGCAGAACGGTACGTTGCATCAGGGCGATATCGTGGTCGCCGGCGCCGAATGGGGCCGCGTGCGCGCCATGCTCGACGATCGCGGCCGGGCGCTGAAGGAAGCGGGCCCGGCGGCGCCGGTGGAAGTGCTCGGCCTGTCGCACGTGCCGAGCGCCGGCGAGCCCTTCGTGGTGGTGGAAGACGAAGGCCGAGCCCGTGAAATCTCCGAGTTCCGGCAGCGCAAGATCCGCGACAAGGCCGCGGCTGGCGCCACCGCGCAGCGCGGCACGCTGGAACAGATGCTCACCCGGATCGCGGCCGGCGTGCAGAAGGAAGTCGCCGTGCTCATCAAGGCCGATGTGCAGGGCAGCGCCGAAGCCATTCAGGCCACCGTGCTGAAACTGGAACACGACGAAGTGCGCGTGCGCGTGCTGCTCGCCGGCGTCGGCCAGATCACCGAGAGCGACGTGCAGCTCGCCAAAGCCAGCAACGCGGTGATCGTGGCGTTCAACGTGCGCGCCACTTCGCAGGCGCGTGAGATGGCCACGCGCGACGGCGTGGATATCCGCTACTACTCGATCATCTATCAGGTGGCCGACGACGTCGAACAACTCGTGCGCGGCAAGGTGGCGCCGAAATACCGCGAGAATTTCCTGGGCTACGCCGAAATCCGGCAGGTTTTCGACATCACGAAAGTCGGCAAGGTTGCCGGCTGCCGCGTCACCGAAGGCGTGGTCCGCCGCGGCGCCGGCGTGCGCCTGCTGCGGGAAGGCGTGGTGATCCACCAGGGCGAGCTATCGCAGCTCAAGCGGTTCAAGGACGATGTCCGCGAAGTCACCAACGGCTACGAATGCGGCCTTTCCTTCGCCGGCTTCCACGATCTGCGCGAAGGCGACCAGGTGGAATGTTACGAACGGGAACTGGTGCCGGCTTGAACGGGCACGCGGGCAGGCCGCGGAGCCAGCGCCAGCTTCGCGTCGCGGAGGAAATCCGCCACCTGCTCTCGGGCCTGTTCACGCGCGGCGAATTCCGCGATCCGGAACTCGCGGGCCAGCACATCACCGTCACCGAGGTGCGCGTCTCGCCGGACCTGAAGCACGCCACCGCCTTCGTCGCCCGCCTGGGCCGCAGCGACATTGCCGCATTGCTGCCCGCGCTGAAGCGCGCCGCACCCTACCTGCGCAGCCAGATCGCGCACGAAATCCGGCTGCGCATCGCGCCCGACATCAGCTTCCAGCCGGATACGGCGCTGGAGGAAGCCATGCATATCGACGCGCTGTTGCATTCGCCAGAGGTCGCGCGCGATTTGAAGTAGCGCGCGCTACCGCGAAGCGGCCGGCTCCTGCTTGCCGCCCGTGCCTTCGCATTGTTGTTTTATCGACTCAAGACCCTTGCGGATCCCCTCCCGCACATCGGCCGGCGAGGGCGCGTGCGCGCCGCCCGGCTTTTTGTGCATCGAGATATGCACCGTCACCGCGGCGGCGCCGTCGTTCTCGCGCACGGTCATCCAACCCGAGTAGTCGTGCTCGTCCGATCCCCATTCCATCCGCTGCTTTCCGCGATCGGCCCGCAGAAACCCGTCTGCATCGTAATCGTGGCCATGCGCGCTTCCGGCCACGTGCACGCGATCCGTCCCTTGCGTTTCGGCGTGCTTCGTCGTCGGCAGATATTTCGGCATGTTCGACACGTCCGACACAAAATCGAAAATGCGGGCAGCCGGCGCCCGCACCGTGATGTTTTCCTCGTACTCGCCCTCTGGATCGGCCATTGCACCCTCCATGCGCGCCATGCGCCGCCCAAAAACCGCCGAACCCCGCCCGCGTTCCCGCGACGCGATCACATCTCCGCCTCGATGGCCTCGATCTCCGCATCGGAAAACCCGAAATGATGCGCAATCTCGTGCACCAGCACGCTTGCCACCAGCCGCGGCAGGTCCTCGCCGGTTTCCACCCACTCCACCAGGATCGGCTCGCGATACAGGTAAATGGCCTCGGGGTGCGGAATCGGATCGCTCACGCTGCGCTGAGTCAGCGGCACGCCGCGATAGAGCCCGGTAAGTTCCCACGGATGCTTGATACCCATCTCCGCCAGCGTTTGGTCGTCGGCCACATTCTCCACCAGGATCGCGAGCCCGCGAACCTGCGCCGCCAGCCGCGCCGGCAGCGCCGCCAGCGCCCGTTCGGCCATCGCTTGGATATCCGCTTCGCCCGGCGGCACGGTATATTCCGGCACGGCAAATCCTTTCCGTAACGCAGGAGCCCATTAGCATGGTGCAGAAACTCGATAACGCCCAGCGCGAAGCGCTGCCGCAAACCCTGCCGCACTGGCAGCAGGCACCGGGCCGCGACGCCATCGTCCGCGCCTTCCGCTTCGCCGATTTTTCCGAAGCCTGGGCGTTCATGACCCGCATCGCCTTGCTGGCCGAGAAACACGATCACCACCCGGAATGGTCGAACGTGTACAACCGCGTCGAAATCACGCTCACCACGCACGATGCCGGCGGCCTCTCCGAACGCGACCTGGCGCTCGCCGCCGCGATCGACAAATTCGCCTGACGCGGAGGGG
Source organism: uncultured Acetobacteraceae bacterium (assembly GCA_964250215.1). GTDB lineage: Bacteria > Pseudomonadota > Alphaproteobacteria > Acetobacterales > Acetobacteraceae > DAIDJM01. The sequence continues at coordinate 4,287 of CAXUEX010000132.1, read as the reverse complement.
GCTGGCGCTCGGCGCCGCGCGCGCTACTCTCCCGTCGCAAGCGGCAGCCAAGCCGCGATCGGGAGGATCCACATCATGCGCCGCGCTGCCCTGGCCGCCACCACCTGTCTCACGCTGGCCGCCGCCGCCGCCCACGCCACACCGTGCACCGATCTCGCGCAAGCAAAGCTCCAGCTCGGCCACGCCAGCGTCGTTTCCCTCACCGCGGTCGATGTGCCCGCCAGCCCGCCGCTGCCCGCCTACTGCGCCGTGAACGCGGTGGTCAGCGGCAACGGCAATCCGCAGCAATCGCAGATCGCCGTGGCGGTGTGGCTGCCCGAGACCGGGTGGAACGGCCGCTTCCTCGGCACCGGCAATGGCGGCTTCGCCGGCACCATATCGCTTGGCGTGTTGGAACTGGGCGTGGCGGAAGGCTTTGCCACCGCCAACACCGATATGGGCACCGGCATCCTGTTCGGCTGCAACACGCTCAATTGCGGCAACGATACGGGCCAGGGCAAACCCGGCGGCCTGTTCCGCGATCCGCCGGCCATCGAGGATTTCGGCTACCGCTCCACGCATCTCATGACAATCGTGGGCAAGCAGCTCACCACCGCGTATTACACTTATCCGGCCGCGCATAATTATTTCGCCGGCTGCTCCACCGGCGGCCAGCAGGCGCTGATGGAAAGCCAGCGCTATCCCGCGGATTACGACGGCATCCTGGCCGGCGCACCGGCGCACAACCGCACGCATCTGCACATGGCCGGCCCCGCTGCCTACGAAATCACGCATATACCGGGCGCCTACCTCACCAACGCAGCCCTCGCCCTGGTCCACGCCACGGTACTGAAACAATGCACCGGCACCGATGGCGGCCTCGCCACCGATGCGTTCCTCACCCTGCCGAATTCGTGCGCCACGGATGCCGCGGTGCTGCAATGCAAGGGCGCGCAAGGCGAGGTGCCTTGCACTGATCCCAATGCCACCAGTTGCACCTGTCTGGAACCCCCACAGGTCCAGGCCATGAACCTCGATTGGCGCGGCGCCGAAGACGATCAGGGCCGCACGCTGTATCCCGGCGTGGAGCGCGGCACGGAAGATGGCAGCGCCGGCCTGTCGTTCCAGGAAAGCCTCACCGAACCGGCATTCGACAGCCTGATGTTCTGGGCGCGCGGCAAAAAATGGGTGTGGCAGGACATGTTCTTCCAGACCGTCTCCGCCGCGCCGGAACTCAGTGCCGAAATTGCGCTGATCGACAACTCGCGCATCGCCCGCTTCACTTTCGCTGGCGTTTTGAACGCGAATAGCACCGATCTCTCGGCCTTCTCCGCGCGCGGCGGCAAGATCCTGATGTACCAGGGCTACGCCGATCCGCTGATCCCCAGCGCCACCGCGATCGACTATTACAATGCCGTCGCCGACGCGGACGCCGCCAATGTCGGCAATTATCTGCGCCTGTTCATGGCCCCCGGCACTTGGCACTGCACCGGCGGCCCCGGCGCCAACGATTTCGGCGGCCTCGGCCAGATTCCGCCGCAGCCGCTGAACCCGGCGGACGATGCGCTCGGCGCGCTCATCGCGTGGACGGAATACGCGGTGCCGCCGAAGCAGATCGTTGCCACCAAATACGTCAACGACGATCCCACCCAGGGGATCGCCTTCCAGCGCCCGCTCTGCCGCTATCCCGCGCACAGCGCCTATGTGTCGGGCGACCCTACCAAAGCCAGCAGCTTCAAATGCGCCGCCTCGCCGCCGGTGACGAACCAGCCGTTTTCGCCAATCTACGGGCCATGACAAGCCCGAATTGCTGAATTGCATCGTTCGCGCGGCCGGCGCTCCACCGGTCGTGGGGACCCTGATGGCAGCAAGGAAAATCAAGCACTTGCTGCTGGCCCGCTGGCAACCAAAGCCGGACTAATGGTGCCATAAGAAGTTCTGCATGTTCCGTCGCCCAGAAGCGGCGTTATCCCGGTCGCACCCACTCGCCGGACCAAGGAGTGAACCGGACATGCATCAGATCACCTGCACCTGCGGCTGCAACCGCGCCATTCCCGATCTCGATCTCACCGCGCTCGAAGCCGCGTGCCGTTACGGCGGCGCAAAGTCGCAGCATTTCGCGGCATTCGAAGCGCGATATTTTCCGGCGCGGCCGCCGGCGTTGCAGGAATTCCGCCTGGCCGCGTGACGACGGCCGGCGATCACATCGCGGCAGCAACCATCTCCCGCAGCTTCGGCTGGATGTGCGGATTGCCCGCCACGAGATCGTTGCCGCCAACGTCGCGCGTAGAGAATTCCGCCCCGTCCGGGTGCGTGACCGACCCGCCCGCCTCGCGCACGATCACCGCGCCGGCCGCCACATCCCAGGCCTGCAAGCCCAACTCCCAATAAGCCTCGTACCGCCCCGCCGCCACCCACGCCAAGTCCAGCGCCGCCGAGCCGAACCGCCGCACCCCCGCCGAAACCGGCATTAGCGCCGCCAGCACCGGCGGGAACGAAGCCCGGATCGCTGGCTTCACTTTCGCGAACGGAATGCCGGTCGCGAACAGCGCTTCTGCCATGTCGCGGCGCGCCGAAACGCGCAACCGCCGGTCGTTCATGAACGCGCCGCCGCCCTTCTCCGCCCAGAACATTTCATCATGCGCGGGATTGTAGATCACCCCGGCCGCAAGCTCGATGGCGCCATCCGCCAGCCGTCGCTGCAAGCCGATCGAAATCGCCCAATGTGGAATGCCGTGCAGGAAATTCGTCGTCCCATCCAGCGGATCCACCACCCAGCGCCACGTCCAGTTCTCGCTGCCTGAGGCGCCGCTCTCTTCCATCAGCATCGCATAGCCCGGCCGCGCCTTCCCCAATTCCTCCCGCAGTGTCTGTTCCGCCCGCAGATCAGCCTGGCTGACGAAATCCGACGGCCCCTTGATGCTCACCTGCAACTGCTCCACCTCCGCGAAATCGCGCAGCAGCCGCTTCGACGCCTTCTGCGCCGCATTCTGCATCACCACCATATGCGGCGAAAGCCGGACCGACATCGCAAACCTTTCAACGATATTCCTGGCCAGGACCGAGAACGCGCAGAACCAGCACGTCTCCGGCCGTACGATTATCGCCCGTGTCCGGCTGCACGCGGAATATGAACCGGTGTTCCGCCCGCAGCATCTGTCGCGTGCCGGGCCGCGTCCCCACCCGGAACGCGCAAGGCATGGCCCCCAGCGTCGCAATCGCGCGCGCGATCCGGTCGAGCCTGGCCTGTGCGGCGCCGCCTGAGCCGGGCTGCGAATACCAGATCGCAATCCTCTGCAGATCGGCGCTCGCCCGCGCCGACAAACGGACGCGCCGCGCCATCCCGCGCGCGCGTCAGTCGGGCACAGGCGGCGGCAGCTCGTGATCGGTTCCCAGACTGCGCATCCAGGCCAGGAACACCTCGGCGTCGATCACCCGGCCCGCCGCGATATCCGCCTCGGCCTCGTCCAGCATCGCCTCCTCCGTCGCGGTCAGCGGCGGAAGCGTGTCCTCATCCTCGAATCCGGTCGGCTGTTCGTGTCCCTCCGGAACCTGCGGCGTCTGCTCCATGCCCCCAGAATAGGCCCCGCAACCCTGGAAAACTACCCCTTCGCCCGCTCCACGTAACTCGCGTCCTCGGTCTTCACCACCACCCGCTCCCCGCTCTCGATGAACGGCGGCACCATCGTCTTGACCCCATTGGAAAGCTTCGCCGGCTTATACGAACTCGTCGCCGTCTGCCCCTTCACCACCGGATCGGCCTCCACGATCTCCAGCACCACCGTCGCCGGCAGATGCGCCCCCACCGGCTCGCCCTCCACCAGATCCACCTCGATCACCATGTTGTCCTGCAGAAACGGTGCGCTCTCGCCCAGCAGCTCCACCGGCACATGCGTCTGCTCGAATGTTTCGGGATCCATCAGCACCATGTTGATGCCGTCCGTGTAGGAATAATTGTATTCCTTGTTGTCCGTCATCAGCCGCTCCACCGTGTCGGCGGTGCGCCAGCGCTCATTGGTCTTGTTGCCGCTCTTCAGGCTGCGCATTTCCACCTGAATGAACGCGCCGCCCTTGCCGGGCGTAATGATCTGCTGCTTCAGCACCGTCCAGCGCTGCCCTTCATGCTCGATCACCTGGCCGGCACGGATCAAATTCGCCTGCTGCTTCATGGGCGCGATCAACTCTGGCTGGGGGGACGGCGGGGGAGGGCGCTTCCTAGCCGCCGGCCGCATCCCCGGCAAGCCACGGCGCGTTTATTTCCTTTCCCGCGGCCACCGTTTCCTTCACGTAAGTCGGCCACGCCAGCCC
>CAXUEX010000131.1:0-7793 GCA_964250215.1 uncultured Acetobacteraceae bacterium | reverse complement strand
ACCCACGGCGCCACCGATCAATGCACCGGTGCCGGCGTTGCCGCCAGCCGCCGCCCCGAGTGCCGCGCCACCGCCGGCGCCGATCAGCCCGCCGGAAACCGCGCGCTGCCCGGGCGTATCGCCGCAACCGGCCAGGCCCGCACCCGCCGCCCCCAACGTAATGCACAGAAACAGCTTGCGAATCATCGACTTTCTCCTCGTAGGCCTATGTGGATCGCTCGCGCCGGCCGCGCGAGAGGCGTTGCAAAACGTAAAAGTTCCTGCTGCGCCAGGGTTCCTCGCGAAAACGCGAGGCCCGTCCCCACGCAGCTTGCCCGCCCGGGACCGGGCCGCTAAGCCCTGGCTCCCCAATCTCGCACCCCGCCTGGCACACCCTTAGCTCACCGCCCCGCCCCGGGCCGAAAGGTCGCTTCCGAATGCTGTCCCGCTTGCTGGGCCTGATGTCCGCCGACATGGCCATCGACCTCGGCACCGCCAACACGCTGGTCTATGTCAAAGGCCGCGGGATCGTGCTCGCCGAGCCCAGCGTCGTCGCCATCGCCGATGTGCGCGGCCGCAAACAGGTGCTGGCGGTCGGCGAGGAGGCCAAGCAGATGCTCGGCCGCACCCCCGGCAACATCTCCGCCATCCGCCCGATGCGCGACGGCGTCATCGCCGATTTCGAAGTCGCCGAGGAGATGATCAAGCACTTCATCCGCAAGGTGCATAACCGCCGCCGCTTCGCCTCCCCCATCATCATCGTCTGCGTCCCCTCCGGCTCCACCGCCGTCGAGCGCCGCGCCATCCAGGAAAGCGCCGAATCCGCCGGCGCCCGCCGCGTCCTGCTCATCGAGGAACCCATGGCCGCCGCCATCGGCGCCGGCCTCCCCGTCACCGAGCCCTCCGGCTCCATGATCGTCGATGTCGGCGGCGGCACCACGGAAGTCGCCGTCATCTCCCTCGGCGGCATCGTCTATTCCCGCTCGGTCCGCGTCGGCGGCGACAAGATGGACGAGGCGATCATCAACTACATCCGCCGCCAGCATAATCTGCTGATCGGCGAAGGCTCCGCGGAGCGCATCAAGATCGAGGTCGGCACCGCCCGCCCACCCGACGGCGGCGAGCACGGGCGGCTGAAGGAAGTCCGCGGCCGCGACCTGATCAACGGCGTGCCGCGCGAAATCGTCGTGAGCCAGGCGCAGATTTCCGAAAGCCTCAGCGAGCCGGTGACGCAGATCGTCGAAGCCGTGAAGATCGCGCTCGAGAATACGCCGCCGGAACTCGCATCCGACATCTGCGACAAGGGCATCGTGCTCACCGGCGGCGGCGCGCTGCTCAACCGGCTCGATGAAGTGCTGCGCGATGCCACGGGGCTGCCGGTGGTGGTGGCGGAGGACGCGCTTTCCTGCGTGGTGCTGGGCACCGGCCGCGCGCTGGAGGAGCTGAAGCGGCTGCGTAACGTGCTCACGACGATGTATTAAAGATTGAAGCCTGCGGGTATAAGCGCCCGGCTGCCCAACCAGGCCGCGCCACCCCAACGCCAGGGGGAAGATGATCCGCCTTTCGATCCAGTCCCGGCAGGCTTTGGCGCGGCTGATGCTGCCCGTTCTCATCGTGGCGTCCCTCGGCCTGCTGCTCCTGGGCCGCGCCGCGCCCGCGCTGCCGGAGCGGGCCCGCATCGCACTTTCGGATGGCTTGGCGCCGCTCTATGCGATGCTGGAACGACCATTCACGGCGGTGCGCGATGCCGCCGCTTTCGCGCACGATGCCTGGGCGATGCGCGCCGAAAACACCCAGCTTCGGCAGGAGAATGCGCGGCTGCGCCACTGGTATGACGTGGCCATGGCGCTGGATGCCGAAAACGCGGAGCTGAAAGCCAATCTGCATTGGGTTCCGGATCCCGCGCTGTCGTTCGTCACCGCGCGCGTGGTGGCCGATGCGGGCGGCGTCTATGCGCGCTCGGTGCTGCTGGCCATGGCGCCCAATCATGCCCTCACGCGCGGCGAGATCGCGCTCGATGGCAGCGGGCTCGTCGGCCGTGTCACCGAGGTGGGGGTGCGCAGCGCCCGGGTGCTGCTGATCACCGACATGAACAGCCGCATTCCCGTCACGCTTCAGGGCAGCCGCGCGCGAGCCATGCTGGTGGGCCAGAACACGCCCTATCCGCGGCTGCTCTATCTGCCTGACGGCATGCGCCCGGCCGAGGGCGAGCGCGTCGTCACCAGCGCCGATGCGCAAGCCTTTCCCGCCGGGCTGCCCGTGGGCACCGTGCATTATGCGTCGGGCGGCGCCGTGGAGTTGGATCCCGCAGCCAATCTCGATCGGCTGGAGATCGTGCGCATCTTCGATTACGGCATGGGTGGCATCACCCCGCCCGAAGCGCCGGGCCGGGCACCGATCGCCTCGGCCGATACGGCGGCGCGGCCGTTCTGAATGGACCGCACGCCCGGCATCCGGCCCCGGCCCACGCTGCTGCACCAGTTGGATGTCGCTTCCCGGTACGGGTTTCCCACCTTGCTGACGGCGGTTGGGCTGCTGCTGCTCTCGGCGCCGCTGGGGTTGCCCGGCCAGGCGCAGATGCAGCCGGCCTGGGCGCTGGCTTCCGTGTTTTTCTGGTCGGTGTTCCGTCCCGCGTCCATGCCGCCGGTCGCGGTGTTCGGGCTGGGGCTATTGCTGGATCTGCTGGCGCAGGGCCCGGTCGGGCTTTCGGTGCTGCTGCTGCTGCTGGTTCATGCGGTGGCGTTCGGCAACCGCCGGGCCCTGGCGCGCCAGGGGTTCCTTGCCGTCTGGCTGGCTTTCGTGGCGGTGGCGGCGGGTGCGGCGGCGCTGGAATGGGCCGCGAACGCGTTGTTCCTCTGGCGGTGGCTCACGGCCTGGCCCGCGGTGTTCGAATTCGGCCTCGCGGCAGGCGCCTATCCCTTCCTGGCGGCCGCCTTCACCCGCGCGCATCGCGGCCGGGCGGCGCCGGAACGCGCGTGATGACGGTCAGGTAACGGCCCAGTTCAGGTGGCTTTCGGACGGTTTCCAAACCAGCTTTGTGGCAATCCGGCAGGTGTCGTGATATGTTCAGGCGCCAGACGCAGGGCCCGGGTCGGCTTGCTGGAGGACAGACAATGACGGACAGGCAACGGGCAGCGGTTATCGTTGCGATCCAGAATAGGGCCGAGAGGGATCTTCGGACGAAAGACTCTGCGCTGAAAGCGCTTGTTCGTGATGGTTACTGCTCAGAAGATGGCCAGCTTGCGCCCGAATACGGTGGCCCGGAGCGAAAGAACGTCGAGGCTGCTTGAGATCACTTCATCGCTTCCGTGAGCCGGGCGCACACGGCATTTCGGATCGGCTATCACGGCTGCGACCAAGATGTCGGCAAACGCGCGATCGCTGGCGAGATCAAGTTGCTTGCGAGCGACAAAAGCTATGATTGGCTAGGACCGGGAATCTATTTCTGGGAATCTGATTTTCAACGAGCGTTTGAGTGGGCCAGACGAAGGACTCCCGGGGGCACCGGCGCCCGGCCATTCGTGGTCGGTGCCGTTATAGACATGGGAAATTGCCTCGACCTGACTTTACGCGAAAACCACGAAATACTTCGCATCGCGTATGGAGCTTTGCAGCAAAGGTTTGCCAAAGCTGGGCACTCCCTCCCTGAAAATCGTGGTGTGAAATCCGGCACCAATAAAGATAAACCGCGGCGGTTTCTGGATTGCGCTGTGATCAGGGTGGTCCATGCGAGCGTGGATGGAACGCCCAACGCATTCGACACCGTGCGTGGCCTTTTTGTCGAGGGTGCGGCGTTGTATCCGGGAAGCGGATTTAACGATCGGTCCCACACGCAGATTGCGGTCGTGAACGAAGCCAATATCGTGGGATTGTTTCTGCCCCGAGAAATCATCGAATGCACGGCCGGGGGACTTTGATGGCGTTCGGCCAATGGAGCCCGGCTTCCCGGGGCCGGAACCGATGAAAAAGGAAGGCGTCCGCACGACGGTCTTCACCCGCCGCGCGCTCGCGCTGCTGGCCGGGCAGACCGCCGCCCTCGGCCTGCTCGCCGCGAAGCTCTACCGCGTGCAGGTGCAGGAAGGCGCGCGCTACGCCACGCTCGCCGAGAGCAACCGCATCAGCGCCCGCCTCATCGCCGCGCCGCGCGGCCGCATCCTGGACCGGTTCGGCGCGGTGGTGGCCGGCAACACCGCGCACTGGCGCGCGCTGCTGCTGGCCGAGGACACCACCGACGTGCCGGCCAGCCTGCGGCGTTTCGGCGAAATCGTGCCGCTCGCCGATGCCGACCGCGCGCGCATCGATCGTGATCTGAAACAGAGCCGCCGCTTCATCCCGGTGCTGCTGCGCGATTTCCTCACCTGGGACGAAATGGCCAGAATCGACGTGCACGCGCCCGATCTGCCCGGCATTCTGGTGGATGTCGGCAGCACGCGAAACTACCCGTTCGGCCCCGACATGGCGCATGTGGTGGGCTACGTGGCGCCGCCCGGCGACGACGAGCAGGGCGACGATCCGGTGCTGGCACTCCCTGGCGTGCGCGTCGGCCGCGCCGGCGTGGAGAAATCGCGCGAGCCCGAGCTGCGCGGCACCGCCGGGCAGGTGCAGATGGAGGTGAATGCCGTCGGCCGCGTGATCCGCGAGCTCGCCCGCAACGATGGCGCGCCGGGCGACGAGCTGCGCCTCGCCGTGGACGTCGAGCTGCAGAAATCCGTGCTCACGCATCTCGGCGACGAAAGCGCCAGCGCCGTGGTCATGGACTGCACGAACGGCGAGGTGCTCGCCATGGCCACCAACCCCAGCTTCGATCCCAGCCTGTTCGACAGCGGCGTTTCGCAGGCGCAATGGGAGGAATGGACCAGCAGCAAGCGCACGCCGCTGATCAACAAGGCCATCGCCGGCACCTATCCGCCCGGCTCCACGTTCAAGATGGCGGTGGGCATGGCGGCGCTGGCCAGCGGCGCGCTCTCGCCGGCCGATCGGCTGTTCTGCCCCGGCTATATCGATCTCGGCAACATCCGCTTCCATTGCTGGCGCAAGCACGGCCACGGCTCGCTCGATATGCGCAATGCGCTGAAACATTCTTGCGACGTTTTCTTTTTCGACGCCGCGCGCCGCGCCGGTATCGATGCTGTGGCGGAAATGGCCAACCGGTTCGGGCTCGGCACCGATTTGGCCATCGATCTGCCCGGCGCCCGGCGCGGCCTGATCCCCAACGCGGAATGGCGGCACAAGCACCGCCGGCACTGGGGCGCGGGCGACACCGTGAATGCCGGCATCGGCCAGGGCGTGGTGCTGGCCACACCGTTGCAACTGGCCACCTACGCATCCCGCATCGCCACCGGCCGCGCCGTGCAGCCGCACGTGACGCGAATCATCGGTGGCGAACCCGTGCCCGGCGGCGCGCCCGAGGACTGGCCGCTGCTGGATGTTTCGGAAGAATATCTGCAAGTGGCGCGCGACGGCATGTTCGCGGTGGTGAACGAAGCCGGCGGCACCGCGCCGCACGCAAGGCTCGGCCTGCCCGGCATCCAGATGGCCGGCAAAACCGGATCCAGCCAGGTGCGCCGCGTCTCCCGCTGGGCGCGCGAGCACGGGCATTTCAACTCGGCGCAACTGCCCTGGGAATTCCGCCCGCACGCGCTGTTCGTGTGCTACGCGCCGTACGACGCGCCGCGCTACGCCGTCTCCGTCGTCATCGAGCACGGCAACGCCGGCGCCGACGTCGCCGCCCCCCTGGCGCGGGACATCATGCGCGACGTGCTGGCCCGCGACCCGGCGCGCCGCAGCGTGGCGCCGGGGCAGGCGGTGGCGCAGCAGATTTAGGCAGCGAGTCTTCTTTCTTGAAAGCAGAATGCTTAAAGCAACATCGGCACACACCGCGTCCGCGCGCCGATAAAGTTGCTCGACAAAACAATGGCCTAGAGCGTGACCGGCACCGATATCCGACTCAATCCGAGCCGGTCACGCTCTAAGGTGCACCGATCGCAGGCCAAGCCCATGGATGAGCAAGCCGTCGAAAAATCCGATTGGCCGCGCGAACACCTGGAGCATCTAGGCAACTGCCCCGTGTGCGCCAGCGATCGCCGATCCATCCTGTTCGACGATCTGCACGATCTTTCCTACGGCGTCGCGCCCGGACGATGGCAACTCTGGCACTGCGAGACCTGCTCGGCCGCGTATCTAGATCCGCGGCCGTCGGAAGCCTCCATCTCACGCGCCTATGCACGTTATTACACTCACGATTCAACAGCGGCCTCAGCGATCGAACAGCTGATAACCGGCAACAACATCAAAACCCGGCTTCGCACCGGCCATTACAACCACAAGCTGGGCCACCGCCTGCCCCAGGGCGCGTCCTTCGCCGCCGCGATCGTGGCCGCAATGCTGCCGGCCCAGGCGCGCGAGTGGGAGCACTTCATCCGGCACCTGCCGCCGCCATCCTCGCCGGGTGCCAGGCTGCTCGATGTCGGCTGCGGCGCCGGCGTTTTCCTCGTTCTCGCCAAGGCCCTAGGCTACGCGCCCACCGGCTTGGAACCCGATCCCGAAGCAGCCCGAACCGCCCGGTCGGCCGGCATCGACGTGCAATGCGGCTCATTCCCCGGCAGCAACCTGCCGCCCGGAAGCTACGAACAGATCACGCTCAGCCACGTCTTCGAACATCTGCACCACCCGCAAGCCGCCATCCGCGAACTCTTCGCCCTGCTGCGGCCCGGCGGGCGCATCTGGTTCACGCAACCGAACCTGGACTCGTTCGGCCTGGAACGCTTCGGCAAATACTGGCGCGGCCTGGAAGCCCCGCGGCATCTCAGCCTGTTCGGCGTGCAGCCGTTCATCCGCTTCCTGCAAAACGCCGGCTTCACCGATGTGCGCCTGCTGCCGCCGCAGCGCTGCGCGGTCGATTATTACAAATCCAGCCTTTCGATGCAGGAGGGCAAAATCCCCGATGCCCAAATCACCCCAGCCGGCTGGAACGCGCGCTGGAAAAAACAGGCCAACCTGGCCGACAGCACATCTTCCCGCTCGCCCAAACGCGGCGAAAGCCTGACCATCATCGGCACGAAGACGGCTGACTCGCCTGCGCGATCGCCAATCCCGCCACGCGCCAGCTCGCCGTTTGTCTCGCCGGCGCGCTGATCCTGTGGGCCATGTGCGCCGCCGTCCTGCAACGCGCGCCACGCCCCACCCCCGCCCGCGCCTGAAACAAAGCCTACCCGCCGGTGGCGCTCATGTGTCGCGCCGCCGCCGGGCGTTTTCTTCCGATCACGAAATCATGCCCTTGCGGCTTGCGCGCGATCCCGGCCCGGATCGCCTCCCGCAACGCCCCATCCTGCCCCGAGCGCAGCGCCGGCCGCAGATCGGCCGCGTCGTCCTGGCCCAGGCACATATACATCGTGCCGGAAACAGTTACCCGCACCCGGTTGCACCCCTCGCAGAAATTGTGGCTCAGCGGCGTGATGAACCCCAGCCGGCCGCCTGTCTCCCGCACACGCACATAGCGCGCCGGGCCCGGCGTCTCATGCGCGCTGGGCTCCAGCGTGAAGCGCCGCGAAAGCCGCGCCCGCACCAGCGACAACGGCAAATAATGCTCCATGCGGTCGGCCGCCACGTCGCCCAGCGGCATCGTCTCGATCAAGCAAAGATCGAAGCCGCGCCGGCCGCACCATTCCAATATCGACTCAATCTCGTCTTCGTTCTCGGAACGGAGCGCCACCGTGTTGATGCGCACCGCCAGCCCCGCCGTCCGCGCCGCCTCCAGCCCCGCCAGCACCCGATCCAGCCGCCCCCACCGCGAGATCCGTGCAAACCGTGCCGCA
>CAXUEX010000130.1:0-7827 GCA_964250215.1 uncultured Acetobacteraceae bacterium | reverse complement strand
CGGCAACTCGATGCGCGGCTCGCGGCGGCGCTGCTGGCGGCCGATGGGCTGGCGCCGGGCTGGCGGCCCAATCCGCGTGACGCGCCCGTGGATATCATGGCCAGCGATAATTTCGACGCGCTCCGCCGTCTGGGTCGTGACCCGCTCACCATCCTGCGGCCGAACGTCGCCAGCCTGCGCGGCCTGGTCGATCTGATGTCGGCGGCGCAGGCCGCCGCGCCACGGGTGCGCGGCCCGGTGCTGGTGCTGGCCGGCAGGCGCGATCAGATCGTGCCGCCACCCGCCACAGCCGCAGCCTGGAAAAAACTGCCGGCAGCCGCCCGCCGCGGATTCTACCCGAACGGCTATCATTTGCTGCTGCGCGACCGCGATCGCGCGCTGGTGGAGGCCGATATCCTGGCCTGGCTCAATGATCCCGGCGTCTGGCTGCCCAGCGGCGCCGATGTGGCGGCCGGCGCCTGGCAAGCCGGCGACGTTTGGGCCGGCGATCCGGCCGAGCCGCTGCCAGCGGTGGGCCTCGACGGCATCGGGCTGGATCGCGTCTGGCCATACTGACCGAACTGTTCCGCGACGACCGTTTCGTGGTGCTGAATAAGCCGGCGAACCTGCCCGTGCATCCCGGCCCATCCGGCGGCGCCTCGGTGGAGGATTCCTTTCCGGCGCTCTCGCGACGCCGCGCCGGACCATGGCTCGTGCACCGGCTGGATGCGGATACGGCCGGTTGTTTGCTCGTGGCGATGCGCCGCGCCGCGCTGCTTGCCGCGCAGGCGGAGTTCGCCGCCGGCCGGGCGGAAAAACTCTATTGGGCGGTGGTGCGCGGCGGCCCCGAAGCGGCCCGCGGCCAAATCGCGCTGCCGCTGCTGAAGCGGAACACCAAGCAAGGCTGGCACATGACCGCCGACCCATCCGGCGATCCGGCCGTGACCGATTGGCAGGTGCTGGGTCGCGCCGCTGGGCTGAGCTGGCTCGAATTGCGGCCGCGCACCGGCCGCACGCACCAGCTCCGCCTGCATTGCGCGGCCTCCGGCTTCCCGATTCTGGGCGACACCAGATACGGCGCGGGCGAGACAGGCGGCCTGCACCTGTTGGCGCGCGAGCTGCACCTGGCTTTGGAACCGAAGCTATACGCCATGGCGCCCCCGCCGGCGCACATGCGCGCAGCCTTACGGCAATGCGGCGCCGGCTCGTGATTTCGTCTCGGCTACACCGTGCCGTCCGCTGCATTCTTTGCAAAGCTCTCAAGCCGCCCGGCCACCACGGCGCCCACCGCCTCCACCGCGGGGCGGCGCGGGAAACGGGTGCGCCAGACGATCCGTATGGTGCGCCCGGGCCGGGACGAAAGCGGCCGCAGTACAATCCCGGCGTCGCGCGCGGGGCCCGCAGCCAGCGCCGGAATCAGCGTGGTGCCGTAGCCGGCGGCGACCATGTTCAGCAGCGTCGGCAGACTAGAGGCCCGCAACGTGCTGCCCAACGCGCCACTGCTGCCGCAGGCGGCCAACGCCTGGTCGCGCAGGCAATGTCCGTCGGTCAGCACCAGGATGTCCGGGGCCAGATCGGCCTCGGCGATCGTCTCGCGTCCGGCCAGCGCGTGCTCGGGCGGCAGCGCAGCCAGGAAGGGTTCGCGGAACAAATCCTGGCTCGCCAGGCCCGGCGCATCCACCGGCGTCGCCAGCAACGCCGCATCCAGCTCGTGCGCCTGCAATCGTCCGATCAGCGCGTCCGTCTGGTCTTCCCAGGGCTCCACTTCCAGCCTGGGCAGCACCTCCCGCCAAGGCGCGAAAACCAGCGGTAGCAGGTAGGGCGCCAGCGTGGGGATGATGCCGAGACGGAAGCGGCCCGAAAGCGGATCGCGCAGGTTGCGCGCCTCGCTCATTATCGCCTCCGCCTCCGCCGCCGCCGCCCGGAAATGGCCGATCAGGCGATCGCAGGCCGCGGTGCGCACGGCCGCCTGTGAAGTGCGCTCGAACAGCGCCACGCCGAGCTGCGCCTCCAGCTTGCGGATCTGCACCGAAAGTGTCGGCTGGCTGACGCCGCAGAGCGCAGCAGCCCGGCCGAAATGCCCGTGGTCGGCCACCGCGAGCACATAACTCAGGTCGCGCAGGTTCATCCTGTCATAGATAGCACCTATCGCACTGTTTGGCTTTAACCGGTTCCCTCTATCCCCGAAGCTGCTACGCTGCTCCCGGCAGCGCGCAATCGGAGAGAAAATCATGGACGGAAGTATCGCTCAGGGCACCGGCAAATGCCCGGTGGCGCATGGCGGACGGCCCAATGTGATCGTCGTCGGCCGCACCAACCGCGAATGGTGGCCGAACCAGCTCAACCTGCGCATCCTGCATCAGAACGCCTTGATTTCCGACCCGATGGGCGCCGGGTTCGACTACGCGCAGGCTTTCCGGCAACTCGATGTGGCGGCGCTGAAGCAGGATCTGCACGCGCTGATGACCGATTCGCAGGAATGGTGGCCGGCCGATTACGGGCATTACGGGCCGCTGTTCATCCGCATGGCCTGGCACAGCGCCGGCACATACCGTATCGGTGACGGAAGGGGCGGCGCGGGTGCCGGCACCCAGCGTTTCGCGCCGCTCAATAGCTGGCCGGACAACGCCAATCTCGACAAGGCGCGGCGGCTGCTTTGGCCGATCAAGCAGAAATACGGCAACAAGATTTCCTGGGCCGACCTGATGGTGCTGGCCGGCAATTGCGCGCTCGAATCGATGGGGTTGAAAACCTTCGGCTTCGGCGGCGGCCGCGCCGATATCTGGGAGCCCGAGGAAGACATCTACTGGGGCAATGAGGACATCTGGCTCGGCGACAACCGCTACAAGGGCGATCGTGAGCTGGAGACGCCGCTGGGCGCCGTGCAAATGGGGCTGATCTACGTCAATCCGCAAGGCCCGAACGGCCAGCCCGATCCGATGGCGTCGGCGCGCGACATCCGCGAAACCTTCGCCCGCATGGCGATGAACGACGAAGAAACCGTGGCCCTGGTGGCGGGTGGCCACACGTTCGGCAAATGCCACGGCGCCGGCGATGCGGCGCTGGTAGGCCCCGAGCCCGAAGCTGCCGGCATCGAGACGCTGGGCCTGGGTTGGCTCAGCAGTTTCGCCAGCGGTCACGGCGTGGATGCGATCACCAGCGGCCTGGAAGGGGCATGGACGCCAACGCCCACGAAATGGGACAACAGCTATTTCGATACGTTGTTCGGCTTCGATTGGGAGCTCGGCAAGAGCCCTGCCGGCGCTTGGCAGTGGCACCCGAAAAACGGCGCCGGCGCCGACGCGGTGCCGGATGCGCACGATCCCGCAAAGCGCCACGCGCCGATGATGGCCACCACCGACCTCGCGCTGCGCATGGAACCGGCCTACGAGAAGATCGCGCGCCACTACCACACGCACCCGGACGAATTCGCCGACGCCTTCGCCCGCGCCTGGTTCAAGCTGACGCACCGCGATATGGGGCCGCGCGTACGCTATCTCGGCCCGGACGTGCCGGCAGAGGAGCTGATCTGGCAGGATCCCGTTCCGAAGGCGGATCACACGCCGATTGATGAAGGCGATATTGCGGCGCTGAAGCAGAAGCTTTTGGATTGCGGCCTGCCGGTCCGCGAACTGGTGGCCACGGCATGGGCCTCGGCCTCGACATTTCGTGGTTCCGACAAGCGTGGTGGCGCCAACGGCGCGCGCATCCGGCTGGCGCCGCAGAAGGATTGGGAAGCGAACGAGCCGGCGCAGCTTGCGAAGGTTCTCGCGGTATTCGAGAAAATCCGCGATGCGTTCGATGCGGCGCAAACCGACGGCAAAAAGGTTTCGCTCGCCGATCTGATCGTTCTGGGCGGCTGTGCTGCCGTGGAGCAGGCGGCAAAGCAGGCTGGATTCGCGGTGGCTGTGCCGTTCACGCCGGGCCGCACCGATGCCTCGCAGGATCAGACCGACACCGCCGCCTTCGCGGTGCTGGAACCGGCCGCCGACGGCTTCCGCAACTTCGCCAAGGACGGGCTCGGCATCCCCGTTGAGGAACTGCTGATCGACCGCGCGCAGTTGCTGACGCTTACCGCACCGGAAATGACAGTGCTGATCGGCGGGCTGCGCGTGCTGGATGCGAATTTCGGCCATTCGCAGCAAGGCGTGTTCACGCAGCGTCCGGGCACGCTCTCCACCGATTACTTCGTCAATCTCCTAGATGCCCGCACGGTATGGACCGCGGTTTCCGAGGCCGCCAATGCGTTCGAAGGTCGCGACCCGGCGAGCGGCGCGGTGAAATGCACCGCCTCGCGCGTCGATCTCGTGTTCGGCTCGAACTCGCAGCTTCGCGCTTTGGCCGAAGTGTATGGCTCGAGCGACGCGCAGGAGAAGTTCGTGCGCGATTTCGTCGCCGCCTGGAACAAGGTGATGCAGCTCGATCGGTTCGACATCGGCTGAGGCGGAAGGCGGCCGCACGCGGCAAACAGCCCACGCGTTCAGGTGTTTCATTTGAACGCGTGAAGCTGCAGAGCTGGCGCCTTGCCGTTTTCCTTCACAAGCAGCCCACCACCTCCCCGCGCCGCCTTTTTCCGCGCTAAACCCACCGCCATGCCCCGCTGCCTCCCGCTTGCCTGCCTCCTGCTGCTCGCCGCGGCGCCCGTCACCACCTTCCACAACGACAACCGCCGCTCCGGCGCCTACGTGGAGCCCACGCTCGACACCGCCCACGCCGCACGCCTCCATCTCGATGCCGCCTTCCACGGCAACGTCCACGGCAATGTCCTCGCCCAGCCGCTCTTCTGGCTCTCCGCTTCCCATCCGGCCGGCCTCGTCGTCGCCGCCACCGAGGAAAACCACGTCACCGCGCTGGATGCCGCCACCGGCACCAAGGTGTGGGACCGCACGCTCGGGCCGCCGGTGCCCGATCGCGAGCTGCCCTGCGGCAACATCGTCCCGCTCGGCATCACCGGCACGCCGGTGATCGACGAAGCCGCCGGCACGCTCTATGCTGTCGCGCAAATCGAAACAAATTCCGGTCCCACCGCGCAGCTCTTCGCGATCGCCCTCGATACCGGCGAAACCCGCCCCAGCTACCCGCTCGATATCGGAAAATCCCTCGGCCCCAGCTTCGATGTCCGCCGGCAAGGGCAACGCGGCGCGCTGCTGCTGCTCGAACACACCCTCATCGTGCCGTTCGGCGGCCGCTCCGGCGATTGCACGCCGTTCCACGGCTGGCTCGCGCCGCTCGATACGCAAACCGGCGCATTCCGGCCGGCCTTTTCCACCCAGGCCATCGGCGGCGGCATCTGGGCCTTCGGCGGCCCCGCCGCGGCCGACGGCGCCGTCTTCGCCGCCACCGGCAACACGTTCGGTGCGAAAACCTGGGCCTATGGCGAAGCCGTGCTCCGTTTTGATCCAGCAAGCATGACCGCCCCCGTCAGCAGCTTTGCCCCCGCCAACTGGCCCGCGCTCGATGCCGACGATCTCGATCTCGGCGGCTCCACGCCCGAACCGCTGGAAATCCAGGATCGCCATTTCCTTCTCGCCCTCGGCAAGGATGGCAAGGCTTACTTGCTTGATCGCAGCCACCTCGGCGGCATCGGCGGCGCGCTCCTCGCCGCGCTCGTCTCCATCGACGAAATCCGCACGTCCCCCGCCAACTGGATGGAAGGCAACGCCGCCCTCGTCGCCTTCGGCAGGCGCGGCGCCGCCTGCCCGCCCGATCGCCAGGGCGTCACCGCGCTGCGCGTCACGCCCGCCGCCATTACCACCGCCTGGTGCGCCAGGCTCGATGGTGCCGGCAGCCCGATCGTCACCACCACAAACGGCACCGCAAACCGCATCCTATGGATCATCGGCGCCGATGGCGACGACCGGCTGCACGGTTTCGACGCTGGAACAGGCCGCGAAATCTTCACGGGCGGGGGCGCCGCGGAACGCATGCACGGCCTGCATTACACCGCCACCATCCTGGCCGCCGCGAACCACCTCTATGTCGGCGCTGTGGACCGGATCTATGCCTTCACCTGGTGATCCGCTCGCGGCCGAAATCGCCGCCCTTGGCACGTGGCTGCGCACCCGTGCCTGGTCCGTCTGGCTAGCGCACGGCATCGATGCGCAACATGGCGCCTTCCACGAACACCTCAACGATGCATTGCATTGCGTGGCCGACCACCGCCGGCTGCGCGTCGCCGCCCGCCAGATCGTCGCCTTCAGCGCCGCCGCGCGCGAGGATCGTCCCGGCGCCGCGCAAGCCGTGCGCCTGGGCCTCGATTTCCTGCAAACCCACGCGCGCCACGCCGCCGGCGCCTATGTCTCCCGCTTCGCGCTCAACAATTCCGGCACCGGCACGGAACGCGACACCTACGATCTCGCCTTCGTGCTGCTGGCCTTCGCCGCCGCCGCCGATATCGTGCCCGAGCAAGACCTGCGCGGCCGCGCGCTGGAACTGCTCGCATGGATGGAAAGCGCGCTGGCGCACGAACATGGCGGCTGGCACGAAGGCATCCCCGCCAATCTGCCGCGCCGCCAGAACCCGCAGATGCACATGCTGGAAGCACTGCACGCCTGCCACCGCGCGTTCGCCGACGAAATCTTTCTGCGTCACGCGGCCGACATCGTCAGCCTGTTCCTGCGCCGCCTGCAACACGCGGAAACAGGTGCGCTCCCGGAATACTTCGATGCGGCCTGGAACCTCCAGACCGAATCCGGCGCCTTCCGCATCGAACCGGGCCACCATTGCGAATGGGTCTGGCTGCTGCACGACCACGCCGCACTCGCCGGCGCCGATCCGCGCCTGGCGCAAGCTGCCGCCAGCCTCATGCGCTTCGTCGATCGCTACGGCCACGCCCCGGCGGGCGGCCTCGCGAACCTGGTCAACAGCCGCGGCGAAATCCTCGATGCGCAAACCCGCCTCTGGCCGCAGGCCGAGCGCCTGAAAGCCGAATTGCTCCGACCCGACCCCGATCCCGGTCGCCAGATAGACGCTGCCCGCCAACTCGCGCGCCGCCTGCGCCCCAACGGCTTGTGGCACGAACATCTGCCCGCCGCGCCCGGCCAACCCAGCCCCGCCACCAGCCTCTACCACGTCACCGGCGCCATCCTCGCAGCAGAAAGCTGGCTCACCGCCGCGCATTGACGCTTCCGGCACGGCGCCGCACATCCAGCCCCATGCCAGATCCCTTCGTGCAGCCCGAAGAACCCACCGCCGCCGCCGCCATCGCCGCCATCGGCGAGGATCTCGCGCTGTTCGACGATTGGATGGACCGCTACGAGCTCATCATCGACATGGGCCGCAAACTGCCGCGCTTCCCCGAAACCTGGATGAACGACGCGCACCGCGTCCCCGGCTGCCAAAGCCAGGTGTGGATGGAAGCCGAGAAGCGGTCCGAAAAACTCTATTTCGCGGGCGCATCCGATGCCGCGATCGTCTCCGGCCTGGTCGCCATGCTGCTGCGCGTCTATTCCGGTCGCGCACCTGCAGAGATCGTCGCCACCCAGCCCGATTTCCTCAAGGATCTCGGCCTTATCGAAGCGCTTTCCACCAACCGCGGCAACGGCATCGCCAGCATGGCCCGCGCCATACACCACGCCGCCGGCAGCGAAATGTGATCCGTCACGCCGGCATCAGCCCCGCCGCGATCCCCGGCAACGAAGCTGGCTCGCCGGCCACCGCCGCCGCCCCCGCCCGCATCGCCTCCGCGCCATAGCCCCAGCCCGCGAACACCGCCTGCACGCCGCATCCCGTCGCCGCCAGCACATCGTTGCGATGATCCCCCACCATCAGTGCGCGCGCCGCCACGCCTCCCGCCGCCGCGATCGTGCACGCCAGATGACGCGGATCTGGCTTGTGCGCCGCGCAACT
>CAXUEX010000129.1:0-8022 GCA_964250215.1 uncultured Acetobacteraceae bacterium | reverse complement strand
TGGATGGTCCGCAAGGCGGTCGAGCTCGGGGTCAATGGCTGGGTCCGCAACCGTGGGGATGGCACGGTGGAAGCGTTGCTGTTCGGCGATGCCGCCGCCGTCGAAGAGCTGCTCCGCGCCTGCCGGCGCGGCCCGCCGCCGCGCTCATCGTCGGCCTGGGCATCGCCGGCCGCCCAGCGCTCGCCCTGCTCGGCGCCATCCCGCTCTACGCCGCCATCCTGCAATGGGAAGTGCCGCGCCTGGCCTCGCTCTGGGTGGCCCCGCGCACCGCCGCGTTGCTGCATGAAATCCCCGGCCGCCATCCGAATAGCGACGACACCGTGATCGCCGGCTTTTCCGAGCCCAGCCTGATGTTCCTCACCGGCCCCAACGTGCTGGAAACCTTCTCCGGCGCCCAGGCCGCCGAGGCGCTGGCCAAGGGCCGCACGCTCGCGGTCATCGAATCCCGGCAACTCCCCGCGTTTCTCGCCGAAGCCGATCGCCGCCACCTGCGCGTGCACGCACTCGGCGACGTGGCAGGCTTCGACCCCGCCAGCGGGCGCCGAGTACGGCTGGTGACTTATCAGCGGGTTGGGTGAGCTTCCGCCACGCTCAAGGCCCGTTGTAGAACGCGCCGCGTTTCGCCGCTTGCAGCCGCAGCCACAGCACCACCACAGCCGCCACCAGGCCGCCGATCACCAGCAGCATCACAATGCGCCGCACCATGCGCATCAGCAGCCAACCGCCGAAGCCCATCATCATCGCCCGATGGCCGAAGCCACCCATCATCATGGCGTGGTGGCCGTAGCCGCCCATGAACAAATGCCGCATCGCCGGCGGAGAATTGCATTTCCGCAAGCCGGGGTCACGGGGCTGTTGCGTCCGGCCGCAGGCGCCTACATGCGGACGATGTTTTGCCGCTTCCTGGCCTGCCTCGCGCTGAGTGTCGCGGCGGCCGCCCCAGCGATCGCCCCCGCGTTCGCCGACGAGCCGCCGGTGCCCGTCACGGCCACCCAGGTCCGGCGGCAGGACGTTGCCGAATTCGCCCGCGGCGTCGGCACCGTGCAGGCCTACAACAACGTGCTGATCCGCGCCCGTGTGGATGGCACCATCGTGCGCATCGCCTTTCGCGAGGGCCAGGACGTGAAGCAGGGCGACCTGCTGGCCGTGATCGATCCGCGCCCCTATGCCGCGGTGCTTGCGCAGGGCCAGGCGAAGCTCGCCGCCGACGCAGCGCTGCAGCAGAACGCCCGCCGCGATCTTGCGCGCTACAGCAGTCTCGCCCGCAGCGCCTTCGCCTCGCGCCAGCAGCTCGACACGCAGCAAGCCACGGTGAGCCAGGACACCGCCAATCTACAGTCCGACGCCGCCACCGTTGCCGCGGCCCAGCTCAACCTCTCCTTCTGCAGCATCACCAGCCCGATCGACGGCGTGGTCGGCCTGCGGCAGGTCGATATCGGCAATCTCGTGCACGCCAACGACACGCAGGGCATCGTCACCGTGGCCCAGGTGCAGCCGATTTCGCTGGTGTTCACGCTGGCGGCCGACGATCTGCCGCGCGTTCGCGATGCCATGCAGAACGGCATGCCGCGCGTGCTCGCCACCACCACCGATGGCAGCCGCGTGCTCTCGGAAGGCAAGCTGCTCACGCCGAACAACACCGTGGATGTTTCCACCGGCACGATTTCGCTGAAAGCCACCTTCGCCAATACCGACCGCAAGCTATGGCCGGGCCAGCCGGTCGGCGCCCGCATCCAATTGTCTTTGGATCGCAACGTCGTCACCGTGCCGCCCGCCGCCGTGCAGCACGGGCCCGACGGGCTATACGTCTATACCGTCGGCAACGACCACCGCGTCGCCAAGCACGATGTGCAAACCGGCTACACCGACGATCAGGTCGCCGAGATCGCCACTGGACTGAAGGGCGGCGAAACCGTAGTCACCGGCGGACAGATACGGCTGCAACCGGGCACGCAGGTCGCGGTGCAGGACCAGGCGAAAACCTGAATTGAGCATTTCCAGCCCCTTCATTCGCCGCCCGATCGCCACTTCGCTGGTGATGGCGGCGATTTTCCTGCTGGGCATCGCCACCTATCCGCTGCTGCCGGTGGCGCCGCTGCCCACCGTGGAATTTCCCACGATCTCGATCAATGCGAATTTCCCCGGTGCGAGCCCGGACATCATGGCAAGCTCGGTTGCCGAGCCGCTGGAAACCCAGCTCAGCCAGATCAGTGGGCTGTCGCAGCTCACCTCGGTGAACGTGCTCGGCCAGTCGCAGATCACCGCGCAATTCGATCTCAGCCGCAGCGTCGATGCCGCCGCCACCGACGTGTTGGAGGCGATCAACGGCGCGCAGGGCCAGTTGCCGAAAAACCTGCCCAGCCAGCCCACTTTCCGCAAGGTGAACCCGGCCGACGCGCCGATCTTCCTGATTTCCGTCTGGTCCGATCTGCTGCCGCTCACGCAAGTGGACGATTACGCGGAAAACGTGCTCAGCCAGCAGCTCAGCCAGGTCACGGGCGTCAGCCAGGTGATCGTTGCCGGGCAGCAGAAACCGGCGATCCGCGTGCAGATCGATCCCGCGCGCCTGGCGGCGATGGGCATGACGCTGGAAGACGTGCGGAACGCCATCCAGCTCGCTACGGTGAATTCCCCGAAAGGCAGCATCGACGGTCCGGGCCAGAGCTACACGCTGCTCGACAACGATCAGATCACCACGCCCGAGCCCTGGAACAATACGATCATCGCCTGGCGCAACGGCGCGCCGGTGCGCGTGAAGAATATCGGCCGCGCCATCCGCGGGCCGCAGAACCGCGAACAGATTTCCTGGCAGAACGGTCGGCAAGGCGTGCTGCTGATCCTGTTCAAGCAGCCTGGCGCCAACGTGATCGCCACCGTGGAGCGCATCAAGCAGCGCCTGCCGCAGCTCCGCGTCAGCATTCCGCCGGCTGTGCATCTCACCACGGTGGTGGACCGCACGCAGACCATCCGCGCCTCGATATCCGATGTCGAGCGCACACTCGGCCTGTCGGTGGCACTCGTTGTGATGGTGATCTTCCTGTTCCTGCGGAGCCTGTGGGCCACGATCATCCCCAGTGTCACCGTGCCGCTCGCGCTGGTTGGCACATTCGCCGGCATGTACCTGCTCGGGTTCAGCCTGGATAATCTTTCGCTCATGGGCCTGACGATCGCGGTCGGCTTCGTCGTGGACGACGCCATTGTGATGCTGGAAAACATCTACCGCCATGTCGAGGAAGGCATGGAACCGACGGAAGCCGCTTTGAAAGGCGCCGGCGAAATCGGCTTCACCATCGTTTCCATCAGCATCTCGCTCATAGCGGTGTTCATTCCGCTGCTGCTCATGGGCGGCCTGGTCGGGCGGCTGTTCCGCGAATTCGCAATGACGGTCTCGCTCACCGTCGTGCTTTCGGCCTTCGTCTCGCTCACGCTCACGCCCATGATGTGCGCGCGCTTTCTGAAAGCCGAGGGCGACAAGCACGGCCGGCTCTACCGCGTGGTGGAACGCGGCTTCGATGCGATGCTCGGCTTCTACCGCCGCACGCTGGCGGTGGCGCTGCGCTTCCGGTTCGTCACGCTCATGGTGTTCCTCGGCACCGTGGCGCTCACCGGCGTGCTGTTCGTGGCAATCCCGAAAGGCTTCTTTCCGCAGCAGGACATCGGCCTGATCATCGCCATCACGAACGCCAACCAGGACGTGAGTTACGACCGGATGCGGCAGTTGCAGGAAGGCGTGAACCAGATCGTGCTTCACGATCCGGCCGTGGCCAGCTTCGCCTCGCTCGTCGGCGCCGGCGGCAACGGCAACACCAGCAACAACGGCCGGCTCTACATTAATTTGAAACCCTGGAGCCAGCGCGATCCGATCATGACCGTGATCGCCAGGCTCTCGCAGAAAGTGCAAGCGGTGCAAGGCGTGCAGCTCTTCATGCAGCCGGCGCAGGACATCACGGTGGGCGCCCGCAACGCCCGCACGCTGTATCAATACACGCTGCAGGACGAGGATCCGAACGAACTCAACACCTGGGCGCCGCGCGTGCTCGACAAGATCCGCGGCCTCAAGCAGGTGCGCGACGTCACCAGCGACCAGCAGATCGCCGGCACCACCGCGACGCTCACGATCGACCGCGAAGCCGCCGCCCGCTACGGCATCCAGCCGCAGCAGATCGACGACACGTTGTACGATGCGTTCGGCCAGCGCGAGGTGACGCAATACTTCACGCAGCTCAGCTCGTATTACGTGGTGCTGGAAGTGCCGCCGCAGCTCGAAGGCGATTTGAACACGCTGAAGATGCTGTATGTGAAAGGCAGCGCCGGCAACGCCGTGCCGCTGTCGTCGCTCGTGAAGCTCAGCACCAAGCCGATCGCGCCGCTCGCGGTGAACCACCAGAGCCAGTTTCCCGCCGTCACCATCAGCTTCAATCTCATCCCCGGCGCTTCGCTCGGCGACGCGGTCAATGCGATCGATGCGCTGAACCGCCAGATCGGCACGCCGCAGGCGCTGCAAGGCTCGTTCCAGGGCAACGCGGCCGCGTTCCAATCCTCGCTTTCCAGCGAGCCCTATCTCATCGCGGCGGCGCTCATTGCGGTTTATATCGTCCTCGGAATCCTCTACGAGAGCTATATCTTGCCGCTGACGATCCTTTCCACGCTGCCATCGGCCGGGGTGGGTGCGCTGGTGATGCTGATGCTGGCCGGGCGCGATCTTTCAGTGATCGCCATCATCGGCATCATCCTGCTGATCGGCATCGTGAAGAAGAACGGCATCATGATGGTGGATTTCGCGATCCACGCCGAACGCGAACGCAACAAGAACCCGCTGGAAGCCATCACCGAGGCCTGCCTGATGCGCTTCCGGCCGATCATGATGACCACGGCCGCCGCCCTGCTCTCCGGCCTGCCGCTCATGCTCGGCACCGGCGCCGGATCGGAGCTGCGCCAGCCGCTCGGCTATGCGATGGTCGGCGGCCTGCTGCTGAGCCAGGCGCTGACGCTGTATACCACACCGGTGATCTACCTGTATCTGGACCGGCTGCAACACTACTTCTCACCCACGGCCGCGGATGCCAAGATGCCACGCATGGCCCAGAAACTCCGCGGCGCGACAGCGGCGGAATAACGCGGCCGGGCGGGGGGCCTGCGCATGATACCGCCAGAACTGCAACGGCTGCGCGAAAGCATCGACAACATCGACGCGGCCTTGATCTATCTGCTGGCGGAACGCTTTAAATGCACGCAGCAAGTTGGCGAACTGAAAGCGCGCCTGGCCATGCCCCCCGCCGATCCGGCCCGCGAAGCGCAGCAGATTAGCCGCCTGCGGGCGCTGGCCGAAGGCGCGAAGCTGGATCCCGAATTTGCGGAGAAATTCCTGGCGTTCGTGATTCGGGAAGTGATACTCCATCACGAAACGATTGCTGGGATATGAGGCCGTTTTCGGCGGTTAGCATTTCCGATTTCCACTCTCGGCGATAGAGCTGAATTCGCCTTGCGACGGAGCTGAAGAACGAGGATGCGATATCAGAGCGTCGTGCCAGGGTTGCTGATCTCCGCAACCGCATTTTATACGGCTACTGCTAGCCCGGCGCGCCACTGGGGTGATCCAGATTACCCTCCCTTGGTCGAAACAATGCGCTTGGTTGGGGCAGTAAACGCCAAATGTCCGCAGCAAGGATGGGATGAGCGCTCTTTGTCTCACACAGAAGCCGGACCTTGGGATGGAGTGACACAAAAGCTATCTTCTGCCCAACACGCATCAATTGCTCGTGAGATTGCTGCGGAATGCAATGTGGGTCTGTCGTGTCCTGCAGATGTTACGTAGGGCTGGAAGTAAGGTTTGGCCACATGAGTGAATTGGTGAATGCGATCTGCTGCGAGCTGCACCAAGCTCCGACTCTGGATGAGCAATTTGCCAAATAGCGGGTCCGGGGTCTTCGGCCCCAGTGGGATGCAAGGGCAGAGCCTTTGCCCGCCGGAGGCACGCTGAAACACAAATGCCCCACGATTACGACCTCTTCGTCATAGGTGGCGGCAGCGGCGGCGTCCGTTGCGCCCGCATCGCTGCCACGCACGGCGCGAAAGTCGCGATCGCCGAGGAACGCCACTGGGGTGGCACCTGCGTCAATGTCGGCTGCGTGCCGAAAAAACTCATGGTGCAGGCTGCCGAATACGCCGCGTACGCCGCCGATGCGCACGGTTTCGGCTGGATGGGCGAGGCGCCGGTGCATGACTGGAAAATCCTGATGGCGGCAAAGGACCGCGAAATCGCCCGCCTCAACGGCATCTACGTGAAGCTGCTGCAAAGCGCCGGCGTCGAGCCCATTTTCGAGCGCGCAATGCTAATCGACCCGCACACGCTGCGCGTCGGCAACCGCGAAATCACCGCCGAGCGCGTCGTCATAGCGGTCGGCGGCCGCCCCGCCTGGCCAGACATCGAGGGCGCGGAACTCGGCATCGTTTCCGACGATGCGTTCTTCCTGCCCGAACGCCCGAAGCGCGTCACGCTGGTGGGCGGCGGCTACATCGCCGTGGAATTCGCCGGCATCTTCCGCGGTCTCGGCGCCGAGGTCGATCTGCTCTACCGCCAGCGCCATCCTTTGCGCGGCTTCGACCACGATCTGCGCGAAGCCCTGTGCGAGGCGCTCACCGCGAACGGCATAAATCTGCATCCCAGCGTGCTGCTGCACAAACTGGAACAGCTCCCCGATGGCGCCAAACGCCTGCACCTCACCGATGGCCGCAGTTTCGATAGCGATCTGGTGTTCTTCGCCATCGGCCGCCTGCCGAACACCGAAAATCTTGGTCTGGACGAAGCCGGCGTCGCGCGCACCGAAACCGGCGCCGTGCAGGTGGATGCCGAGCACCGCACCACGCAGCCGCACATCTATGCGATCGGCGACGTATCGAATCGCACCAACCTCACCCCGGTCGCCATCGCCGAAGGCCACCGTCTGGCCGAACGCCTGTTCGCCCCGGAAGCGCGCCAATGGTCGTTCGATCCAATTCCCACCGCCGTCTTCTCGGTGCCACCGATCGGCACCTGCGGCCTCACCGAGGAACAAGCCGCCGCGCGCGGCGCCACCGATATCTATATCGCCCGATTCATGCCCATGCGCCATGTCATGACAGGCCGCGAACGCCGCACCATGATGAAATTGGTGGTGGATCAGTCCACGCAGCGCATCCTGGGCGCGCACATGCTGGGCGATGACGCAGCCGAAATGATGCAGGCGATCGGAATCGCCATGAACGCCGGCGCCACCAAGCTGGATTTCGACCGCACGATCGGCATCCATCCCACCAGCGCCGAGGAATGGGTCACGATGCGCGTTCGCACACGCACCGCGTGATCGTCACGTGGTGGCCAGTTCCCGGTCCGCCTCCCGCCGCAGCGCCTCCTCGCTCCATTGGTTCAGGCTTTTGCCCGAAACTCTGGCCGCCATCGCCGCCGATGCGTGGGTCTCCGGCGACAGGCGTAGCATCACCTTGCCCGAACACGGCTTCTCTGCACGTTTGCCAAGCTTGCTGCATGCCTCGACGTAATCATCCACCGCTTCATGAAAAGCGGCGACCAATCCACCCACCGTGTCGGCATGGAAGCCAACGATGTCGTCGATCCCGGCCACGCGGCCGACAAAGCACGCATCCTTCGCATCGAAATCCACCCTCGCCCAGTAGCCCTTGTAACCGAGCCGGTTCATGGCTGCACTCCGATCCTCGACAAAAATTCCCGCGCGTCCCGAACCTGATACCGCTTGGCTTCCTTCGCCGGATGCGGCCGGTGAAAAGTTGCAATCGCTCCATCCCGGCTGGACCGCACGCGCGAGCCGCTTCCCTCGATCACGGAACAACCGGCCGCCCGCAGCAGCGACTCCAGATCGTCCCAGTTCAGGTGTGCGGGCACCGGCTCCTGAAACACGGCCCGTAGCGTTCTGCGGTGCCGGCAGTTCACCGCGGCAATATAGGCCAGTCGACGTCACATGCAAGCATAATGTGCTAGCAATCCACCCAGCCCATGGCCCGCTCCAC
>CAXUEX010000128.1:0-8180 GCA_964250215.1 uncultured Acetobacteraceae bacterium | reverse complement strand
CGCCGATATTCACCGAGGTGATGAGCAGGCCGGCAATGGCGTCACCGCGGACGAATTTCGCGGCGCCATCCATGGCGCCATAAAAGCCGGTTTCCTCCTCCAGCACGCGGCGGCGCGCGCGCGCTGCCTTTTCGTTGATCAGCCCGGCGTTGAGATCGGCATCGATCGCCATCTGCTTGCCCGGCATTGCATCCAGGCTGAAGCGGGCGGCCACTTCCGCGATGCGGCCGCTGCCTTTCGTGATGACCATGAAATTGACCACCAGCAGGATCACGAACAGGATCAGCCCGATCACCACGTCGCCGCCCATCAGGAACCCGCCGAACGCCGCGACGACGTGGCCGGCGGCGGTGGGGCCCTCGCTGCCATGGCTGAGGATGAGCCGCGTGGTGGCCACGTTCAGCGACAGGCGCAGCAGCGTGGTGAGCAGCAGGAGCTGCGGAAAGCTCGTGAAATCCAGCGGCTTTTCCAGCAGCAGCGCGACCATCAGCACGAGCACGGCGGCGGTGATGGAAATCGACAGCCCGAAATCCAGCAGCAACGTGGGCAGCGGCAGGATGAGCAGGGACAGCAGACAGAATACGCCCGCGGCGAGCGCCAGATCGCTGCCCGGCGCATAGCGCCGCAGGCGTAATGCCAGGGCTTCAGCCATGGTTCACGCGGCGACGCCGGCCTGCGGCGGCGGCACCGAAATGCCGGCGTGGGTGTAATCCTTGAGCTTGTTGCGCAGGGCACGGATGGAAATGCCGAGCAGCGTGGCGGCATGCGTGCGGTTGCCGAGCGTGTGGCGCAGCGTATCGAGGATCAGATCGCGCTCGACATCGGCCACGCGCCGGCCGGCGAGCGGCGCGGTAGCGGCTGGCATGGCGGCTTGTGCCGACGTGCCGAGCTCGAACGCATCCAGCCCGATTTCGTCGCCGGTGGCGAGCAGCACGGCGCGGTGCAGCGCATTTTCCAGCTCGCGCACATTGCCGCGCCATGGATGCGCCGCCAGCCGGATCAGCGCGGCAGCGGCGAGCTTCCGATCCGGCAGGCCGTTCACCTGTGCGTAGTGGCGCGCGTAATGCTGCGCCAGCACGGGAATATCGGCCGGCCGCTCGCGCAGCGGCGGCAGGGTGAGGCCCACCACATTCAGGCGAAAATAGAGATCTTCGCGGAACCGCCCGGCAGCCGTCTCACGCGGCAGGTCGCGGTTGCTGGTGGCGAGCACGCGCACATCGATGCGCAGCGGTGCGCTGCCGCCGAGCCGGTCGATCTCCCGCTCCTGCAGCGCGCGCAGCAGCTTGGCCTGCAGCCGCACATCCATTTCGCTGATTTCGTCGAGCAGCAGCGTGCCGCCTTCGGCCATTTCGAATTTCCCGGCGCGGCGCGCGACGGCGCCGGAGAACGCGCCCTTCTCGTGCCCGAACAGCTCGCTTTCCAGCAGGGCTTCGGGGATGGCAGCGCAATTCAGCGCCACGAACGGGCCGTCGCGGCGCCGGGATTTCTCATGGATGTAGCGCGCCACCACTTCCTTGCCGGTGCCGGATTCGCCGGTGATCAGCACGGAGGCATCGGCGGGGGCCACCTGTTCGGCGCGCCGCAGCACGGCGAGCATGGCGGGATCGCGCACTACCGGGCCCGCCGCCTCGCTCATGGCCGCCCGCAGCATGGCGGCGATCAGATCCGGATCTGGCGGCAGCGAGAGGAATTCGCGAGCGCCATCGCGAATCGCCTGCGCCGCTTGTTCTGGTGTTGCAAATACGGCGCAGGCCACCACGGCGATGGCCATGCGTTCCGCTTCCATAGCCCGTACGAGCGCGGCGATATCCAGGCCCAGTTCGGCCAGAACCAGGTCGCAGCCTGGCTTGGTGCGCAGCCGCGCCAGCGCCGTGGGCAGCGTTTCCGCATGTTGCACACGCGCGCCTTGCGCCATGGCGAGCCTGGCCGCTTCGGTGAGGGCGCCCCCGAGCGGGCCCAGGATCAGCAGCCGCATCGCGGTTCAGCTACTGCGGTCGGCTTTGACGATTTCCGTCATCGTGATGCCCAGCCGGTTATCGTCCACCATGACCACTTCGCCGCGCGCGACGAGCCGGTTGTTCACATATACGTCGATGGCTTCGCCGAGCTTGCGGTCCAGTTCCACCACGGCGCCGCGGCCGAGCTTGAGAAGCTGACTCACCTGCATCGTGGCGCGGCCCAGCACGGCGCTGACGGTGACTGGGATGTCGTACACCGCTTCCAGCTCGCGCGCGCTGCGCGGCGCCTGTTCGTCGGAAGGCGGGGACGGCCCGGAGAATTCGGTGAGCATGGTATCACTCGGCATCGCGCAGCTCCTGCAAGGAGGGAAGTTCGAGCGGCGCCAGAAATTGCCGCATGGTGGTCCAGAATTCCGAGGGCGTGGTGCGGGCTTGGCCATCGGCCCAGCGCAGCTCGAATTCGGTCGGCGACATAGCCGGATCCGGTTCTGCAACAAGTTTTAGCGCTGCGTCACTGGCGGCTTCGAGCAACACCGGCATGCGATCCGGATGCGCGCGCAGGTGTAGCGCGGTTTCGTGGCGAAGCAGCGGCAGCAGCCCGCTTGCGAAGGCTGCCGCTTCCAGATCGGCGTGTCGCGCCATGGTGGCGGGCAGCGCGGCCGAGAGCAGGGCGAGCAGCGTGGCGGCCGCCGCTTCGGCACTCATCCGGGCCAGCGTTTCGGCGTCGCTGCGGGCAGAAGCCAGCGCGTCCGCCAGCGCCTGCATCGCGGCGAGGCGCAACTGATCGGAGGTTGCGGCGAGTTCGCGGCTCGCGGCTTCCAGGCCCGCCGCATAAGCCGCCTCACGCGCCGCTTCGAGTTGCGCCGCCGTGATTGGAAGAATTTCCGCAGCTGCTTCCGGTCGCGGCGCTTCCGGAATTTCCGGCGCGTCGAGCCGATCGAAATCCTCCGCATAGAGGATGCCGGCGCCGTTCCGTTCGACCGACGGAGGCACCTGCCGCAGCAGCCGGTCGCGCAGGAAGGCGGCGCGCAGCGCGGCGCCTGCCGAAGCGGGCGCGACTTCGGCCAGCGGGGATTCGATGAAGCCGTCCATTTACGCCACCATTTCCTCGTCCTTGCCGCCGCCGATTTCGATCTCGCCGTTCGCGGCCAGTTCCTTGGCGGCCAGCACGATCGCGGTCTGCGCCTCGTCCACGTCGCGCAGCTTTACCGGACCGAGCGCTTCGATATCGTCACGCAACATCTTCCCGGCGCGTTCGGACAGATTGCGGTAGAAGGCCTCCCGCAGCTTTTCCGAGGCGCCCTTCAAGGCCAGCGGCAGCTTTTCCTTATCGACGGCGCGCAGCAGCAACTGCATGGCCTGCGGCGTGAGGCGCTGCAGATCGTCGAACGTGAACATCAGCGCCTTGATGCGCTCGGCGGCCTCGTGATTGCGTTCCTCCAGCGCCGCCAGAAAGCGGGCCTCGGCACCGCGATCGAAGTTGTTGAAAATTTCCGCCATCAGCTCGTGCGCATCGCGACGCGTGCTGCGCGCCAGATTGGACATGAACTCGGCGCGCAGCGTGCGTTCCACGCCGTCCAGCACATCGCGCTGGATGCTTTCCATGCGCAACATGCGCTGCATCACGTCGATTGCGAAGGTTTCGGGCAACTGCGCCATCACGCGGGCCGTGTGATCGGGCCGGAGCTTGCTCAGGATCACGGCGACCGTCTGTGGATATTCGTTCTTCAAATAGCTGGCCAGCACGGTTTCATTCACGTGGCCCAGCTTGTCCCACATGGTGCGGCCGGCAGGGCCGCGGATTTCCTCCATGATCTGGGCCACGCGCTCGCGCGGCAGAGATTTCTGCAGCAGCCGCTCGGTGCTCTGGTAGTTGCCGACGATAGCGCCCGCGGTGCCGAGGTTTTCGGCGAAGCTGGCACAAAGCCGTTCGACGGCGTCGGCGGAAACCGTGCCGAGCTGCGCCATGGCGCCGGAAATTTCGCGGATTTCGTCCTCTTGCATCATCTCGAACAAGCGGCCGCACTGTTCCTCGCCCATGGCCAGCATCAGGATCGCGGCTTTCTGGGCGCCCGACATGTCCATTTCCGTGCTCGGCATCGTTCAGCCCCGCGCCTCGGCCAGCCAGTTGCGCACGATGGAGAGGCTTTCGTCCGGGTGCTTGTCCACGAGCTCGCCCAGGCGGCGGATGGACGACGCGCGCAGCAGCCCTTCGACATTCGCGACCGAAATCATCCGGCCGTCGGCGAAACTTGCATCGGAGGCCGGCGCGGGCAGCGCGGGGAGCGACGCGGGCTGCGGCAGCACCGTTGCCGGCGGCGAAAGGGCGGCGATCGCGTCGGCCGTCTCGGCGCCCGCCAGCCGCAGCGCCATCGGCCGCAGCACGAACACCAGCCCCGCCAGCAGCAAGCCGCCGAGCAAGGCCGTCTGACCCAGGCTCAGCCAGTCGGCGCGTTCCAGACCGAGCAGGCCGTTGCCGGCTTCGGGGGCTGCGTCTTCCGGCGTGGCGAAGCGCATGGACATCACTTCCACCTTGTCGCCGCGTTTCGCATCGAAGCCGATGGCGCTTTGCACCAACCGCGTGATGCGGGCGAGCGCTTCGGGGCTGCGTTCATGCCAGTTCCGGCCGCTGGCATCGGCTTCCTCGTCCACGAGCACGGCCAGCGAAATGCGCGCGATCTGCGGCTGCTCTCGCACCAGCGTGCGCAGGGTCTTGCCGATTTCGTAGTTGGTGGTTTCTTCCTGCCGTTTCTGCTGCGTGCCGGACTGGCCTGCGGCGCCGGCATCGGCGTTCGGCAGGTTGTTCTGCACCGTTACCGGCTTTTCCGCCTCCATGCTGCGGTTCTCGTCGCTGACGCTCTGCGTGCTGCGCACCACTTGCTGATCGGGATTGTAGGTTTCGGCGGTTTCCCGTACCTGGTCGAAATTCATTTCGACGGCCGCCTCGGCACGCACGCGGCCGGGGCCCAGGCTCGGCTCCAGCATGTCCTCTACAGCGCGGGCCAGACGCAGCTCGGTCGCGTGCCGCAGCTCCTCGCCGGTTTCCACCACCGCCTGATCCGGCGTGGGCTGGCCGGCGCGCGCCAGCAGCCTGCCGTGGCTGTCGATCAGTGCGATGGCCTGCGGCTTCAGCCCAGGGACGGCGGCGGCCACCAGGTTGAGCACCGCCTGCACGCCCTGGGCATCGAGCCGGGCGGCGCCGGACATGGTGAGCACTACGCTGGCCTGCGCCGGCTGGGTTTCGCGCGCGAAAGGCTCCCGCCGCGGCAGCACCAGGTGCACGCGCGCGCCGCGCACCCCCGAGAGCATCCGGATGCTGCGCCCGATCTCGCCCTCCAGAGCCCGGGTCTGGTTGATCTCCTGCTGGAACTGGCTCGCGGTCATCTGGTCGCTGCGATCGAAGATTTCGTAGCCGATGGAGCCGCCGGAGGGCAGGCCGTCCTTGGCCAGCAGCAGCCGCGCGCGCGGCATCTCGGCGGCCGGCACCAGCACGCGGTCGCCCGCGCCAGGTTCCTGGTGCGGAATATGCGCATGGTCCAGCGCCTCCACCATCTGTGCGGCCTCGCGCGGATCGAGATCGGCGTAGAGCAGCGCCATCTGGCCTGGCTCCGAGCCGCGAAGCACGAGCAGGCCAAGCATCGCGAGCAGGCCCAGCGCCACCACGCCGAGCGCCGCCAGCCGCGCCGGGCCGAGCGCGCGCAAGCCTTCCACCAGCGGCTTCACGCTCCCGCTGTCCGCAACATTGTTGCCGTCGCCGTCTGCGCCTGGCCATCGATCCGTTGCATTGCGCCCTTGACTGTTTGGCGGCGGCAGATTGTGCCGGGCGACGTTTCCGGCAGGTAAACTGCGCGGCCCTATGGCGCTTGCAGCGCCGACGCGAGCGTGCTACGGGACATACAACCTCAGGTAGAGTCCCCCGGATCGTGTTTATTCGGGTGAGCCAAGCATTGCGCCTGTATTGATTCTAAGAACCCCAGTGAATGCGAAGTATCGGCTTGCTGCCTGAGCCGACGAATACAGTTTTATATTGATTTTCACGATTTCGTGAGGCTAGCATTCCAGCCGGTCCGGGGGAGTGGCCGAAGCGAGCGGCACCGAATGGCTGCGCGGCCAGCACGCTCCACGTGCGCTTGGCATTTCTTCGGGTTTTGTATCTATAAAGGAATATTCCGATGGGAAATATGCGTGCCTCTTGCCTTGTTGGCGCGGCGGTGCTTGCCGCTCCGTTGTCGGCTTGCGCTGCGAAACCGGCTTTCGTCGACGGCTTCAACCATTTCGTGGAAAGCCCCGATGGCTCGCGCGGCTGGATGACCACTTATCCCTATGGGCCGCCGGCCACGCGCACGCTGCCCGGTAATAATGAAGCGGAATGTTATATGGACAGCAGCGTCGGCTTCAATCCGTTCGCCGACAGCGGCGGCATCCTCACGATTGCTGCGAGTCCTGCTGCGGGCAGCAATTTCTGCGGCCTGCCCTATAACTCCGGATTGATCACGACGTATCGCAGCTTCGCGCAACTTTATGGCGTATTCACCATCCGCGCGAAATTGCCGGCCGGGCAGGGGCTGTGGCCTGCCTGGTGGTTTCTGCCGGCCGACAATTCGTATTCCAGCGAACTCGATGCGTTCGAGGTGCTGGGCAGCGACCCAAGTTCGCTCTATTTCACGCTGCACGGCTGCTACGACAGCGCTGCCCCCGATGGCTGCGGCTGGAATTCGATCTCGCAGAAGCTGGCCGTGCAGGATACCTCCGCGGCCTTCCACGTGTACACGATAATCTGGTCGCCGCAGACCGTTACGCTGGAAATAGACGGCACCCAGATTGCCACCGCGCCCACACCGTTTTCGATGAACAAGCCGATGTATATGCTGATCAACCTGGCGGTGGGCGGCCAGGGAAGTTGGCCCGGACCGCCGAATTCGCAAACCCCGTTTCCGGCGTTGATGCAGGTGGATTACGTGCGAGTGTGGCCGTTGCAGGACGGCGCGGTCATCAAGTCCCTGAAAGATCCTGCACGGCGCTGAGCGGCACCGCGAGCCCGCCGAGATCGAGCGTGGTGGTGCCACCGCTGCTGGCGATGGCGGTGGCGGTGCCGATAACACTGAAGGGCAGCGGCGTGGCGGCGCCGTTCGTGGTGCCGGTCTGCACCGAAATCCGGTAGGCGCCATCGGGCAACTTCTGTCCTTGGTCGGTGGTGCCGTCCCAGTTCCAGGTGTTGCTGCCCTGCTGCGCGGTGAGCAGCACGGTGCGCAACGGCGCGCCGTTCGGCCCCACGATGCCGATCGCCACCGGCTGGCCGGCGGTGGCATTGAACTGCACTTCGCCCTGGCCGTTCTGCAGCGTGATCTGGTTGGCAGTTACGGTAGCGGTATGGCCGACCAGTTGCGAGGCCTGCAACGTCTGGTTCGTCTGCTGCAGCGCGATGAGCTGGCTCAGGCTGCTGTTCGTGGCCACCTGTTGCTGCACGCCGGTGAACTGCACGAGCTCGGTGGTGAACTGGTTGGTATCCAGCGGCTGGCTGGGATCCTGATTCTGCAACTGCGTCAGCAGCAGGTTGAGGAAATCGTTGAAGTTGCTGCCGAGCTGCTGCAGCGCGGTGTTGCCGATCGCGGTGCTGGCGGCGGCGGCGGTGCCGGTATTGGAGCCGATGGCGATACCCGCGGCCGCGGCATCGGCGGCCTGGGCGAGCATGTTCGGGGAAATCGTGGTCATGGCCGGTCCTTATGCCGTGATGTTCACGCCGAGCAGCCACATGCGCCCGGGTTCGGCGGTGTCGTCGGCGCCTTGCGGTTCCGGCGATCGGGGCGTGGCACGGCTCTGCGGCTGGCCGCCGGGCGGGTTGCGCGAGGCGTCGTGCGGCTGGCCGCCCAATTGGCCTCCGGGTTGACCCAGGCCGGGGTCGGCTGCCGAGCCGGAGGCCGCGACCGGGGCGAGCTGGATCGACGCCGGTGACTCGGTAGGAATGCCGGCCCGGTCCAGCGCCTGATGCAGCCGCGGCAGATCCTGTTGCAGCGCGTGCAGCGTTTCGGGTTTTTCGACGAACAGGTTCACGATCGCCGCTGCGCCGTGCGGCCGCTCGATGTGGATTTCCACGCTGCCGAGGGTGGCTGGATGGAGCTGGATGGTTAGCTTGCCGGTGTCTGGCGCCAATTGCAGCGCCACCGCGTGGCCGATTTGCTTTGCGGGCGCGGCGTAGGACGGGGTTGCCGCGGCGTTTGGAGG
>CAXUEX010000127.1:0-8279 GCA_964250215.1 uncultured Acetobacteraceae bacterium | reverse complement strand
GCGCACGTCGATTTCGGCGCCTTGCTGCACGCGGCGCGGGCCGCCGGCGCGCGCGGCTGGGGGCCGGTGCCGCAGGGCGAGTTCCTCGTCCGTCTCGGGCTCCGGCCGCGCACCGCGGCGTTGGCGGCGGCCAATCCGGATCGCGCGGACGAATTGCGCGAGGCGGCGGACCGGCTGGCGCATCCCGATCGCATGGGGCAACTGTTCCAGGCGGTGGCGATCACCCGGCTTGCGGCACCGGCTCCGCCGGGATTCGCGCCGTGACTGCCGAATTCCTCGCTCATCCAACAATTGCCGCGCGGCACGGATTCTTCACCCGCCGCGGCGGCGTTTCCGCCGGCCCTTATGCAAGCCTGAACGCAAGCCTGTCGAGCGGCGACGATCCGGCGCACGTATGCCAAAACCGTTCGCTGGTGGCCCAGGCAATGGGTGTGCCGCAAGCCAGCCTTTTAGGGTTGCGGCAAGTGCACGGCACGCGGGTAATCGTGGCGCAGGCAGCGTGGCCGGAAGGCGAGGGGCCGGAGGCCGATGCGCTGGTTTCGCGCACGCCTGGCCTGGCGCTGGGTGTCATCACGGCGGATTGCGCCCCGGTGCTGCTGCACGATGCTAAGGCCGGCGTATTCGGCGCGGCCCATGCCGGCTGGCGCGGCGCGGCGGCCGGCGTGCTGGAGGCGACCGTGCAGGCGATGGCCGAACTCGGCGCCGATCCGGCGCGGCTTCGGGCTGTGATCGGGCCCTGCATCGGCCAGGCGAGCTACGAGGTGGGGTCCGATCTGCGCACCGCCGTGCTGCCGACCTTCGCGGCCGCGGAGCGCTTCTTCCGGCCAGGTCTGCGGCCGGAACGATGGCAATTCGATCTGGCAGGCTATTGTTGCGCCCGCCTCGCGGCAATCGGCTTGGCGGCGGCGATCCTGGCGCGCGACACCTGCGCCGAGCCGGATTGTTTCTATAGCCACCGGCGGCGGACGCTGACGCAGTCGGGGCCAATCGGTCACCAGCTTTCGGTGATCGTCGTCGGCTGACGTCTTGTTAGCGTTGCGCAAAACCGAGCGCGGCGTATAGGCGGGCGCTGGGCGGCCAAGCGTGCACCACGGCCTGTCGGTGGCCGATCGCGGCCCAGGTGATTCCCACGAGAATCGCCAGGCTCGCGGCCCAGGCGGCCAGCACGGAAGGCGGCCGCCGCACCGGCCGTGACGCGGGGGAAGGAGGCGTCAGCAACGACCGCAGCGCTGGCGTGGCATCGACATGCCGGCTTGGTGGCGTAACGATCAGGGCATCCGCTGCGGGTCCAGCCGGCGCTTCGGCTGGCAAAATCTCCGGCTCCGCCCGAGGCACCGGCGTCCAGGTCTCACCGCAACGGGCGCAGCGCATGGCCGTGCCGGCTATCGCAACCGCTTCCGGCACCTCGTATGTGGCGGCACAGTTCGGACAGACGATGCGCATGCGCTTCACCCTGGGCAGCGGGCCCGGCTACCGCACAGATAGGCCGCAGGTGGGCGCGAGTGGAAGCAAGGGGCAGGTTTGATCGAGGCGGAAGGGCTGACGCTGCGCTACGATCCGGCCATGCCGCCGGTGCTGGAAGCGCTGAGTTTTGCGGTGCCGACGGCCGGTTTCCGCTGGCTGCTCGGCCCATCAGGCGCCGGCAAAACCAGCTTGCTGCGGCTGCTCACCGTGGCGCTGCGACCGAGCGCCGGGCGGCTCTCGCTGCTCGGCGTGGAACTGGAACGGGCGCGGCGGCGCGATCTGCCGGCGCTGCGGCGGCGCATTGGCGTGGTGTTCCAGGATTTCCGTCTGCTGCCGCATCTCTCGGCGTTCGAGAACGTGGCTTTGCCGCTGCGCCTCGCCGGCCGCTCGCCGGGGCAGGTGCAGGCCGATGCCGGCGAGATGCTGGATTGGGTGGGGCTTGGCGCCCGTGCCGGTGAGATCCCGGCGCGGCTTTCCGGCGGCGAGCAGCAGCGCGTGGCGGTGGCGCGGGCGGTGGTGACGCGGCCGGCGCTGCTGCTGGCCGACGAGCCCACCGGCAATCTCGATGAGCCGCAATCGGCGCGGCTGATGCAGCTCCTGGCCGAACTGAACCGGCTCGGCACCACGGTGATCGTGGCGACGCACAGCCGCAGCCTGGTAGCCCGGCAGCCAGCGCCTTCGCTGGTGCTGCAAGGCGGCCGGCTGGTGGAGGGTGGCGCATGAAGCGGCGCGACGAGCTTGGCCTCGCCGGTGCGCTGCAAGGCCGGTTGCTGGGCACGCTTGTCGGCGCTGCCGTTTTTCTGGCCGCACTGGCCGGCGGCGCGGTGGCCGGAGAGGCGGCACTAGCCACCCATTGGCGACTGGGGGCGGCCTCGCTGCTGACCGTGGAGGTGCCCGAGCCAGCGGCGCAAGCTGCCGACAGCCCGCGCGCGACACGCATTGCCGACGCGCTGCGGGCCTTTCCCACGCTTCGAGTGCGGCGAATCGGCGATGCCGAGCTGGCCGGGCTGCTGCGCCCCTGGATCGGCGGCGATGCCGGCTCGCTCGGGCTCGAACTGCCGGCAGTCTTCGCGCTGCAACTGACAGGGTCCGATCCGGGTGCGGCGCTGGATGCTGCCGTGGCGCAAGCGGCGCCGGGGGCGCGGGTTTCGCGCAACGCAGCATGGCTGGCGCGGCTCGGCGTGCTGGCGGCGAGTTTGCAAGCCTGCGCCGTGCTCGCCCTGGTGCTCGTGGGCGGCATCGCCGGCGCTACCGTGGCGGTGGCCACGCACGGCGCGCTGGCAGCGACGCGGCCGGCGGTGGAAACGCTCCATGGGCTCGGCGCCCCGGATGCCGCGATCGCCGGCCGGTTCGCGAGACGCATGGCGGTGCTTGGCTTGGTCGCAGGGCTGCCGGGCGCTGCGCTCGCCGTTCCGGTGCTGCTGTTCTTGGCTGGGCTGGGCGCGCCGCTGGTGGCCATGGCCGTGCCTAGTCCGGCGGCGCTGGCGCTTGGCCTGCCGGCGACACTATGGGTCGGGCTCGCGTCCCTGCCGGTGCTGGCTGCCGCCATCGCCGGCGGCACCGCGCAGGCTACCGTGCGGCTCTGGCTGTTGCAGCTGCCGTGAGATTCGGAAGGGCCGGGCGCGACCGGAACCTGGGGGTCGCAGCCGCCGTGCTGCTGGCGCTGGCGGTGCTGTGGCTCGGGGGGTTCGCCTGGTTTGTGCACGCAACCGGCGGTGCCGCGCCGCCGCCGACGCAGGCCGACGGCATTGTGGTGCTCACCGGTGGCGCCGGCCGCATCCCGGCGGCGTTGCGGCTGCTGCGGCAGGGTCGGGCCGCCAAGCTGCTGATTTCGGGCGTGGGCGGCGATGTCGGGCTGGCGCAGCTTGCGCACGGCAGCGGCATCGATCCGGCACCGCTGGCCGCCAACATAACGCTCGGGCGCGAGGCCGCGAGCACCGCGGGCAACGCGGAAGAAACCGCCGCCTGGGTAGCGACTAACCACATCAACAGTTTGATCCTGGTGACCGCTGCCTACCACATGCCGCGGGCGCTCATCGAGCTCGGGCGGGCACTGCCAGGCGTCCGGCTGTTGCCGGCACCGGTGTGGCCGCCGGCGCTGCTGGCCGGCGGTTTCGGCCGCCTGCGGTTGATGGCCAGCGAATATAACAAGTTCCTGGCCGCCAAGCTGGGGCTGACACGGCTCGAGTCCGGCGTGCGGGGTTGAGGCAATGGTGTTCCTGCGATCGCTGCTGTTCAGCTTCTGGTTCTATGGGCTGACGACGGTGCTAGGCGTGGCGGGCATCTTCGTAAGGCTTCTCGCACGACACCGGGCGCTGGGCTTCGCACGCTTCTGGATCCGGCTTTCGCTCGCTGGCCTGCGTGCCATCTGCGGCATCGAGTACCGGGTGACCGGACGGGAGCACCTGCCGGCGGCCGGCGCGGCGTTGCTGGCGAGCCAGCATCAATCGGCCTTCGATACGTTGGTGTGGTTTCTGCTGCTGCCCGCGCCGAGCTACGTGATGAAGCGGGAACTCACCCGTGTCCCATTGTTCGGCCCGCTGCTGCTGCCGGCCGGCATGATCCCGATCGATCGGCGGGCCGGGGCGGCGGCCCTGCGCGGCGTGCTGGAGGCCACGGCGGCCGCGGCCGCGGCTTCGCGACAGATCGTTATCTTTCCCGAAGGTACGCGCGTGGCGCCCGGCGCGCGTGTGAAGCTGCAGCCCGGCATCGCCGCCATTGCCGCGCGGCTGCGGCTGCCGGTGATCCCGGTAGCGACGGATTCCGGCCGATGCTGGGGTAAGCGGGCCTTTCGCAAGCGGCCGGGCGTGATCCATATCCATGTGGGGCCGCCGATCCCGGCCGAACTTGCCAGGAAGGCTCTGCTGGCGCGGATCGAAGCGCATTGGCGCCAAGCCGAGGCAAGAGGGTTCACGCTTGTGGATAAGTTTGTGGACGAAACCGGCTGAACGCGTGGGATTGTTTCGGCATGTCGGGACTGTTGGCCCGCGCTGTCGCTTCGGTGCCGGGTCGAGCCGCACGGCGACCGACGGTTTCGGCCGATTACGTAAGGGCGCCTATGCGTTTCCCGCCCAGGTGGAACACGCTGTGGATGACTGGGACTGGCGGGGTTGGGAGGCAAGCCATTGAAAACCAAGTGGCTGGTCCTGGCGGTGGCGACGCCGCTGCTGCTGGTCGGCGCGAACTACCTCGCCTGGCGCTGGTTGTCGGACCGCCTGCGTGACGAATACGCGGCGTGGACGCGGAATGCCTGGTCGCACGGCTGGGTAGCGACGGCCGACCGGATGGAGGTGGGTGGCTACCCATTTTCGGCGACGCTGACGCTGGGCGGCTTTGCGCTGCGCGGCGGCGTGGCAGCGCTGCCTGCCGGCCTCGGCTGGAAGGTGGAGGAGGTGACACTCGCACTGTCGCTCGCGCATCCCACGATGCTGCTGGTACAGCCGGAGGGGCGGGAGGAGCTGCGGGTTTCCGGAATCGACGCAATAACCTTCACCGCCGACCAGATTGAAGCTTCCGTGCCGCTAGGGCGCGTTCCGCCGGGGCAGAGCGAGCGCCTGGATCTCACGGCTTCGGACCTTACCGGCGGTTTGGTGAAATCGACGCATCCGCGCGACGTGCGAATCGCGAGCCTGACGCTGCACTTGCGCGCCGCCCGGGATGCGACACGGGGCAGCAAGGCCGCGCTCGATCTGCACGCTGAGGCCGTCGAGCTGCCGGATACCGGGCATTGGCCACTGGGAGCGACAGTGAGCCGGCTCACGGCAGGGTTGGACCTGACGTCGCCGCCGCTGCCGGCGGGCAGGGCGGCGGCCGCGGCGGCAGCCTGGCGCGATGGAGGCGGCCGGGTCCTGCTGCGCTCCCTAAATCTCAAATGGGGGCCGCTACGGTTGCTTGGCCAATTCCGGTTGGGCCTGGATGCGCAGTTGCAGCCCGCGGGCGAAGGTATCGCCGAGGTGGAGGGCTATGATCCCACCCTGGATGCATTGGCGGCTGCCGGCGTTATCCAGCCCGGGCTGGCAGCCACGGCAAAGGCCGTACTGACGCTGATGGCGCGGCCGGCTGCGGATGGGCATGGCATCGAACTGCCGATGGCGCTGCAGCACAGCACCGTCTCGGTGGCGAAAATCCCGCTGGTTCAGCTTCGCGCGATGGATTGGGGCCGGGTGTAGCCCGGCCCCGCGTTCAGGCGGGTCCGCCCGAACGGGCCACCGCACGCCAAAAGCTCAGCTCATCGCCGCATGATAAAACCCGGCGTGGATGCCGTAGTACAGCGCCACGGTCGCGGCTAGACTGCCGCAGAAGCGCAGCGGCGGCGCCAGCCACGGCAGCGGCCGTTCCACCCGCCCCGGCACGCCGCGATCCGCCACCACCGCCAGAAGCACCACGATGATCGGCGAATGGCCGATCGCATCGATGCGCCCGAACTCGAAGATTGCGCTCACGAACATCGCCGTCAGCACGATGGCCGAAACCCGTCGCATCAGCGGTCCGCAAATTAGCGTGAACGCCAGCGCGAACTCCA
The DNA here is from genome assembly GCA_964250215.1 of uncultured Acetobacteraceae bacterium. Classification (GTDB taxonomy): domain Bacteria; phylum Pseudomonadota; class Alphaproteobacteria; order Acetobacterales; family Acetobacteraceae; genus DAIDJM01. The sequence continues at coordinate 2,293 of CAXUEX010000127.1, read as the reverse complement.
CCACGCCGGCCGCATGCATGTAGAAATCCTGGCCGAAGCCGAAGGTCATTTCAGGGTGGCGCGTCAGCAGCGGATAGGTCCATTGGGGGTATGCCCATTTCTCCACCGACGCCCACATCAGCGTGATGCCGGCCGCGTAACGCAGCAGATCGATCGGCCGGATGCCAAAGGGTGAAATCTTCAGCCCCGTCAGTGCCAGGAACGCAGCCAGTCCGAGGAACACCGGATAATCCAGCAAGTGAAACAGACAGTATTGGTCCACCGCATAGACATAGAGCACGGCAATGCCGGCGGCCGAGAACGGCAGCGTGCGGCGCGACACCATGCCGGCCGCGATCCCCAACTGCAGCACAGGCACCCAGGTTGCCGTGGTGTGCAGTTCCGGTGTCAGGATGATGCCGCCGAGATAAGCCAGGCAGAGAAAGAATCCGGCAAGCGTCAGCCGGATCATGGCTTCTGCGCGACCGCGAATCACCCAGGTGACCCGATCTATCGAGGCCAGCATCGCCTTTCCCAGAAACGTGCGCTCCACCAGGCCTGCGGTCAGCAGCGCCGCCAGCGTGATCAGCACGAGATTGCCGAAATCCGCCGAGGCGACGCTGCCCAGCGCGCGCGGCGGAGAGGCGACATCATAGGTGCAAAACCATTTCACATGCGCCTCGGCTGGACGCGAGGCGGCGAGGGATGCAATCATAATCGAAAGGGCGATTTGCGCGGGACGCGTAAAGCCGTGGCGGCGGAACATTCGTTTCCTCCTGGTCAGGTGGTTCGGGGTCCGAATAATAACGGGGGAGTTGAACATACGTTAACTCTTCCGCGCAATAACGACTGCAAATGTCTAGATTTTTGGAGGAGTACAGTTAGGCGATGCTTTATTTAACCATCTTGGCCACGCTGCTGGCCGGCGCCGCAGTATCCGGTGCCGCAAGGCTCAGCCCCCGTCGTTCGGCCCAGTTTGAAACCTGCGGCGGCGTGCTCCTGGTCGGCGGCCTGATTCTGCTCGGCGCCGCCCTGCCGCATTAGGGGCGTGAGCAGCGGGCAGTTCGCAACAAGCCTAATCGTCGGTTCGCGTCGGCGGCACAGGATCGTCCGCCACCACGGGCGGCAGCTCCGGCGCCGGCTCCGCGGTCACCGGCCCAGAGAGCGTGTGGAGGAATGCGATCAGATCGGCCTTGTCGCCGGTGCTCAGATGCAGCTTGCGGATCGGGTCGGCCCGGCTCGGCCTGTCGATCCCGCCGCGGTTGTAGAGCGCGATCACGTCCTGCAGCGTGTGCAGCGACCCGTCATGCATGTAGGGCGCGCGCTCGGCCACGTTGCGCAGCGTGGGCGTCTTGAAGGCGTATTGCAGCTGTACCGAGTTTGGAAAATCCCGCCCCCTTCCCAGGTCGTCGCCGGTGGCAACGCCGATGTCGTGGAACGATCCGTCGGTGAAGGCCCAGCCGGAATGGCACTCGGCGCAGCGCGCGCGGCCGTTGAACAGCTGGAATCCGCGCTTTGCGTCCGCGCCGATCGCGGTCTCGTCGCCGGCTACCCAGCGATCGAACGGCGAGGTGCTGCGCGAAACGATCAACCGCTCGAACGTGGCCAGCGCCGCCGCCATGTTGCGGCTGGTCACGGCATGATCGGGGAACACGGCGGCGAACTGCCGGGCATAGTCGGGATCGGCGGCGATGCGCGCCAGTGCCGTGCTGCGCGTCAAGTTCATCACATGCACGCCGGTGATGGCGTTGAACGTAACGGACTCGATATCCGGGAACTGCCCGTCCCAGCCCAGCACGTCGATGAACGCCGCGTTCACCAGCGTCGGCGCCCGGCGCGCCATGGGCAGGCCGGCCTCTCCCACCGCCACTGAGTTCGCATCCGTCCAGTTGCGCGCCGGCTGGTGGCAAGTAGCGCACGACATCGTCTCACCGCCCGACAGCCGGCGGTCGAAAAACAATTTACGGCCGAGTTCGGCTTTGGCTGCCAGAAACGGATTGTCGGCCGGAAACGGTATGGCTGGCGGCGGCCGGTAGCGCGCCTTGAGTTCCGCCAGGCTCGGCCCGGACGCCGGACGTAGAACCACCAACGCGCCTAGCCCGATTGCCACCAGGCCAAGCGCGACGCCTGCCAGCTTCCGCCCCTTGGGTAACAGCATCGGGCGTTCCGTCGCGAACCGCCTTCACCTTAGCGCGGAACGGTAAAAAAAACTACGCTCGAACTCGCTTAATAAGGTGGTGGGCCGCCTTGCGACGGCGCTCCCGCGGGCGGGCCGCCTTGCGGCGGCGCGCCCTGTTGCGGCGCACCGGCTGGC
>CAXUEX010000126.1:0-8343 GCA_964250215.1 uncultured Acetobacteraceae bacterium | reverse complement strand
CAAACCGGCGAACGGCCGCCGCGGCAAGCGCACCGGCACCGCCGCTCATGCGAAGCGCACCACCGGTGCACCGCGCCTGCCACGCGGCGCCGGCGCGCGCGCCGAATCGGCTCGCTCCGCGCGCGGCGTCGCCACGCATGAAGAGCTGATGGCGGCGCTCTCGGATTCGCCGACGCCGAAGAAGCGTCGCGGCCGCAAGCCGAAGGCCGCGACCGTCGAAACCATGCACCACGACGACATGGAACATGGCGGCCACAGCGAAGGCGAAGCGGATCTGGATTGATCCGTAAGCTTCGCCATTGAACAGCGGGCCCGGCGCCAACAGCGTCCGGGCCCGTTCCATATTGTCCCGGCGGAGCCCACAGAGCGGGCCAGCCCCGATCTCTGTTGCTATATTCGTGCGAGCAGACTGCGCGGCGGCGAAACACCGGGTTGCGCCTTCCCGTTAGTGTCGTAACGCGCCGGCCCGCCATTCTGCCGCGCCGCCCGCGCCACCACATCCAGCACACGCCGCTGCACGCGCAACGCGCGGTTCAACAATCGCCGGTTCTCTTCCGCCAGCACCGTCAGCTCGCGCAACGCCTCGCCGCCATTCCCCGCTGCCGCCGATTTCGTCGCCGCGGCCAGCCCGTCTGCCGCCGCATGTTTCGCGCCGAGCAGCGCACCGGCGCGCGCAAAATCCATCGCCGCCAACGCCGCATTCTCTTCCCGCAGCACCGAAGCCAACCGCCGCGCGGCTTCTGCCAAACTCATCGTCCCCCCTCCTGCAGCGTCAGCATCTGGCGATAGACCGCGTCCGTCAGACCGAATCCGCCAGCGTGCGCCATGTGTTTCGCGATTTCGGAAACCAGCATCGGACGAAACGCGCGCTCGCCCGCACCGCCATCGAACGGCCCGTCCGCTGCCGCTGTCGAGAAGATCGGCGCCAGCATTTCGTTCAGCGCCACCGCCGTGAACGCCTCCGCGCTTTGCCGCAGCTTCGCGGCGCCGCCCGCCATCGGCATCGCCGCTCCAACCGAGTCTTCGATCATCGCACCTCCAAATCGGCCTGCAACGCGCCCGCCGCCTTGATCGCCTGTAGAATGCTGATCAGGTCGCGTGGCCCAACGCCAAGTGCATTCAGGCTCGCCACCAGATCGCGCAGCGTCGGCTGCGACGTCAGCAGCCCCAGTTTGTGATCGCTCTGCGTGTCCACCTGAATCTGCGTGCGCGGCACCACCACGGTGCGGCCGTTGCGGCTGAACGGTGCCGGCTGGCTGACTTCCGGCGTTTCCGAAACGCGGATCGTCAGATTGCCCTGCGCGATCGCCACCGTGCTGATGCGTACATTGGCACCCATCACGATCGTGCCGCTGGCCTCGTCGATCACCACCACCGCCGGCGCGTCCGGCTCCACATGCAGCTCCTCGATGCGTGCCAGCGCGCCGATCACATCGTGCCCGGCCAGGTTCAAAGCCACCGTGCGCGGATCGGTGGCGCGCGCGGTGCCCGCCCCCAGCGCGTCGTTCACCGCCGCCTCGATGCGCCGCGCCGTGGTGAGATCCGGATTGCGCAGCGCCAGGTTCAGATCGCGATGCGTGCCGAGTTCGAACGTCACCTCGCGTTCCACGATCGCGCCGTTCGCGATCCGCGCCGAGGTCGGCACGTTGCGCGTCACCGAAGCCGCCGCCCCTTTGGCCGCGATTGCGCCCGTCGTCACCGCGCCCTGCGCCACGCCGTACACCTCGCCATCCGCCGCCAGCAGCGGCGTCACCAGCAGCGTGCCGCCCGAAAGATTGGTCGCATCGCCGATCGCCGATACCGCCACATCGAAGCGGCTGCCGTTGCGCGCGAACGCCGGCAGCGATGCCGTCACCATCACCGCCGCCACGTTCTTGGTTTGCAGCTTGCCGATCTGGTCGCGCGTGTTCACGCCCAGCCGTTCCAGCATCCCCACCAGCGACTCGCGCGTGAACACCGCATTGTCCAGCTTGTCGCCGGTGCCGTTCAGCCCCACCACCAGCCCGTAACCCACCAACTGGTTCTCGCGCACACCCTCGATATCCGCCACGTCCTTCACCCGCACCTCGGCACGCGCGGCGGCCGCCAGCCCCGCGATAAGCGCGGCTGTTTGCAGGGCGGAAAGGATTGCCCGGCAAGGTGCGGCCGGGCGGGCGGGCCAGAGATGCATTGCCGCCACCACACCACGCGGCTGGTTTCGCGATCGTTCACGCCGCCGTCTCGTCTCGGAGGTTGCATGGAATTCCGGATCGGCCTGGTTCGCGCCGCCACGCCGGCACCGCGCGGCCCGCACCGGCGCCGGGCGGAAACCGGCTTCGCTGCCTGGCTCGCGCCCGCTTCCGAAGCCGCCGCCATGCCGCCGGCCGCGCTCGCCGTGCCGCTCCCCATGCTCGATGCGCCAGACGATGTTGCGGCGCAGCAGCGTGGCGGACAGGCGCTGGATGCGCTCCAGGATCTCCAGCTCGCCCTGCTCGGCGATAATGCCGGCGATGCGCTCGCCGCGCTGCAAGATCCGTGGCCGGAGGCCGCCGATCCCAGGCTGCAAGCCGCGCTCCAGCAAATCCGCATCCGCGCCGCCGTGGAACAGGCGCGGCGCGGGAGAGACGCGCCCGGCAAATGAACGCGCCGCGCTTGGCGGCACGGAAACCCGTCGCTATAAGCCGCGCCAGCCGAAAGCCGCGCCGCAAACGCCAATGGTCGCGGCCGGCGCAGAGGGAACGCCGCCCATGATGCTCACGCTGCCCCCGGACTACATGCCCTCGGACAGCGAGGCTTTCATGAACCCGCTGCAAACCGAGTATTTCCGCCAGAAACTGCTGCGCTGGCGCGCCGATCTGCTGCGCGAAGCCGACGACACGCTGCTCAGCCTGTCCCAAGGCGGCATCCACGAAGCCGACATCACCGATCGCGCCAGCGTCGAAACCGATCGCGCGCTGGAACTGCGCACGCGCGATCGCGCTCGCAAACTCATCGCCAAGATCGACCAGGCGTTGCTGCGCATCGAGCACGGCAACTACGGCTGGTGCGAGGAGACCGGCGAACCCATCGGCCTCAAACGCCTCGAAGCCCGCCCGATCGCCACTCTCTCGCTTGAAGCCCAGGAACGCCACGAACGCATGGAACGCGTCCACCGCGACGATTAGTCTGATCCTCGCAAAGCGGGCGAGGGGGGCCGTGCGCCGCATGGTGGAGAGGGCGACATGACCGCAACGAATATCCCCCGCCGCGCCGCGCTGGCAGGAACCGCCGCCCTGCTCGCCGCACCCAGCATCGCGCAAGCGCAATCCGCACCCGAAGCCATCCCGGAAATTGCCGACGTCATCGTCGTCGGCGCCGGCCTCTCCGGTCTCACCGCCGCGCGCAAACTCACCGATGCCGGCCGCCGCGTGATCGTGCTGGAAGCGCGCGACCGCGTCGGTGGCCGCACCCTGCATGCCCCCATCGGCAAAAGCCGCTTCGATCTCGGCGCGCAATTCGTCGGCCCGACGCAGCACCGCGTGCGCGCGCTCGCCGCCGAATTCGGCCTCCAGTTGCGCGCCACCTTCACCGATGGCGACAAGCTTTGGGAACTGCGCGACAATAGGCTGCGCTTCCGCGGAGCCCGTCCGCCATTGCCCTGGGGCACGCTGCTCGATCTGCCCCACCTCATCGGCGAGTTCGACGCCATCGCCGCCCGCATCGGCCCCACCGCGCCATGGGACGCACCCGATGCCGCGGCGCTCGACAGCATCACGCTCGCGCAATGGGTGGACCGCCACGCCTACACGCAGAACACCGTCGATCTGTTCGCCTGCTCCGCCCGCGCGGTGTTCGGCTGCGACCCCGGCGAAATCAGCCTGTTGTTCGCCGCCTTCTATGCCGCGCAGGGCGACAACCTGGAAATGCTCACCAACACGCAGGGCGGCGCGCAGGACAGCGTCGTCGTCGGCGGCACGCAGCAGCTCGCGCAGAAGCTCGCCGAAAAACTCGGCAATGCGGTGCGCCTCGGCCAGCCCGCCACCCGCATCGCGCAAGACCGGAATGGCGTCACCGTCACCACCGCATCCGGCACGGCGCTGCAAGCCCAGCACGCCATCGTCGCCGTGCCGCCCGCCATCGCCGAGCGCATCGCGTTCGATCCGATCCTGCCGCCCGACCGGCGCGAGCTGCAATCCCGCGCGCCGATGGGCCGCTATTTCAAGGTGATCGTCACCTACGAAAAACCGTTCTGGCGCGAACACGGTCTCTCCGCCGAAGTGGCGAGCGTGCGGGGCCCGATCACCGCGCTGTACGACGACGATCCCGGCGACGGCTCCGGCGCCGTGCTCGGCTTCATCGGCGGCGACAACGCGCTCACCTGGCGCGCGCTAGATGCGACCGCGCAACGTAACACCGTATTGCAGACGCTGCAACGCTGGTTCGCCGACGATCGCGCACTCAACCCCACCGCCTACGGCTTCAACGATTGGACGGCCGAGACATGGACACGCGGCGCCCCCGTCATGGTCCCACCCCCCGGCACGCTCAGCCGCCTCGGCCGCGCGCTCCGCGCCCCGTGCGGTCGCGTGCACTGGGCTGGCACCGAAGCCGCAACAAAATGGACCGGCTACATGGACGGCGCCATCCGCGCGGGCGAGGCAGCCGCGACGCAGATTCTGCAAGCGTGACCCAACGACGACGTAACTGCGTCGGAAGACGAAGCCGGCCGCCGCCTCAGCGGGCCGCCTGCGGGCGCAGCAGCTCGGCGAGCGTCTCGGCATTCTCCGCCGCCGACTTGTTCGGGCCTGCGCAACCGCCTGGCGATTGTACTCGCCGTGGATCACCTCGGCGTCGCCGCGCATCAGCGCCTCCAGCCCCGTGCGAGCGACTTTGGCCGGATCGTCCATCGGCCCCTGCGCGCCTTTCGTGTTCAGGCCGTCCTCGCGCCGGAAGAATTCCGTACCGGTGGCGCCCGGCAACAGCAAGGTCACCGAAACACCCGTGTCCTTGGCCTCCACCCGGAGCGAGTGGCCGAAACTCTGCAGTGCCGCCTTGGACGCGAAATAAACCGAGGCATATGGGCCGGGTGTCTGCGATGCCGTGGAGGAGGTGATCAGGATCCGGCCGGCGCCCCGGTCGCGCATGTCGCGCCCAATGTGCCAAATAAGCCCAATCGTGCCGAGCAGATTGGTTTCGAATACGCGCAGGGCCTCCCCCAAATCCTGATCGAAGAATGCGCGGCTCAACCCGTGACCAGCATTGGCGCAAAGGATATCGACGGGACGGGTGAGCCCGCGCATCGCCTTGACCAGCGCCTCCACGTTCGGCCTGCTGGATAGGTCGATCTCCAGTGCGAGAGGGACCGCAGCCCCGGCCGCCTCCAAAGCGCGCTTGGCTTCCGCCAGCTTGCGGTCGGCAGCGATGGCAACATCGTAGCCTTGCATTGCCAGCAGCTTGGCCAGTTCCAGGCCAATGCCGGACGAAGCCCCGGTCACCAAGGCGAGCGGTCGCGATCCGGTCATGCAAACCTCACGGTCATGAAGCTCGCACTTGATGCGCAACCCGTGCCGAGACAATCGCCGTTAACCCAACAGCCTCGTGAAGCCCAGCCAAACAATCTCGCAGGATGGCAGGATCGCTCCGGCTCCGATAGGGTTTCAAAACGGCAACAGAATATCCATCAACTGCTGCCCATACCGCGGCGTCTGCACATCCGTAAGCTGCCCCCGGCCGCCATAAGAAATTCGCGCCTCCGCCATCCGGTCGTGCGGCACCGTGTTGTCGCTCGCAATGTCCTGCGGCCGGATCACGCCGGAAACCTGCAACTCCCGCAGCTCGCTGTTCACCAGCATCTCCTGCCGCGCCGCCACCACCAGATTGCCGTTCGGCAGCACCTGCGTCACCACGCCGGCCAGCCGCAGCATCACCGTCTCGTTGCGCTTGATCTTGCCCGTGCCGCCCGCATTGCCCGCGCTGCTCGCACTCACCAGCGAATTCGGGTTCACCGCGCGCGTGAACAGCTTCGGCAGTTGCGCCTCCAGCCCGAACAAATTCGGAATGCCGAGCGTCTCCTGGCCGTTGCGCGTCTCCGTGCTCGCATTCTCCACGTCGGCCGCATCGGTCGTGTTCACCAGGATGGTCACGATATCGCCCACCTGCGCCGCCCGCTGGTCCTTGAAAAACGCGCGGCTGCCGGTGCGCCACAAACTCGCGGGCTCGGTAGGCGCCGTCTCGGCGCGCGGCATCGGCAACGTCACCGGGCGATACGCCGGATCGGCCGTCGGATCGGTAATCCGCGTCATCGCCGGCGGCCGGCCGATTTCCGAAATCCGCTGCAAATTGCCGCAGCAACTCAGCAGCCCGGCCGCCAGAACTGGCCAAACCCGCTTCCCGCTCACGGTACGGAAGCCAGATTGATGCCCGCCGCCGCCGTGCCGGGCAGCACGCGCGCCTCGCCGGCGCCGCTCACCACCGCCTGCACGATCGCGTGCGAACTCGGATTCTGCGCTCGGATACGATCGCCCGCGCCGCCCGCATCCAGCGCCACGCCCTGCGCGCTCAGCAGAATCGATCCCGCATCCAGCAGCAACCGCACCGTGCCGCCACGCGCCACCAGAACCGGCGCCGCAACATCGCCCTGCAGCAGCGCCGCGCCGGGCGGCCGCAAGCGCCGCAGCACATTGCCCGCCACCTGCTCCAACGGCAGCGGCGCATGTCCCGCCAGCGCCGTGGCCCGCACCCGCACAGGCGCCAGATCGCCCGCCGCTAGCACGCTGCCCAGCGCCACCGGGCGCACCAGCGTCGCCGCCTCCACCATGCAAAGCGCCTGGCCGGAAATCCGCAGGTGCTGCCGCGGGGCACCCGGTTCCGCCACCGTCAGCGCCGCGGTGAACCGCCCGCTCGCCGCGTCGTAGCCCAGCCCGGCCACCTCCACGCGCGCCGCCGCCGCATCCGCCACCACCGGCGGATCGAAATTCGTCAGCGCAACATCCGCATCCGCCGGCGCCCCCGCCTGCGCCAGTGCCTCGCGCGCCGCCGAAAGCACCGCCCTTAGCTGGATGGCCTCGCCTTCCCGTTCCAGCACCGCCCGTTCGGCGCCCGATGCCGGCCGCCAATCCACCCCGAAATCCCGCGCGATCGCCGCCAGTTGCGGCGCTTCCACCACAATCCGGCCGCCCGGAACCGGCGCCGGCCCCAGCACCGGATCGGCAATCCCGCCAAGGCCATCGAACAGATCGGAAAGCCGCACGGCCGCCGCGTGCAGTTCCGTAAATGGCCGCAACGCCGCCGCGTGCGCCGCCGGCAGCAGCACGGCAACAACAATCAAAACCGCAGGAACCCGCATGGCCTCACCTCAGATTGCTCAATGTCTGCAACATCTCGTTGGAAGACGTGATCACCTTGCTGTTCATCTCGTAAGCCCGCTGCGCGGTAATGAGATTGGTGATCTCGGTCACGATGTTCACGTTCGAGGTTTCGATGAAACCTTGCATCATGCTGCCGAAACCCGGCGATCCCGGCGTGCCCGTCACCGCATTGCCCGAAGCCGCGGTCTGAATGAACAGATTGTCGCCCTGCGCATCCAGCCCCGCCTCGTTCGGAAACGCCGCAAGCTGCAACTGCCCCAGCGTCTGCGGCGTCGTCTGCCCGGAAATCGTTGCCTGCACCTGGCCGGATGCGTTGATGCTCACGCTTACCGCATTCGTCGGCACCACGATCCCGGGCGCCACCGGAAAGCCGTCCGCCGTCACGATCGTGCCGTCCGGTGCCAGCGCAAACGTGCCGTCGCGCGTATAGGCCGTGTCGCCCGATGGCAGCGTCACCTGAAAATATCCGTTGCCCTGGATGGCCAAGTCGAGATTGTTGCCGGTCTGTTGCAGATTGCCCTGCTCGCAGATGCGATAGATCGCCGCCGTCTTCACTCCCAGCCCGATCTGCGCCCCGCTCGGCACCACAGATCCGTTATCGGAACTGTTCGATCCCACACGCCGCAAATTCTGGTAGATCAGGTCCTGGAATTCGGCCCGCCGGCGCTTGAAACCGGTGGTGCTCATGTTGGCGATGTTGTTGGAAATCACTTCCACATTCGTCTGCTGCGCCTGCATGCCGGAACCGGCAATATCCAGCGAACGCATGTTCGTCCCTCCCGCTTATGGATTGCTGCTCGCCAGCTTCGCAATCGCATCCTGGTGGCGCTGGCTCTCCGCTTCCACAAACTGCGTTGCAAACTCAAAATCCCGCTGCGTCGTCAGCATCCGCCCCAGCTCCGCCACCGGCTGCACGTTGCTCTCCTCCACCGCGCCCTGCACCAGCCTCGGCCGCGCCCCCGGCGCGGTCGGCGTATCGGCGCGCAGAAGCCGGCTGCCCTCCGCCGTCCACCGGTTC
>CAXUEX010000125.1:0-8356 GCA_964250215.1 uncultured Acetobacteraceae bacterium | reverse complement strand
GGCGGAGACCGCCGCGCTGCGGCTGGCGGCGGCAAAGGCGCGGGCCATTGCGGCACCGAACGCGCTGGTGCTGGGTGCGGACCAGATCCTGGTGTGCGACGGCACGTGGTTCGACAAGCCGGCCGATCTGCCGGGTGCGCGGCGGCAGTTGCAGGCGCTGCGTGGGCGGCCGCACGCGCTGGCGACGGCAGCGGTGCTGTGCCGCGAGGGCGGCGAAATCTGGCGGCACACGGCCATGCCGCATCTGGCGATGCGGGATTTTTCCGACACGTTCCTGGATGCGTATCTCGCTGCGGAGGGCGATGCCTTGCTGGGGTCGGTGGGAGCTTATCGGCTGGAGGGCCGGGGGGTGCAGCTTTTCGACGCGGTGGAAGGCGAACACGCGGCGATCCTGGGCCTGCCGATGCTGCCGCTGCTCGCGTTTTTGCGCGGTTGCGGTATGCTGACGGCCTGACGCGGATCACCTGAGGCGGAAGCGGTCCCTTGCAGAAAGTATATCCCGATGCGCGCGCGGCCCTGGCCGGGTTGCTGCGCGATGGCATGACCATTCTTTCCGGCGGTTTCGGCCTGTGCGGCATTCCGGCGGCGCTCATCGAGGCGATCCGCGAAGCCGGCGTGCGCGACCTCACGATCGTATCGAACAACGCCGGCATCGATGGCGCCGGGCTGGGCCTGCTGCTGGAGACGCGGCAGGTGCGGCGCATGGTGAGCAGTTACGTGGGCGAAAACAAGACATTTATGGCGCAGTATCTGGCCGGCGAGCTGGAGATCGAATTCAACCCGCAGGGAACGCTGGCGGAGCGCATCCGGGCGGGGGGTGCCGGCATTGCCGCGTTCTACACCCGGACCGGGGTCGGAACATCGGTGGCGGAAGGCAAGGAGCAGCGCGAGTTCGACGGCAACATGCATGTGCTGGAACGCGGCATCACGGCCGATCTGGCGATTGTGCACGCCTGGCGCGGCGATACCGAGGGCAATCTGGTGTACCGCAAGACGGCCCGAAACTTCAATCCGCCGATGGCCACCGCGGGGCGCGTGACGGTGGCGGAGGTGGAGGAGCTGGTGGAGCCGGGCGAGCTGGAGCCCGACCATATCGTGACCCCGGGGATTTACGTGCAGCGGATCGTGAGGTTGGAGCAGGTGCAGAAGCGCATCGAGCAGCGCACCACGCGACCGAAGGCGGCCTGAGACATGCCCTGGACACGCGACGAGATGGCGGCGCGGGCGGCGCGCGAGTTGCAGGATGGGATGTATGTCAATCTCGGCATCGGCATCCCCACTCTGGTGGCAAACCACATCCCGCCGGGTGTGAACATCGTGCTGCAGAGCGAGAACGGCATGTTGGGCGTTGGCCCCTTCCCTTTCGAGGGCGAGGAGGATGCCGATCTGATCAATGCGGGCAAACAGACCGTTACAGCGCTGCCCAACACCAGCTATTTCGATAGCGCCACAAGCTTTGCGATGATCCGCGGCGGGCACATCGCGCTTTCGATCCTCGGCGCGTTGCAGGTGGCGGAGAACGGCGATCTGGCGAACTGGATGGTGCCCGGAAAGATGGTGAAGGGCATGGGCGGTGCGATGGATCTGGTGGCCGGGGTGGGGCGCGTGGTGGTGTTGATGGAGCACACCGCGAAAGGCGAGCCGAAAATCCTGCATCGCTGCACATTGCCGCTGACTGGCGCCGGGGTGGTGGACAGGGTCGTGACGGAACTGGCGGTATTCGACGTAGGCCGCCCAGGTTTGCGGCTGACTGACCTGGCCCCCGGCATCAGCCTAGATGAAGTGCGAGCCAAGACCGAAGCCGCTTTTGTTTCTTAATTGGTGAAAGTTCTTTGCTTCTTTCTTTCAAGAAAGAAGGCCTTCCTTTTTACAGCTCGCCCCGAGCCGCCATGCCCCGAATACGATCCGCCGTGCGGCAAGCCAACGCCTGAATGGTGAGCGACGGATTCACGCCACCCACCGTGGGGAACACCGAACCGTCGCAAATCCAGAGATTGGGAATATCCCAGCTCCGGCAATCGGCATCCACCACGCTGGTTTCGCGATCGCTGCCCATGCGCGCGGAGCCGTTCATGTGGCAGGTATCGTCGGTCTGCTCCCAGATGTCGCGGCAATCGATGGCGGCGAGCGCGCTGCCCATGAAATCCAGCGCGTGGCGGATCATGGCGCGATCGTTATCGCACCAGGCGTATTCCACGCGGGCGACCCGCAGCCCGTATTGGTCGGTATCGTCGGCCAGCGTGACGCGGTTGCGTTCCTGCGGCAGCATTTCGCCGACCATTTTCAGCCCGACCTGATGGTTGTAATCCTGCATGGCCGCCATCAGCGGTTCGCCCCACAAGCCGTGCGCGGTGGCTTGCGTGTTGGCCCACAGCTGCGGCAGCGGGCCCTGGCTCATGTAGCAGTAGCCGCCGTGGAAATCCTTGCGGTCGTCGTAATTCCAGTGTTCCGTGATGGCGAGCGAGGGCGGCCCCTTGTAGGCGCGGATTTCCTTTTGCGAGAGGCCCCACACCGCCTGGTTGGATTGCACCGTGAAGTAACGCCCGACCAGTCCGGAGCTGTTGGCGAGACCCTGCGGAAAGCGGTCGGTGGCGGAGTTCAGCAGCAGCCGCGGTGTTTCGATGGCGTAACCGGCTACAACCACGTTGCGGGCGCGCTGGAAGCGCCACTCGCCGTCGCGGTAGTAATGCACGCCGGTGGCGCGGTCGCCCTGCATTTCGATGCGGCCAACCATGGCGAGATCGCGGATTTCCGCGCCCGCCGCCACGGCGCGGGGGATCCAGGTGACGAGCGCGCTCTGCTTCGCGTTTGTCGAGCAGCCGGTGACGCAGAAGCCGCGATAGACGCAAGGATGCGCCAAGCCACGCGGCGCGGAGAGGGTGGCAATCGGCGTTTCCGTCCAGGAGATGCCGAGCGCTTCGCAGCCTTGCGCCAGCGCCAGCGCGGCGGCATTCATTTCGTGCGCGCGATAAGGGTAGCGCGGACGCTTCGGGCCCCATGGATAGGTTATCGGGCCGGCGATCTTCAGCGCCTGCTCCACCTGCCGGTAGTAGCGCCACATTTCGCGCCAATCCAACGGCCAGTCGGCGCCATAGCCGAGCAGCGTTCTGGATTTGAACCATTCCGGCCGGAAACGCAGGGAGACCATGGCGAAGTGCACCGTGCCGCCGCCCACCGCTTTGCCGGAATTGTTGGAGCCGAGCTGCACCGGGTTTTCGCCGGTGGAAATCCGGTCATCCGTCCAATACAGCTTGGTCTGTTCGGCTTCGTCGGAGGCGAAATCCTCCAGCGGTCGGAACCACGGCCCGGCATCCAGGCCGACCACGGAAAATCCCGCCTCCGCCAGCCGGCAGGCGAGCGTGCCGCCGCCGGCGCCGGTGCCGACGATCAGGAAATCCACCGCCTCGCTCTCGTCGAATTGCCGCATCGGCACCCAGGCGCCGGGGCGGAACACATCCGGCGCGCGGCCATTGTGGCCCCGCAATGTGGCCAGCGGATCATCCGACACGGCGGTTTGCGGCCCGGGCCGCCTCCGGATCGCCGTGCGCTTCCGCGGCTTCCCAAGGGTCGCGCTCGTCGTAGCCCATGCGCACGTAGCCGCGCGGGCTCGCCGGGCCGCCCCAGCCGATTTCGTTCCATGATGTGGGATGCGACCAGTAGGCGTGCACGATGTCGGAGAGAAGCCGCTGCTTGAAGAAAATTTTTGGTGGCATCCCGGCCCATTCCGTTGCTTGCGATCTGCCTGCTTCCATGTGGCGCAGCAGGGCGTCCTGTTGCGCGCCGGAAAGATCCGCGAACCCCGTGCTGTGCGCCGCCCGCGCCTCGGCTTCGATTGCGGCCAGGCCGCGGCGCCAGGCTTCGCGATCGCGCGGCAGTTCGGGAGGGCGGTAGCCGTCCTGGCGGTTGCGGACGAGCTTGTCATCGACAAGTGCGGCCACCGGTATGGGCGGGCGCGAAGCGGGTTGCGGCACGACACGGGCAACGATCGCCTGCAGGGTTGCAAATTCCGCCGCCGAAAAGAACCGCGGCTCGTGCAGCAGGGCCAGTCGTTCGTCAATGACGCGGCGGGTCTGCTCGTTCCACGATGGCGTGTGCCGCTTCGCGAGCACGTCGTAGCCGGGGTAGCGATCAGGCATCGGGGTGTTCCGCGAGCAAACGGAGCGCTGCCAGGCCGGCCATCGCCAAGCCCGTGAAGCTGGGCGGCGCCGGCAGGGGGGGGCCGTCGAGCACGTTCTGGCTCCAGTTGCGCCAGCCGCCCATGCTGCGCTGGATGCCCCAAGCGTGGAAGCCGACGCCGGCGAAGCCGAGGGCCGCGATGGCGCGCATCAGCCAGCCGGCAGCCGCCCGCTCCCGCCTGCCGGTGCGCAGCGCCTCGCGCAGCATCACGACCCCGCCCAGCGGCGGTAGCGTCACCGGCGCATACATGAACGGGTTTTGGAAGGCGCCGCGAAAATGCAGCAGCCCCGCCTCCCCCGCCGTGCCCAGCAGCCCGATGCCGGTGACCGCGGCCATCAGCCGGCCGGCCGGCAGGCCGAGCACCCGGGCGCGCCCGGGTGGGCTGTTGCGGATGCGTTCCGCGGCACTGCCGAGCAAGCCCGAGAGCAGGATCGCAAATGGCGCGCCGATCGGCGCGCCGTAGAACAAATTCTGCCAGGCGAGCCGGCCCGGGCGCTTGAGCACGTTGTATGTATGAAACAGAAACCCGAGCAGGCCGGTGGCGGCGCCAGCCGCGTAACTGATTTCGCGCACGCGGTGCGAAGCCAGGCGCCGGTCTGCCGTGCCGTGCGCGCTGACGCCCAGCGTGAGTGAGGCAATGGCCAGCGGCGTGAACATCGCGGGGTTCTTGAACGAGCCGCGATAATGTTCCAGCGCGCTATCCAGCAGCACGGAGCCGGCCAACATGCCGGAAGCCGCATTTAGATTGCGCGCGGCGCTCAGCGTCGCTTCGCGCGCTTCCAGCCGGTCGATTTCGCGGCGCAGCATACGCAGTTTGGCAGCGCGGCGTTCGATGATCGCACTTCGGTGTTTCATGCGGCGTACCGCAACGCATCCTGCTGCTTCAGTTCCAGGCCCATGCCGGGGCGGGACAGATCGGGGCGGATTTTGCCGTCATGCGCCGTGGCGGCGCCGTCAAAAAGCATTTGTTCGATGCGCACATGATCGTGAAAATATTCGAGATGCCTCAGCCGCGGTACGGCGCAGGCGGCGTGCAGGTGCAGCGAGGGCGCGCAGTGACCGGAAAGATCGGTGTGATGCGCCTCGCAAAGCGCGCCGGCGGCGAGAAAGCCGCTCACGCCCATGCGGCTGGCATCCGCCTGCTGCACATCCACGGCGCCGGCCGCCAGCATCGCGCGTACCGCATCGAGATCGTAGGCGTATTCGCCGGCGGCGATTTCCAGGCGGGCGGGTGCGCGATCGCGGAGCAGGCGCAGGCCTTCGAGGTCGTCGCTGGATACCGGTTCCTCGAACCAGGCGACACCCTCGCCGGCGGCGAATTCGGCGAAATCGAGCGCGGGCTTACGCGCGAAGGCTCCGTTTGCATCGATGAACAGCGCGGCCTCGCCGATGGCGGCGCGGGCGGTGCGCACGCGTTCACGGTTGTGCGGCGCATCGGCGCCCACCTTCATTTTCACGGCGCGGCATCCCTGCCGTTCCACCCAGCCCGCGAGCTGCTGCCGCAAAGTCGCATCGTCATACGTGGTGAAGCCGCCGCTGCCGTAGATATCGACGGCATCGCGCACCTGACCCAGTAGTTTCGCGAGCGCAATGCCAAGCAGCGTCGATTTCAAATCCCACAGCGCCGCATCGATGGCGGCGATTGCGGTGGCGGCCAGGCCGGCCCGCCCAAGATTGCGAACTTGGCGCTGCATGGCGAGCAGCGCGGCAGGGATGTCGAAAGCGGATCTGCCTCGAAGCAGCGGCGCAAGTTTCTCGTTTATCAGTGCCGCGTTCGTGGCGTCACTGTAGGTGTAGCCGAGCCCCGTGACGTTCGCAGCTTCCACCTGCACGACGACGATCGTGGTTTCGTGCCAAGCCAGCGTGCCGTCGGCTTCGGGCCGGTCGGTGGGAATGGTGTACGGAGTGGCGGTAATGCGTGCGATCGGCGCTTCGGTCTGCCTGCCCGCCATTTCCGGCTCCTTCCCGCTTGCCCTGGCAAACGCGCGGCGTGTGCGGGGTTTTCCTGCCGGGTGCGAAATCGGCCAAGCCTGTCTCGCCCTGGCGTTGACAGCGGGGCCCTGACAGCGGGGCGGCGATCGGGTATCGGCCAGCGCCGTGTCCTCTCCGCTTGCCACCGAATTGATTGCGGTCGTGGTCGCCGTGACCGCGGGCGAGCCGCGGGTGCTGACCATCGCGGGCGGGGGCGCCCTGCCCTCGGGCAGCTTCGAAAGCGGCGACCGGTCGTTGCAGACGGCACTGCGGAGCTGGGTGGAGCGGCAGACGCATCAGAAGCTGGGCTACGTGGAGCAGCTTTACACCTTTGCCGACAGCGACCGGGCTGAGGCCGGCGGCCGGGTGATTTCGGTGAGCTATCTGGGGCTGGCGCGCGAAGGCCCGGTGATGGGCGAGGCGGCGGGCTGGCACGGCTGGTATCGCTACTTTCCGTGGGAGGACCATCGCGCCGGGGCGCCGACCGAAATTGCCGAGCGGATCGCGCCCGCGCTGGTGGCCTGGGCCGCGCGGCACGAGGCGCGGCGGAACCGGGTGGCGATCACCTTCGGGCTGGATGGCCGGCCGTGGAACGAGGAGTTGGTGCTGCAGCGCTATGAGCTGCTGTATGAAGCCGGGTTGGTGCCCGAGCGGGACCGGCGCGAGAAGGCGTCGGCTTCCGTTGCGCGCGTGGCGGGCGAGGCCATGGCGCTGGATCACCGCCGCATCCTGGCCACCGGAATTGCGCGGCTGCGGGCCAAGATCAAATACCGGCCGGTGTTCTTCGAGCTGATGCCGCAGGAGTTCACGTTGGGCGCGCTGCAGCAGACGGTGGAGGCGTTGGCCGGGCGCGGGCTGCATACGCAGAATTTCCGCCGGCTCATCGAGGCGCAGGCGCTGGTGGAGGATACCGGGCGGGTGGCGACCACGCGTGGCAGGCCAGCACGCCTGGTGCGCTATCGGCGCGACGTGCAGACCGAGCGCGCGGTTTCCGGCACCAAGCTGCCGCTGATCCGGAGCTGAAGCGCGGCCGGTTGACACGCGGGCGTGAACCGGGTTCACCTTGACTTGGCTTTTGCTCATTCCCAGCATAAGCGTCTGTCCCGGTAATTCTGCCTGGCGCCTATCGAGTGCGGGGCAGTTCTCCTGGCCGACTAATGCTCTAAATGAGCATAGGAGCGTCCAATGTCTGCTTCCCTCGCCCCCGCCTATGATCGCGTCCGCGCCTTTGTGCCCCCCTTCGAGTGGCCGGCGATGGCGGACGACGTGGCCGCCATCGAGCGACTGAAGCAGGAGAAGCGGGCGTTGATCCTGGCGCACAACTACATGACGCCGGACATCTTCCATGGCGTGGCCGATGTGGTGGGCGACAGCCTGGCGCTGGCGCGCGAGGCGCAGCGTGCGGATTGCGACACGATCGTGATGGCCGGCGTGCATTTCATGGCCGAAACGGCGAAATTGCTAAATCCGGAAAAGACCGTGCTGATCCCGGATCTCCGCGCCGGATGTTCGCTTGCGGCATCGATCACGGCGGAAGATGTGCAGCAGTTGCGGCGGCAGCATCCCGGCGCACCGGTGATCACGTATGTGAATACCACGGCTGCGGTGAAAGCGGCAAGCGATATCTGTTGCACCAGCGGCAACGCGAAGCGCGTGGTGGAGAGCCTGGGTGTGCCGGAGGTGATCCTGATCCCCGACCGGTTTCTGGCGGCCAACGTGGCGCGCGAGACCGGGGTGCGCATTGTTTCGTGGGCGCCGGGCGCGTGCGAGGTGCACGAGCGCTTCACGCCACGGCAGATCGCGGGGCTGCGTCGCGACCATCCGGGCGTGGTGGTGCTGGCGCATCCGGAATGCCCGCCCGAGGTGGTGCAGGCGGCGGATTTTGCGGGTTCCACGGCGGCGATGGCCGATTACGTGGTGCAGCATCGGCCGGGGCGCGCTGTTCTGATCACAGAATGCTCGATGTCGGACAATCTGGCGGTGCTGCACCCGGAGGTGGATTTCGTGCGGCCGTGCAATCTGTGTCCGCACATGAAGCGCATCACGCTCGGCAATATCCGGACGGCGCTGGAAACCGGGCGGCATGAGGTGCGCATCGATCCCGCGGTGGCGGCGGGCGCGCGGCGCGCAGTGGAGCGGATGCTGGCGCTATGAACGCGGGCGATTCGCCGGTGGTGATCGGCGCCGGACTCGCCGGGCTCAGCGCGGC
>CAXUEX010000124.1:0-8575 GCA_964250215.1 uncultured Acetobacteraceae bacterium | reverse complement strand
GGGGCGGGGGGGGGCCGCCGACGGTAATCAACGGCGCAGGCCCAGGCGACCGATCAGGGTCGTGTAGCGGGGCTGGTCCTTCTTCTTCAGGTAGTCGAGCAGCCGGCGTCGCCTACCCACCAGCATCAGCAATCCGCGCCGCGAATGGAAATCCTTGGCGTGGGTTTTGAGGTGTTCGGTGAGATTGCCGATGCGCTCCGAGAGCAGCGCCACCTGTACTTCCGGGCTGCCGGTATCCTGCGGCTGCGCCTGGTATTCGCCGATCAGCGCCGTGCGGCGCTCCGCGGTAATCGACATCGTTCTTGCTCCTGATCAGGGGTTCCGGAACAGGCGCTCGGGCCGCAGCCAGCCATCTTCCAGGCGGGCCAGCCCGATCACGCTTCCCGCCGCCAGCACGCGCAGCAGCCCGAGGGCGGCCACCTCTGGAATGCATGACAACGCCAGCGCGCTGATCGCCTGGCCTTGTGCGAGATGCATGGCCTCGGTTGCGGTCAGGGCCAGCGCCGGGATGTCGGCCAGCGCGGTCGCGACCGGAAGGAGGTCCGGTTGGGATCGCGCGGTATCCTCCGTGGCGAGCACTTTGTCCAGCGGAATCGCGTGCGCCTCGGTGAACGGGCCAACGCGCAGCCGGCGCAGCGCCGCGATATGCCCCAGCGCGCCGCATTGCCGCGCGAGGTCGCGGGCCAGGCTGCGCATATACACGCCCTTGCCGGATTGCACTTCGAACACCGCGTGCTCGGCATCGGGCCGCTCCACGAGCTCGAACCGGTCCACGCGGGCGGGGCGGGCGGCGAGTTCGGGCGCGCGGCCTTCGCGCGCCATGTCGTAGGCGCGCTCGCCGGCGATCTTCACGGCGGAATAGGCTGGGGGCACCTGCTGGATGTTGCCGGTGAAGCCGGGCAGGGCGGCGCGCAACGCACCGTCGGTGGGCCGGGCGGGGCTAATTGCGGCGATGGCGCCGTCCGCATCGTCGGTGTCGCGCGCCTCGCCAAAACGCAGCGTGAAGCGGTAGAGCTTCGTGCCGTCCACGATGTAGGGCACGGTTTTCGTGGCCTGGCCGAAGGCAATCGGCAGCACGCCGGTGGCGAGCGGATCGAGCGTGCCGCCGTGGCCGGCCTTCTGCGCATCCAGGCCGCGGCGGACGCGGTTCACCACATCGGTGCTGGTGAGGCCGGCGGGCTTGTCGAGGATCAGCCAGCCGTCGATCGGCCGGCCGCGGCGGCGGCGCATGTTCAGTTGTCAGTCATCAGTTGTCAGGTGTCAGGGCGGGGGTATCATGCGGCCGCCAACGGCGTCAGGCCTTGCGCCAGCCGGCGTGAGTGGCCAGCCATTGCACAGCGCGGGAGCGGGCGAAAGACATGAATGTCGCTTTGCGGAAGGCGATGAGCCTGGCCGAGTTCCTGGACTGGGAAGAGCGGCAGCCGGCAAAATACGAGTTCGACGGGTTCGCGCCGGTGGCGATGGTGGGCGTGAGCGTGGCGCACTCCACGATCCAGACGAACCTTCTGGCAGCTCTGAGCGTTCGCCTGCGCGGCAAAGCTTGCCGTCCTCACGGCAGCGATCTGAAGATCGAAGTAGCTGGTCGGATCCGGTATCCGGATGTATTCGTGGTCTGCTCGCCGCAGGCGCCAGACGCCAAGGTCGTCGGTGATCCTGTGATCGTCTTCGAAATACTCAGCGCGAGCACGCGCCGGACCGATCTTTTCCTCAAGCCCGCCGAGTACCGGGCCACTGCCTCGGTCGCCGCCTATGTCATCCTGGAACAAACCGGGCCGGCCGCGCAGGTTTTCATGCGGCGCGGCGAAGACTGGGGCGTGGCCACGCTGAGCGGCCGCGATGCCGTGCTGAAGCTGCCGGAAATCGATGTGGAAATCCCGTTCGAGGAAATCTACGCCGACGTGCCGGACACCGAACCCGAGGATCAGCTCGAGCGCTGATCGATCAGCGCCCGGCGGCGCAGATCCTGCAGCAATTGCCGCGAAGCGAGTTCCACGCGCTCGGACACTAGTTCGTTGGCGATGTCGTCGCGCGTCATGGCGGCCAAATTCTTCTGCTCGCTGCTGCACACCATCACCACCATCACGCCTTCCGGCGTCACCAGCGCCTTGCTCGCCTGACCGGGCTTCAGCGCCCCGAGAAGTTGTTGCATTTGCGGATTGAGGTGGTCGAGCCGGATCGGGCCGGGATCGCTCGGCCGCTTGTTGCCCTGCGCCGCGTTCGCGGCCTCCATGCCGGCGCAATCGCTCGCACTGCGGCTCAGGCCCTGGGCATCGGTCAGTGCCCGGCGCTGCTGCTCGGTGGGCGCCTGCGGATCCAGCGGCACGGCGAACGGATAGAACGCCTGGCGCACCGAAACCACGGTAGCGAGATCCGATCCCACCAGCCGTTTGTCTTGCAGCGTCACCACGTCGTAGCCGCCGGCCACGCGCACCGGATTGCTCACCGCGCCAGTCGGCATGGACCGCACCAGCTCCGCCACCTGCGGATCGAGCTGATCCGGGCGCACCCAGCCGAGCGAGCCGCCCTGGAGCGCGGTTTCGCTGTCGCTGAATTCGGCGGCGACAATGCCGAACGGCGCGCCGGCGCGAAGCTGCTGGATGACGGTGTCGGCGAATTTCCGGGCATCGTTGGCCCGCGACGGATCCTCGGCTGGCACGAAGATTTCCGCCACGCGATACTGCGGCTGGCCGGTCTGCGCCTTGAAAATGCGTTCCTGCTCATCGACTTCGGCCGGCGTGATCAGCCCGCGTTCCGCAAGTTCCTGGCGCAGCACGCGCGTCCAGCCGAGCTGGATGCGAATCTGGCTGATGAGCGTGGAGAGGTTCACGCCTTGCGCCGCGAGCTTCTGCCGCAGGCCGCCCGGAGGCAGGCCGTTGCGCTGCTCCACGGTGGCGATCGCCTGCGCCACGTCGGCATCGGCCACCACGATCTTGCGGCGCTGGATTTCCTGCAGCTTCAGCCGGTCGTCGATCAGCTCGCGCGTGATCTGTGGCCGCAGCCGGGTGATGTCGCCGCTCATCGGCAGGCCGGTGGAGAGCGCGAAGAGCCGGGCGCGGTTGTCCACGTCGGCGCGGGTGATCACGTCGCCGTTCACCACCGCGGCGATCGCATCGGCATCTGGCGGCGGCGTTTCGATCTTTGGCGGCGGAATGCGGATCGCCGGCTCCTTTTCGTGCCGGCGCAGCTCATCGCTCTGGTCCTGCGGGTTCTGATCGCCGTGATCGGGCGCTTCGGCGCCGGGGCCGATGCCGCGCGAGGTAGGCCCCCCGAAATTCGCGCCCGGGTTGGCGCCCGGATAGTATTGCGCCAGCGCCGGCGCGGTGCCGGCCGCGAAGATCAGCGGCAAGGCCGCCATTACGCCAAATCGCATCGGTCGCACGCTCCTAGCCTTTCCCAGCCTCGGCCTAGCCTTTGATCGGCACCTGGCCCACGGTTTTCAGGTCGATGGTGAACAGCACGGTGGTGTTGCCGTGGTCGCCGTTGATCGACGTATAGCGCCGGGCAACCAGAATGTCGAAGATCGTGCACTCGTCTTCGTATTTCAGATCGCCGCCGGCCGAGACCATCTGCCCGGTGCCAAGATCGCGGATGCCGTTGAACGACGCCGTCCAGTGACGCCAGTGGCTGCTGGCGGAAACCTGGGCTTCGTTGCGCGGCGCGAAGAACGCGGCCGAGGCCGGGTTGCCCGGCACCAGGAAACCCGGCGACAGATAGCCCGGCCCAAACAGATACAGCAGGTACGGATTCGTCGAGCTATAAAGATAGCCGATATTCACATGCAGGATGCCGCGGCCGAAGCCTGTGGTGGCGTCGGCGAAGCGCAGATCGCCGTTTTCCGGATCGACGCGGCCGCGGGCCGTGAAGTTCAACCAGGAGTTCGGCACGAAGCTGAGCCGGCCGACGACATCGGAGAAATGCGCATCCCGCGCGAAGCCGTTCCAGGGCTGGAATTGCGGGTAGAGGTTCTGGTCGATGTGCTGCTGCCAGGAATCGCCCACCAGCCCATCCAGCACCTGGCCGCCGGGGAACGTCCAGTTCGCGTGCATTGCGGCATTCACCCGCAATCCGCCATCGAAACGGTCGAACCCGCCGAACCGGTTCAGGCTGAACAGCGTCGCATCGGTGAATTCGTAAGCCAAGCTGTCCTCGTTGAGGAAGTGGTCGCGCAGGCTGTTGCCGCTCTGCGGCGCCCCGATCACCTGCACGATCGGTTCCACGATCTGGCTGCCGAGCGAACCGGTGCGCAGGAACGGCCAGTTCATCTTCAGCGCCACCTGCGGCTGCGCGTGGGCGTTCTGTGCCTGCTCAACGGGCGAGTAATTCGGCTGCGCGTTCAGCACGCTGGCCTGAAAGCCGGCGGCTTGCACCTGGGCCGTGAACAGATAGCGCTCGCCGAGCGGGCCGGCGAACGGCCGGTCCCATTCCAGCCGCGCTCCCGCCTGCTGATCGGTCGTGCCGGCATTGCGCAGCACGTTGAACGCTTTCACGTTGAATGACGTGCGGCCGCCCAGCGCGTCCGGTTCGCTGACAAAATCGTATTCGTAGCGCGGCAGCGCATAAGGGAGCTGGCTTTGGTTGATGCTGGCATTCAGCCCCTGCCAGGCCAGGAAATCGAGTTTCGTATAGCTGCCGACGCCGAAACCTTCGATATAGGCCGAGGAGGGCAGCGTGTTGCCGAGAAATCCGTCGATCTGGTAGTCGCGCAGGTAATCGACCGAGCTGCCGAGCGTGAGGCTGGCACCGTAGCGCCAGGTGTCGTTCCACACGAAGTTCGCATTGGCGCGTACGTAGCCGGCGAGCGTGGCTTGATCGTGGGCGACGGCGCCCATGATGTCGGTGGCACCGGAATTGAAATCGCGGCGGTAATCCAGCGCCACCTGGCCGCCCTGCATGGTGGATAGCGTGGGCGTGATTGTCAGGTCGGACTGATCGTCGATCACCAGGTAGTACGGGATCGTCGCGAACGTGCCAAGATGCTCGTCCGTCAGCCCGAAATTCGGGATCAGTAGGCCGCTCTGGCGTTTCACCGAAGGATCGGCATTGGAGAAATACGGCAGGTAGAACACCGGCAGGCCGAGCACATCGATCCAGGCATCGCTGTATTCGATGCGCTTGTGTTCCAGATCCTGGGTGATGTGCTCGGCCCGCAGCTGCCAGGTGAGCGGGCTGGTGGGATCGATCGCGCACACGTCGCAACTGGAGTACACCGCGCGGGCCAGTTCGTTCAGCTTGCCCTCGGTACGGCGCGCGCCGTTGGCGGCGAGCTTGCCGCCATTCGCCAGCAGCGCGCGCATGCCTGCCAGCACGCCGTTGCGCATGCCCTGCGTCATTTCGGCATAATCGGCGAACACGATCTGCCCGTCGGGTTCGGCGATCACCACATGGCCGCTGGCGGCGGCAACGTCGGTGTTGCGGTCGAAAGTCACGCGGTCGGCGCGCAGATAATGGCCGTTCTGCCAAGCCTCGACATGGCCCGAAGCAGTTACGATGCCGTTCTGCTTGTCGTAGCTCACGCTGTCGGCCTGGAACGTCACCGGCTGGTTGCCGCTCACCGGCTGCTGCGCGTTGTGGTCGCTTTCGCCCAGACCGAACTGCGCCCGCGCCGGTTGCATGAACAGCAGCGCGAGCGCCGCGAGCCATATGGGCGCGTGCGCGTGGACGGAACGGCGCATCGCGGTCAGCCATCCTCCAGATGCAGCAGCAGCGCCAGCGCCAGCAGCAGTCCGGCGAATGCCGGCACCCAGGCGGCGAGCGCCGGCGGCAGCGCGCCGTATTGGCCGAGTTGCTCGGCGATCTTGCTCACCGTGAACAGCGCGAAACCGGCGGCCACACCCGAGCCGATCATGCGCGCCACGCCGCCGCGCCGTGCCGGACGCATAGAAAATCCCGCTGCCACCAGCGCCATCGTGCCGCACAGCAGCGGCAGCGCCAGAAGCGACTGGAAATGCAGCCGGTGGCGCACCGAGGAGAAGCCGGCGTGCTCGAGCAGCGAAATGAATCCGGGCAGCGCCCACACGGAAAGCGTGTCGGCGCTCTGGAAGCTTTCTTCCATGCGGTTCACGGTGAGATCGGTGGGCAGCAGCGCGCTGCCGATCGGTTTCGGCAACTCGTCCGGCTTGATGCTGCGCGCCCCCGACAGTTCCCACTCGTGCTTGCGCAGCACCGCGTGGTCGGCCTCGATTCGCGAGAGCAAACGGTCGCGGTCGTCCTGCCGGAACACCGTCACGTCGTCGGCCGAGAGCGTGCGGCCTTCGGTCTGCACGTGGTGCGCCCGGATGATGGCCACACCGTCGGGTTTCAGCCCGCGATCGGCCTGGCGCAGCCACAACTGGCCACCGGCAAGCGCCAGCGCGCCGCCGGTGGCGCGGATATGCACGTTGTCGAGTTGTTCGGCACGCCCGAACATGGCGGAGGACAGCGGCGAGACGACAGCGGTGGCCACAGCGCCGAACAACATGGCGCAGGCGAGCGGCGCGGTGAGGAACTGCCAGGCGGAGACGCCGGCGGCGCGCGCCACGATCAGCTCGGACGAGCGGGTGAGCCGCCAGAACGCGACGATGCCGCCGAGCAGCACCGCGAACGGCAGGATCAGCAGCATGTAATACGGCAGCCGCAACAACGCGATGGTGGTGACCAGGCCGAACCCCACGTCGGGGCGGGTCGCGGCGCGGCGCAACAGCTCGATGTAGTCGAACAGCATCACGAGCAGCGACAGGCCGCCGAGCATCACCGCGACGGCCGCCGAGAACGAGCGCGCGATATAGCCGGAAAGCGTGAGCGCGAGCATCAGCCGCTCGCCGCCACGGCGCCCGCGGGCGTGGCTTCCGGCGCCATGCGCGGCGGCGCGAACAGCAGGAACGCGGCGGCGAGCCCCGGCAGCACCGCTTCGGCCCAGATCAGCGGGATCAGCGCCATTTGCCGCGTCGCCAGGCTGGCTACGGCGAGCCCCGTCGCCAGCAGCCCCACCAGCACCAGCACGGCCGCGGCCGGGCGCAGCAGATTGCCGTGGCGCTGGAAGCCGCCGGTGAGCACGCTGGCCAGCGCCACCAGCGTGAAGCTCACGGCCGTGATCGGCTGCGTCAGCCGGTGGTGCGCTTCCACCGCCAGCTTGCCGAAATCCCGCACTGGCGTGTTGGCGGGATCGGGGTGCAGCAGCTCGTGCAATGACATTTCGTTCACGTCACGGTAGCGCTGGCCGTTCTCCTTGTTGCCTGAATCGAGATCGATCGTGTCCTCGGCGAACGTCAGCACATCGAGCCGGCCGGTCTTGCGGTCGATCTCCTCGCGGGAGCCGTTCTCCAGCCGCACGTGCGGCGCGCCGCCGGTGGGAACCAGCCTGCCGCGTTCGGCCAGGATGGTGGCGCGATTGTCTTTCTGGCGGTCGTCCTCCACCAATATGCCGTGCAGCGTGCCGTCGGGATCGCGCGAGCGCACATACACGGTGAGGTCGTCGGAGATTGCCGTGAACACGCCCTCCTGCAACAGGAATGCGGCGACCTTGTTGCGGATCTCGAACTGATATTGCCGGAATGCCTCAGAGGCGGCCGGCACCACCCAAATGTTCAGCGCGAGCCCCGCGAGCAGCGAGAGCAGCGCCAGCAGCAGCGCCGGCCGCGACAACGCCCAGGGCGAAAGCCCGGCGCCGCGCATTACGGTGAGTTCGCGGTCGCTGGCCAGCCGCTGATAGACGAACTGCACCACCACGAAGGTGGTGATCGGCAGGATCACGGCCGTGAAGCCGGGCAGCAGCAGGCTGGTGAGTTCCAGGAACACGCGCATGGAGAGCCCGCGATTGACCACGAGCTCGACGAAGCGGAGCGACTGGGTGAGCCAGATCAGCGCCACGAGCGCGGCCGTGACGGCGGCGAGCGAGATCAGGAGCTGGCGCAGGACGTAGCGATCGAGGCGGGAGAGCATCTTCCTCCTTCTAGCGGGCCGCCCGTCGCCGTTTCCAGGCCCGGCCGCTCATGGGCCGTGCCCGGGCCGCGCCGCAATGGCCAGGCGGATCAGGTCGGCGGTGCGGGAAACGCCGAGCTTGGTGCGGATTAGGCTGACCGTGTTCGCCACGGTTTTGTAGGTGACGCCGAGGCTGGCGGCGATTTCCCGCAGGCTGCCGCCGGCCGCCATCTGGCGCAGGATTTCCAGGTCGCGCGGCGACAGGCGATGCAATTTGTCACCCGCCTCGATGCGCTGCAGCGCGATGTCCTGCGCGATTCGTGACTCGATATGGCGTTCGCCGGCGGCCACCAGCCGGGCGGCGGCCACGAGCGCCTCGGGCGCCACGTTCTTCGACACATAGCCGAGCGCGCCGGAAGCCAGCGCCCGCGTGGCATAAAGTGGCTCGGCGTGCATGCTGAGCACCAGCACGCGCAGGTCCGCCCGCCGCATGCCCTCCAGCAACGAGAGCCCCCCCGCGCCCGGCAGCTCCAGATCGAGGATCACGAGGTCGGGCCGCCACGACGCCAGGATGGCGAGCGCCTCGGGGCCGCTGCCGGCCTCCCGCACCTCGCCGCCGATCATGGCGGCAAGAAGCTGCCGCAAGCCGGCCCGCAGCACCGCATGATCGTCCACCAGC
>CAXUEX010000123.1:0-8611 GCA_964250215.1 uncultured Acetobacteraceae bacterium | reverse complement strand
CGCAAGCCGCCCGAGAGCCTCTCGCCCGGCAAACGCGCCAAAGCCGAACGCCTTCTGCGCGACCGCATCATCGAAGGCCGGCCCCGCGAGCCCGCCGGCATCCTGCGCGAACATCTCGTCGTCTCGCCCCGCGATGCCGCCGCGCTGCGCCTGCTGGCGGAACTCGAAACCCGGTCAGGCGACCTCGAAACCGCAACGCTGCTGCTGCAGCGCGCGCTGGAACTCGCGCCCGATTACGTCGCCGTGCGGCTCGATTACGCGCACGCGCTCATGGCGCAAAGCCGGTGGATTCAGGCGCTGCAACAGGCGGAATGGCTGGCGGCGCACGATCCGCGCGATCTGCCCTATCGGCTCCTGCTAGCCGACCTGCTGGCCATTACCGGCAACGTGGCGCGCGCCGCCGATCTGCTGGAAGCGGTGCTCCGCCGCACACCGCCGCGCGATGCGCGCTTCTGGATAAGCTATGCGCGCGCTTTGCGCCGCCTGGGCCGCACCGCCGAAAGCGCCCGCGCCTACCGCACCTGCATCGAAATTTCGCCCGCCAACGGCGAAGCCTACTGGGGCATCGCCAACCTTAAATACGAGAAGCTGTCAGACGCGGAGCTCGACGCCATTCGGGCGCATCTCGCCGACAACCGGATCTCGGAAGCCGATCGCTTCCACCTGCATTACGCGCTAGCTTTCTCCCTGGAAGGTTCCGGCGACTACGAAACGAGCTTTGCGCATTACAGCCTGGGCGGCCGGCTGCGCCGCACGCTCGCCGAGCGCACCGCGCACGCCTACAACCCCGATGAAACCTCCGCCCGCGTGCAGAAGGCGAAGCCGTTCTTCACGCCGGAACTGTTCGCCGCGCGCACCGGTCAGGGCTGCCCGGACCCCGATCCTATTTTCGTGGTCGGCATGCCACGCGCCGGCTCCACGCTGGTGGAACAAATCCTCGCCAGCCACAGCCTGGTGGAAGGCACCACCGAACTGCCCGATATGGGCTTCATCGTCACCGAACTGCTCTCGCCGCGCCATCCCGCTTCGGCCCGGGAATACCCATCCCGCATCGCGGCGCTCAGCCCCGCCGAACTCGCCGCCTTGGGCGAACGATACCTCCAAACCAGCCGCGCTTTCCGTAAGACCGACCGGCCGTTTTTCGTCGATAAGATGCCCGGGAACTGGCTGAATGTCGGCCTGCTCCATCTGATCCTGCCGAACGCCAAAATCGTCGATGCACGCCGTTCTGCCATGGCGTGCTGCTTTGCCACCTTTAAGCAGATCATGGTAGGCGGGTCGAACGGCGCCTACGATCTGGGCTTCATCGGCCGCCGCTACAACGATTACGTCGCGTTGATGCAGCATTTCGATACCGTGCTGCCCGGCCGCGTGCATCGCGTGATTTACGAGGACCTCGTGGAGAACACCGAAGCCGAAATCCAGGCCCTGCTCGCCTATTGCAACCTGCCGCCGGAGCCGGGCTGCTTTCGCTTCTGGGAAACCGAGCGCGCGGTGACAACCCCCAGCGCCGAACAGGTGCGCCGGCCGATCTTCCGCGAAGGGCTTGCGCAATGGCGGAAATTCGAACCCTTTCTCGATGAATTGAAACAGGTATTGCGCAACGGGCCTGTTCCGCCCGAAGAACCCGCTTGAGGCAATGGCAGGCAAACCCACGCGCACCGTGCTGCACGCGGCGAATGCCAGCCCGGACGAACTTGCCTGGCCCGAAGCAGCGACCAAGCCGGTAGATACTTACCTTGAACAGTCGCCTCGGGATTGCACGGAGCGCGGCGCCACGCTTGCGGCCATGGGCGCCTGGCGCGGCGCGCTGCAGGCGCTGCGGCGCGCAACCACCTTGGATGCGCATTCGCCTGAAGCCTGGCGGCGTCTCGCCATCGTGCTCCGCCTTTGTAACGACGATGCCGCCGCGGCGCAGGCCGAAAGCCAGGCGGCCCGTGCCGCGCAACCTCCAGCAGAACGCGCGCCGAAAACACAATCCGCCGGCAAGCTGGCCGCCGCGGAACGCAAGCTGCGGGATGCAATCGCCTATAATCCCGCCATGCGGCCCGCAGCCGTGCTACGCGAAAGCCTCGTCGCATCGCCCTGCAACGTCGCCGCGCTCCGCCTGCTCGCAGAAACATGGGGCACGCAGCAACCCCCTGAAACCATCGAACAACTCCTGCTGCGCGCGCTGGAACTCGCGCCCGATTACGAAGCCGCTCGCCGCGATTACGTGAATGTGCTGCTCTCGCAAAGCAAGTGGCCGGAATCCCTGCCGCATATCGCGAAGCTCCTCGCCGCCGCGCCGCGCGACCCTGCCTATCTCCTGCTCCACGCGGAAACCCTGACGGCTGTCGGGCACACCTGGGCCGCACTGGATGTTTTCGAAACCGTGATCCGGCGCGTGCCACCGCGGGACGTGAAGTTCTGGCTCGCCTACGCCCGCGCGCTGAAGGATGCCGGACGCAAGGCGGAAAGCGCGCAGGCCTGGCGCACCGCCATTCAATGCGCCCCCGCGAACGGCGCCGCCTATTGGGGGCTCGCCGATCTCAAATCGGTGCCGCTTACCGATGCGGAAATCGCAACCATCCGCCAGCTTCTCGCCGATCCGCGAATGCCCGCCGCCGATCGCGCGCTGCTGCATTACGCAAACGGCGCCATGCTGGAACGGCAGAAAGATTTCGCCGGCAGCTTCGCGGAATTCGCGCAAGCCGCCAGCCTGCGCCGAGCCGCCATCGCCGGCACCGCGCTAGAATACGATCCGAATGCGCTCACGGAACAGGTGCGGCGTCTGCAAGCCGTGTTTACCCGGGCGGTTTTCACTCGCCACGGCCGCGCCGGCGCGCACAGCCTGAAGCCCATCTTCATCGTCGGCATGCCCCGCTCCGGCTCGACCCTCATCGAGCAGATCCTCGCCTCGCACAGCCAAGTGGAAGGCACGCAGGAACTGCCGGAACTCAGCCACATCGTCCGCGCACTCGATGTCGCGCGCCGCGCCGTCACGTCTTCGAACTATCCCGAGTGCCTCGAAGCGATGTCCACCGCCGAACTCGCGGCACTCGGCGCCGAATACCTCGCCCGCACCGCGATCTACCGAAAAACCGGCAAGCCGTATTTTATCGACAAACTGCCGGGAAACTGGCTGCACGCCGGCCTGATCCACCTCATTTTGCCGGACGCAATCATCGTCGATGCGCGCCGCCATCCGATGGCCTGTGGCTTTGCCATCTTCAAGCAGTTGCTCGTCGGCGGCGCCAACTACTCCTACGATCTCGGCCATATCGGCCACCGCACCAGGACCTACGTTCAGTTTCTGCAACATCTGGAACGCGAACTGCCCGGCAGGATTCACCGCGTGCAATACGAGGCGCTGGTGCAGGATACCGAGGTGGAAATCCGCCGGCTGCTGGCGCATTGCGGCCTGCCCTTCGAAGCCGCCTGCCTGGAGTTCTGGAAAACGGACCGCGTGGTGCGAACCCCCAGCGCCGAACAGGTCCGCCAGCCAATTTTCCGCGATGCGCTCGAGCAATGGCGCAACTACGAGCCACTCCTTGGCGAATTAAGAAAGCAAGCGATTCTCTCTTGAAACGACGGCGCAAAGAACCTTGATTGTCACTTCGGGCTCAGCACCATCACCATCTGACGCATCTCCATCCGCGGCATCTGTTCCACCTTGGTGTCCGACTCCAGATCGGCGCGTATCCGCTCCAGAACGCGCACGCCGATATCCTGGTGCGCCATCTCGCGGCCGCGGAACCGCAGCGTCACCTTCACCTTGTCGCCCTCCCCAATGAAGCTCTTCATTGCCCGCATCTTCACCTGATAATCGTTCTCGTCGATGTTCGGGCGCACCTTCACTTCCTTGATCTCCACCACTTTCTGACGCTTCTTCGCCTCGTTCTTCTTCTTCTGCTGCTCGTACTTGAACTTGCCGAAGTCGAGAATCTTGCACACCGGCGGCTCGGCATTCGGGCTGATCTCCACCAGATCGAGCCCCACGGCGTAGGCGCGGGCCTGGGCGTCGCGGGCGCTCATCACGCCCATCATCTCGCCTTCGGCGTCGATCAGGCGAACCTGGGGAACACGTATCTCCTCGTTCACACGCGGCCCGTCACGGGTCGGCGGGGCGGGCATCGGACCTCTGGCTATGGAACTCTCCTATCGACGTTGCGGGATCGGGCGCCCTCAAGCGCCCCGCCTATGTGCCGTCTGGCACGGCGCTAATCAAGAAATGGCTGAAGCTTCCGCCACTCTCACTGGGTTTGGCCGCCGTAAATCCGGCGGCATCGCCTCTGCAGCGAGCCCCGCCACCGCCTCCGCCAGCCCCAGCACCGTCTGCGCCTCGCTTCCCAGCCGCCGCAGCGCCACGGTCCGGCCCTCTGCCTCACGCCGGCCCACCACCGCCAGCACCGGCACATGCGCCAAGCTATGCT
This sequence comes from uncultured Acetobacteraceae bacterium, assembly GCA_964250215.1. GTDB lineage: Bacteria > Pseudomonadota > Alphaproteobacteria > Acetobacterales > Acetobacteraceae > DAIDJM01. The sequence goes on along the minus strand of CAXUEX010000123.1, from coordinate 4,196 downwards.
CCCGCACCTTGGCGTTGATCTTCTCGTTCCGCGTATCTGCGCGGGCTTCCAGCCCCGCCGCCCGCAAAGCCGCCGCGGCCGCCTCGGCATACGGCGCCGCATCGCTCACGATGCTCGCCACCACCACCTGCACCGGCGCCAGCCACAGGGGGAAGCGGCCCGCATACTGCTCGATGAGGATGCCGATGAAGCGTTCGAAGCTGCCCAGGATCGCGCGGTGCAGCATCACCGGCCGGTGCCGCGCGCTGTCCTCGCCCACATATTCCGCATCCAGCCGCTGCGGCAGAACGTAATCCACCTGGATAGTGCCGCACTGCCAGTCCCGCCCGATCGCATCACACAGCACGAACTCCAGCTTCGGCCCGTAGAACGCGCCCTCGCCGGGGTTGTACTCGTAATCGACCCCCGCCAGCGCGCACGCCTCGCGCAGCGCGTGCTCGGCGCGATCCCAATCCTCGTCCGACCCGGCCCGCACGTCCGGTCGGTCGGCGAATTTCACGCGGAATTCGGCAAACCCCAGATCGGCATAAACCACGCCCAGCAGCGCCACGAATTTCGCCACTTCTTCAGCCACCTGTGCCTCTGTGCAGAAGATATGCGCGTCGTCCTGCGTGAACGCCCGCACGCGCATGATGCCGTGCAGCGCACCCGAAGGTTCGTAACGGTGGCAGGCGCCGAACTCCGCCATGCGCCAGGGCAGTTCACGGTAGCTGCGCAAGCCCTGGTTGAAAATCTGCACATGGCAGGGGCAGTTCATCGGCTTCAGCGCCAGGGTTTTTTCCTCGTCCTCCACGGTGGCGATGAACATGTGCTCGCGGTATTTCTCCCAGTGGCCGGAACGTTCCCACAGCGTGCGATCCACCAGTTGCGGCGTGCGCACCTCCTCGTATCCGGCAGCATCCAGACGACGGCGGATGTAGCTTTCCAGCGTGCGATACAGTCGCCAGCCTTTCGGGTGCCAGAAGATGCTGCCTACCGCCTCTTCCTGGATATGGAACAGATCCATCTCGCGACCGATCCGCCGGTGGTCGCGCCGCTCCGCTTCCTCCAGCCGGTGCAGATACGCATCCAGCTCGCCCTGGTCCCGCCAAGCCGTGCCATAGATGCGCGTCAGCATCGCGTTGCGGTGATCGCCGCGCCAATAGGCACCCGCCACCTTCATCAGCTTGAACGCGGTGCCGACATCGCCGGTGTCGCGCATGTGCGGCCCGCGGCACAGATCGATCCACCCGCCCTGGCGATAGAGCGTGATCGCCTCGGTTGGCGGCAGGTCCTGGATGAGTTGCGCCTTGTAGCGTTCGCCACGGTCCTCGAAGAAGCGGATGGCATCCTCGCGGTCCCACACCTCGCGCTCGAATTTTGCGCGGGCGCCCACGATCTCGCGCATCCTGGCTTCGATCGCCGGAAAATCCGCTGGCGTGAACGGTGCGTTGCGCGCGAAATCGTAATAGAACCCGTCCTCGATGGCCGGCCCAATCGTCACCTGCGTGCCGGGATGCAGCGATTGCACCGCCTCGGCCAGAACATGCGCCGCATCGTGCCGGATCATCGGCAGCGCATCGGCGTCGCGCCGGGTGACGAACACCACGCGTGCATCGTGCTCAATGCGGCGGGAGAGATCGTGCAGCGCGCCATCCACCTTCATGGCCAGCGCCGCGCGCGCAAGGCCGGGACCGATGGCGGCCGCGATCTCGTTGCCGGTCACGGCGCCCTCGAACCGGCGAACGGAGCCGTCGGGTAGCGTAATGGCGGGCATTCGGGGATCCTTAGGGAAGTCGGAGACCGTCTTCCCGTAAAGCATCGTCGCTGGCCGGAAAAGACCAGGCTCCCCACCCGCTACGTTCCCATCAGCGCGCAGGCCGCTTCCAGCGGATCCGCCGACACCCGGATCAGCCCGTCGAACGCTCCATCCATCTCCACGGTCAGGAACATCAGCGATCCCAGCGCCAGCGCGCATAGCCCCAGCGTTGTCGCTGTCAGCGCGTTCGCCGGCGCATTCAGCCCCAGACCGAGAAAAATCAGGGCCAGCCAGAACACCATGACTCCCAACAGCGAAGGCGAAAGCGTCTCCGTAGCCCGCGCGATCAAACTCCAGCGCTGCGTCACCGCCGAAACAACTTGGTTGTCGATCACCGGCAGCAGCCGCGTTTGCAGCGGCGTTGTTGCCGCCAGCCGCAGCACCCCTTCTTGCAGCGCCTGCATGCGCGCGGCGGAAGCGGCACTGTCCACCACGGGTTCCGCGCCACCCTTCGGCCAGGTTTCGGCCAACGCCGATTTCGTATAGGCCAGCAGCGCAGCGTGCAGCGGTTCCGCCTCCGGCCCGAACGCGCGCAGATTGCGGTCCAGCTCCACCAGTGTGGCACTGTAGGTCTGCAATTGCCGCTCGGTCGCATCGAATTGCTGCTTCACCGAAGCCGTCAGCAGTCCCAGCACCACCGCGGAAAGCGTCGCGATCATATTGATGGCCAAAGCCAGCGCCTCCTGCGTCTCGTGCGAGCGGTGATGCACCGGCAGGCGCGGCTTCAGCGCCAGCCCGACGATTGCGGCCGCGAACAGCGCGATGAAGACCGCGATGCCGATCAGCAGCCCGCCGGAGAGATAGGTTGGAATGGCGCTAAAACCTGTCCTTGGCGGCGCGGATTTGTCCCAGTTGCGCCGCGCTGCTGGCGCGCAGGAACGGATTGGCCGCAAGCTCCTCGACCATGCGCGAAGGCACGGTGGGTTCACCCTGTTCGCGCAGCGCTGTCACCTGATCGGCACGCGCCCGCAGCGCCGCGTTCTCCGGCTCCACGGTCAGCGCAAACCGGATGTTCGACTGCGTATATTCATGTCCGCAGCAAACCTGTGTTTCCGCCGGCAGTGCCGCAAGTTTCTTCAACGAGCCGAACATGTCCGCGGCCGTGCCCTCCAGCAGCCGGCCGCAGCCGATGGAAAACAGCGTGTCGCCGCACAGCAGCACCGCGCCGTTTGGAAAATGATACGCGATATGCCCGATGGTGTGCCCGGGCGTCTCCAGCACGTGCGCGGCAATGCCGCCCAGCACCACTGCGTCGCTCTCGCGCACTGCCTGGTCGAGGCGCGGCAGCCGGTGCGCGTCCGCCGCGGCGCCCACGATCTTGGCACCATAACGCTCACGCAGCGCCGCCGCGCCGTCGATATGGTCGCTGTGATGATGCGTGAGCAGTATCAGATCCAGCCGCCCGCCCGCCGTTTCCACCGCTCGCACGCCGGCCGCCGCGTCCGGCGGGTCGCACAGCGCTATCGCCCCGCCCGGGGCGCGCAGCAGCCACGCATAGTTGTCGCTCAACATCGGCACGGGCTGGACGGTGAGGGGCACGGGCATTACCTCCGGCAAGTTCGTTCCGCCGCAGCCTAGCACCGCCGCCCCGCGCCACCACCCAGACCCGGAGCCCGTCGAAGCTGCCATGACGCGCCAGCCCGAAACCGCCGCCGGCTTCTATGCAACGCCCCGCGGCGAGGTCGCGGCCACGGTGCTGCGCGCGCGCCTGGCGCAAATCTGGCCACGCTTGCCCGGCATGGCGGTGCTCGGGATCGGCTATCCGCGTCCCTATCTGCCTCTGTGGCATGACCAAGCCTACGCTTGCCTCTCCGCCCTGCCGCGCTGCCACCCGGCCGAGCCCGGCGCGGCTTGGATCGACGACGGCCACCTGCCTTTCCCCGATCTCAGTTTCGACCGCATCCTGCTGGTGCACGGCATCGATCTCGCCGCCGACGCGCCCCGCCTGCTGCGCGAAGTGTGGCGGGTGCTGAAAGACGACGGCCGCCTACTGATGGTGGCGCCGAACCGCATGGGCTTCTGGGCCCACGCCGAAGCCACGCCATTCGGTCACGGCCACCCGTATTCCGCGCGGCAGATCGTGCGCAGCCTGCGATCGGCGAGTTTTCACCCCGAACGTCAAGAAGCCGCGCTGTTCATTCCGCCGGCGCGCTGGCCTTGGGTGCTGCGCTGGCACCCGTTCTGGGAGCGCACCGGCCGCCTGCTCGCCGAGGAATTCGCCGGCGTGTTCCTTATCGAAGCCGTGAAGGATGCCTATGCGGCCATGCCGGTGACCGCGCCGGCGCGCCGGCGCGTGATCCTGTCGGCAGCGGCTTAGAACCCCGAAGCAACCGGGGCGGCCCCTACCCCCCCGACCGCCCCCCCCTCCCCCCCCCGCACCCCAGCAACACCCGGAACC
>CAXUEX010000122.1:0-8617 GCA_964250215.1 uncultured Acetobacteraceae bacterium | reverse complement strand
ACCGACAGGAAGGTATGCATGCCGTCTCCAAGCTCGATCGTCTCCTCGGCCTCGGCGAGCTGGATGCCGCGCTGGCCGCGCTGCGCACCGCGCTCGGCGATGCCTGGCGTCGCACCGCCATCCTGGCACTGACGGAATTCGGCCGCACCGCACGCCCGAATGGCACGGCCGGCACCGACCACGGCACCGGCGGCGTCGCGTTCCTGGTCGGCGGCGCGGTTGCCGGTGGCCGTATCTGCGCCGACTGGCCCGGCCTGGCGTCGGGCAAGCTGCTGGAGGATCGCGATCTGATGCCCACCACCGACGTGCGCGGCATCGCCAAAGGTTTGCTCGCCGCCCTCTGCGGTCTTGGCCGGGCCGGCCTGGCGGCGGCCTCCCCGGGCTGCAAGTCGGCCGCGCCGCTCACTGGGCTGGTGCGAAGCTAGCGCCGCCGCCAGAGTGCGGCGATGCACCCGCGCCGGCTATTTGTTGGACACATCCGTCTGTTCGTCGCGATGACCGCCGGCATTGCCGCCTGGTTCGCGCTCGCCCCGCATTACCCGCTGCGTCCGCGAACGATCGCGGCCTGGGACATCGGCGCGTTCCTCTATCTGCTGCTGATCGCGGCGCTGTTCGTCCGTTCCGACACCGGCGGCATGCCGGCGCGCGCCGAAGCGCAGCAGGAGGGCGAGTGGACGATGTTCTGGCTGGTGGTCGCCGGCACCAGCGCCAGCTTCGCCGCGATCCTTGGCGAATTCGGCACCATGAAAAACGCGCCGCCGGGCATGCGGGATCTGAAACTCGGCCTGGTTGCCGCCACGCTGTTTCTTTCGTGGCTCCTCACGCACACGGTATTTGCGCTGCGCTACGCGCACGAATTCTATTCCGTAAGCGGTCCCGGTCCCGGTATTGATCGCGGCCTGGATTTCCCCAGCGAACCGAGCCCCGATTACTGGGATTTTCTTTATTTCGCGCTGGTGCTGGGCATGACTTTCCAGGTCAGCGACGTGCAGATCACCGCGAGGAAATTCCGGCGTCTGGCGACATTGCACGGCTTCCTGGGTTTCGCGTTCAACACCGTGATCGTGGCGCTGACTGTCAATTTGGCGTCCGGATTGCTTGGCTGAAGTCGTTGCGGCATCAATCCGGTAGCATTGTTTGCACAAGCTGGGCGGCGTTTTCGTAAGGCGGGTAGAACAAATGGATGTTGTCGCCTTCGCCGCGCACGAAAACACCGCGCGGGTTGGAGAACTCGCGAAAGCCCTCGATGCCGTGGTGACGACCCATGCCGCTGGTGCCGCTGCCGCCGAACCCCAGGGAAGGCAGCGCGCTTTGCATGGCGCAGGTGTTCACGGCCGCGCCCCCCGAACTGGTTTGCGCCAGAATGGCTTCGGTCAAAGCCGGATCGTCGCCGAAAACGTAAAGCCCAAGCGGCCGATCGCGGTCGTTGACGCCCTCGATGGCCTGCGCGAGCCGGTCGTAGGGAACCACGGGAAGGATCGGGCCGAATATCTCTTCGTGCATCAGCCGCAGATCGCCCGGCGGGTCGATCACGAGGGTAAGCGGCATGCGACGTTCACTTCGTTCGGGGGTTGCATCGTGCTCCAGCACAACGACGCGAACCTGGCGCTGGCGCGCTTCGTCGAGCAGGCCCTGGAGACGGTCGAAGTGGCGTTCGGAGATGATGCCGGTGCAATCCGGGCCGCGCGCGTAATCCGGTGCGTTCGCGCGGGCGAATGCCTGCGCCTGTTCCACGAACGCCGGCATCTCCGACCGGTGCAGCAGGCAATAATCGACCGAGACGCACATCTGGCCGGACTTGACCAGCTTTGTGCCGATTACCGACGCCACGTTGGCGGGGGCGACGGCGCCGGGCGTGAAAAGGGCCGGGCACTTGCCGCCGAGTTCCAGCGTCACCGGCGTTAGGTTCCGGGCCGCGGCTTGCATGACGAGGCGGCCCACGTCTGGGCTGCCTGTGTAGAGCAAATGGTCCCACGGCACCGCGGAGAACGCGCGCGCCAAAACCAGGCCGCCGGTGGCGACGTGCACCAGATCCCGCGGGAACGTCGCGGCGACCATTTCGGCGAGGAGCTCGGCGCAACGCGGCGTGTATTCCGAAGGCTTGACAGTCACCCGGTTGCCGGCCGCCAGCATTTCGACCATGGGGCCCACGGAGAGATCGAACGGGAAATTCCATGGCACGATGTTTCCAACGACGCCTTTCGGCTGGTGCTGGATGTATGCGCGGGCGGTGCCGTGCAGGCCGGGATCGGTTGCGCGCGGTTCCGGCTGCATCCACGTCTCGAGATTTTCCAGCACGTAACGGGCCCGGCCCAGCACGCCCAGCACCTCGATAAGGTCGGAGGCGGGCTCGGGATGAACGCCGAAATCCTGCGACAGCGCCTTATTGATGCGAACACGATATGTCGCCATCATGCCCATCAGCGCTTCGATACGGCGGCGACGCTCGGCGAGCGGCGGGAAACGATCGGCGGCAAAGGCGCGGCGCTGGGTGGCGAACGCATCCTGTAGCGCAGCGATGGCGTCCGTTTCATCGCTTGCGGGCGAGGGCTGGTTGCCGGTTTCGAGGATGGACACGGGCGCGCTCCTTATTGCAAGAACGCGGCGGCGAGCGCCGTGCGTTCCTCGCGAACGGTTTCCGGATCGGCGACGACCTGACGGTGGAATTCGCGCAAATCTTCCGGAATATACCAGTGCAGCTTGTTGCTTCCGTAAGCGTCCCACACGATGCGTGCCACTTCCGGCGGCTGCACGAGGCGCCACATCCCCTCGGCCGGGGCGGCCGCCCTGATCGGATCGCCGAGGATGGGCGTGTCCACCAGGCCCGGCAGCAAATCGGCAGCGCGCACGCCCCAACGTTTGAACTCTATCGCGAGCGCCTCGGTAAGGCCGCGCACCGCGTGCTTCGTGGCCGAATACACCGCGATGCCGGCCGTGCCAAAGATGGCAGACGAAGACGCGTTCACCAGGCAAAGCGAGCCCGGTGTGGCGCGCAAAAGAGGTGCGGACGCCCGGATGCCGATCATCACCGCGAGAAAGTTGACACTCACGACCTGCATCACATCGTCCCACGCCATTTCATCGAACAAGCACTGCTTGGCAATGCCCGCGTTGCTGAACATCAGGTCCAGCTTGCCGTCCGTAGCGGTATTAAAATGGGCCATCGCGTTGCCAAACGCATCCGCGCTCGTCACATCCAGGACTTCGAAAATTCCGTTTTCGACGCCCATTTCGGCTTGTAGCGAAGCGAGCGCCGCCTCGTTCACATCGAACGCGCCGACGAACCAGCCTTTTTGCGCGAACAGCAACGCCGTGGCGCGCCCCATTCCGGAAGCGGCACCGGTAATGAAAATCGATTTCCTGCCGTTCGCGTGGGCCATGGATCAGGCTTCCTGTGCCATTCTTCGAGACGATGCCGCTGAACTGCTGTCCATCTCGAGCCCGGCGAAGTCGCCTGCCTGCCGCCACTGGCGCAACAGTTCCATGAACGCGACCGGTCCTGGCCCGTAAGGAAAGCTCAGCGCGGCGGCATCCGACATGCGGCCCTCGTTATTGTAGTAGCCGGGCGTGCAGCTCTCCAGGAAAGCCCGCCGGCTCTCACCGGTTTTCAGAATGGTCTGCACCCAGTCGCGCTCTGCCTCGTCGGTTGCTTCCACGGTCCGGATGCCGTGCTCCAGACAATAGCCGACAATGTGCGCGAGATGGCGCGCTTGTTCCCCGAGCATATGCGGAAAATTCGGCGACATGCCGGATTGCGCCTGGCTTATCACGAACATGTTGGGAAAGCCGCGCGTATGCATGCCGTGGAGCGTGGATAGGCCGCTCTGCCATTTCTGCGTCAGCGTCCGGCCATTCGTGCCGTGCACTTCGAAGCCGGAGCGACGTGTGTAATCGGTGCTCACCTCGAAGCCCGTGGCGTAGATCAGGCAGTCGATCGCGTATTCCTGCCCAGCGACCACCACGCCGGCCGGCGTGATCCGTTCCACGCCCCGCCCTTGCGTATCGACTAGCGTCGCGTTCGGCCGATTGAACACCTGCAGGTATTCGTCATGGAAGCAGGGGCGCTTGCAGAACAGGCTGAACCACGGCTTCAGCGCCTCGGCGGTTGCCGCATCCTGCACAACCGTATCGATCCGGGCCCGGATATCGGCCATCTTCTCCATGTCGGCGCGCGCCAGCAGCAGCATCGGATCGCCGGCGGCCGGATCGTCGGCCAGCATGGTTCGCACGGCGCGGGCCAGAACCGTCCAGCCGTCCCGCACCTCGTCCTCGTCCTGCAGGTGTCCGGCCATCTGCGCCGTGAAGTTTTCCATCCGGCGCTGCTGCCAGCCCGGCGACAGGGCGGCTGCCCATTGCGGGTCGGTCGGGCTGTTGTTGCGAGCATCCACCGACGAGGGCGTCCGCTGGAACACATACAAATGTTGCGCGGCTGCAGCGAGCGGGGGGACGCACTGGATGGCGGTGGCGCCCGTTCCGATGATGCCCACCCGCTTTTCGGCCAGCGCCGTCATCGGTTCGGTGGCGCTGCCGCCGGTGTAGGCGTAATCCCAGCGGCTGGTATGGAATGCATGGCCGCGGAAGCTTTCGATGCCGGGAATGGCGGGAAGCTTCGGGCGGTTGAGGGGCCCGGTCGCCAGCACCACGAATTGGGCGGTGAATAAGTCGTCGCGATTTGTTTCCACTCGCCAGCGGCGGGCCGGCTCGTTCCAGACAAGCTCGGTTACCTGGGTGGCGAAAAGAGCCTCGTGATTCAGGCCGAAATGGTCGGCGATGCGCTGGCAATGCGCCCGGATCTCGGGCGCCTTGGCGTAGCGCTCCGTGGGCATGTAGCCGGTTTCCTCCAGCAGCGGAAAGTAGATGTAGGATTCGATGTCGCAGGCCGCGCCGGGGTAGCGGTTCCAGTACCAGGTGCCTCCCACATCGCCGCCGGCCTCGACGATGCGGATGCGGTCGGCGCCGGCTTCGCGCAGCCGCGCGGCGGCGAGCAGTCCGCCGAAGCCGCCGCCGACGACAAGCACGTCGACCTCGTCGTGCACGGGTGCGCGCGCTGTGGCGGGCGTGTAGGGATCGGCCAGCAGCGGCGCGAACGGCTCCGCTATGTCGTGGTAGCGGCGATCGTTTTCGCCCGGCATCCGGCGTTCGCGCTCGAGCTTGTAGCGGGCCTGAAGCGCCTGAAATCCGATGTTGCCGGTGTTGCTCATGTGCCGAGGCTGGCCCTGCGGTTTTGGATTGAGGCAAACTGACATGGATTCGTGTCAGTTGCAAGTCGGCCGGGTTTGCGCAAGCCTGCGCCAAGCATATCGAGGCTTCATGGAGCAGGTCACGGGTCGTCGCTGGGGTGCCCGGACCGCCGGGGAGCGCCAGGCCGCGCGGCGGGCAACGCTGGTGCGGACGGCGATAAGTTTGTTCGGCACGGCGGGCTTCCGCAACACCAGCGTGAAGGCCGTCTGCGTCGCTTCGGGGCTTACGGAACGATACTTTTACGAATCATTTGGCAACCGGGAGGAATTGCTGCATGCCTGCTTCAAGCAGGTCAACCGGCGGCTGCTGGCCCGCATGCGCGAGGCTGCTAGCGCCGAGCCCGGGCCGCCATTGGACCGGGTTCGAGCCGGTGTGCTCGTCTATCTTTCGGAGCTGGAGGCCAATCCCCAGGCCGCGCGCGTGTTCCTGATCGAAATGGCAAGCCTGAGCCCGGACGCGGACCGGCTCGTGGCCGAAAGTCTGGATGAGTTCGGGGCCCTGCTGATGGACACGCTTTTCGGCGAGGATGGCTGGCGGACGACGTATAACGCGTTGTTGCTGCGTGGCGTCGCCGGCGGCGGTTTGCACATTGCGCGGGCCTGGATCGCGTCGGGCCATCGCGAACCATTGGACGAGGTGGCAGGGGCAGCCCTGAGCCTGTACGCCGTCATGACCGCACAGAACCCGGGCGGCCTTCCACCAGCGCTCGGGCGGGCTCAACAACCGATTTCAGCCGCCTCGGCCTAGCGAGTTTGGCAGCGTGTTTTCGCGCGCGGGCCATGATGCGGGGCGGGAATATCCATTGCGGCCGATCGTGGGGATTGGGGTGGTGCTGCTACGGCCAGGGCCGGAGGTGCTGCTGATCCGGCGGGGGCGCGCGCCGGCGTTGGGCGAATGGAGCTTTCCGGGCGGGGCGCAGCGGCTGGGCGAAACCGCGGAAGAGGCGGCGCGGCGGGAGCTGCTGGAGGAAACGGGGCTGAGGGCGGGAGCGCTGGGGCTGATTGCGCATGTGGACAGCCTAGATCGCGATCCGGATGGGCGGTTGCGGTATCACTACACCATCCTGGATTTCTGCGGCCGGTGGCAGGGCGATGCGGCTCGGGCGGGCGGCGATGCACGCGACGTGGCATGGGCCGGGTTCGACCGATTCGAGGCGCTGGCGCTATGGCCGGAAGCGCGGCGTGTAGCGGCGCTGGCGGCGGCGCGGCTTCAACTGGCGAGCTGAAGCGCTGCCGGCTCGGGGGCGCCGAAGCGCTGCGCCAGGTGGCGATAGATGCGGAAATACACCATGCGCTTGAAATGCGCGGTGGTTTCGATCTCGTCATCGTGCTCAATAAATTGGGCGACATCGATGAAATGCGCGTTGGAATGATCGGCAAGCACGGACTGCGTCCATCCGTTGATTGCGGCTGCACGCGGAAAGTGGATCAGCTTGCCGAGCGGGGTGCGGCCGCGCTCGCTGGCGCCGAGAATGGCGATGTTGGCGCGGGTTGGCAGGCAGTGCAGGATGTAGCGCAGATTTTCCTGAAAAAGCGTCTGGGGGATCGGCCCTTCGTATTCGTAATCCCGGCGCAAGGCCTCGATCGCGCCGCGCAGCGCTGGCGGCAGGCTTTGCACGATTTTTTCCGGAACGGTGGTGAGGTCAGTGGAGAGCTTGCCGGGAACGCGTTTGGGTTTCCAGAACGGCACGCGGAAGTCCAGGTGTTTGTGGCGGTAGGTGGCCAGTGCGGAATCCATGGTGAAACTCAGCAAAACCAAGGCATCCGGCGGCAGGCTGTGGAACAAGCTGCGGAAATCCGCGGCATTGTAGCCGATTTTCATGGCTTCGTGCAGGGCCGCGTCGCCGATGCCTTCAAGCGCCAGGCGGAACATGTGGGAATGATCCAGGCGGATGCCATGATTGTCGCGCGCCGTATCGAATTCCTCGATGAGAGAGGCGGCCGCACCGCGGAAATAATGTCCGACGGCCGCGAGATTGCAGCCGCCGTGAATCGCCACTGCGCCGAGCGCCGTGGCGGGGGCGGCCGCATCGGCGGCGGCGGCTGTTCCGGCGACGCCGATCCAATCGGCCGCGACGTTTTCATCGAACGGATCGGACGATACCGGCTGGACGACTTTGAGTTCCGGGCGTCCCAGGCGGCGCCAAAGCCATTGCTCCACGCCCATGTTCAGTATGCGGCAGGAGAAACAGAAATGCAGCAGCTTCGGCGCGGGCGGCCGGTTCGACATCGCATAGAACCCGGCATAGCCGTAATCGCCGTAGCGATCCGTGACGCGCAGCAGCGCAGCCTGCACATCGTATTGCGCGAGCATATCGCGGGCTTCGCTTTCGGCCTTTGCCGGATCCTCGGAAAGCCGGCGCTTGACGAAGTTCATCTGATTGGTGCGATTGATCATTTCGACTACGCGATCTATTTTGTCGTCGAGATCGTATTCGAGCTGCACGGTGATGCCGCTGGAGCGCAGGAACTCGTGGTTGCTGCCGCTCTGCTTCACTGCCTGCACTTCTTCGGCGTGACGGCGCTCCAACGTTTTGTATTGGGCGAGGCGCGTGAGCTTTGCATCGTTCTTGCCGCGCAAGCGCGGATCTTCGAGCAGGCCCGGGATGAACGCATCCGATTCCACCTGCAACTCGGGCACGAAGTGCCGCGCCTCGTTCAGGTTCATGGGGTTGTCGTCGATCAGCAGGATGTTGGGCGCGCGCAGTTGCACGGTTTCGATCAGCGTCGCGATCCGGGGGCCTTTCGGTTCCCAGTTGATGCTGGGGAAGATGAAATAATCCCAGATGCCTTCCTGCTCGAGCCGCGCGCGGACAGGTTCGGGATCGTTCTTAGAGCAGATCGTGCTCATGATGCCGCGCTGGGCGAGTTCGACGACGATGTTGTGGCATTCCTGGCGGTACGTGATGCCGCCCTCGGTGAGCGTGCCACTCCAGAAGGTCTCGTCGAGATCCCAGATCACCAGCCTGACGCTGTCGGCCATCGTATCCTCACGCGCGCTTGCGTTGTCGTGGCTTCCTACAGGCAGACCCGGGCCCGGCGCCACCGATTGTTGCAGCGCGGTAGATGGGCGGCGGCTACAAGGCCCGCCCCGGGATGCGATGCCGAAAGGCGAGCGCCTCGGCGATATCCTGACGGCGCACGGTTTGAGCCCCCGCGAGGTCGGCGATCGTGCGGCCGACGCGGAGCACTCGGGTGAAGCCGCGAGGGGAGAGGCCGAGTTTGGCCATGGCCTGTTCGGCGAGCTTGCGAGCTTCCTCGAGCAGTTCGATGCGCGCGCCATCGGCTTCGGCGTTGGTGCCGGTGCCGCGAACGCGCTGGGCGGCACGGGCGGCGGCGACGCGGGGGGCGACGGCGGCTGTGGCTTCGCCGGGGGG
>CAXUEX010000121.1:0-8651 GCA_964250215.1 uncultured Acetobacteraceae bacterium | reverse complement strand
CCGGCGCGGCGCAGGACGAGCGCGCGGGCGGGCACGTTCTCGCCGGCCAGAAACACCGCGTCGGCGGTGCCTTCGAGCACCGCTTGCAGTTCATCCTCGCCGCCGCGCGCCAGTTCCGCCTCGTGGCCGAGCAGGTGCAGCGCGAGCAATCCGGGCAGCGCGGCGCGTGAGCCGGCGGGGCAGGCGAGGCGCAACGGGCGGCGCGCCGGCTGGCCCGCGCCACGCCACAGCAGCAGCGCCGGCGAGGTGATGGCCAGCATGGGCACGAGCCGGAACGCATCGAAGCGCACCCGATCGTCACTGGCGAGCCAGGCGAGCGCGGCTCCGCCTGGAAAGAGCAGGGCGGCAGCGCCGTCCGGCTCGGCCCAGGCCTGGAACTGATTGAGGCCGGTGACGCCGTCGCGGCCGCCGACGTGGCGCAGGCGCAGTTCGCCAGCGGCCGTGAGTTCGGATGCCAGCGCGGGGGCCAGGAGCGCGGCCCAGGTGGCCAGTTCGCCGCCGGCCAGACCGGCGACCAGCAGGGTTGGCGCCTCCGCTTCGCGCGCGCCGGCGGATAGGGCGGCGCCGGCGAGCAGCGGGAACAGGCTACGGCGGCGCAGCTTCGCACCGTTCGGCAAGGCGCTTTTCCCCCCTGATCGGTCGTCGGTCGTCGGTAAGCATAGGTGGGCGAGCGACTGTGTCAAAACAAAGGCGGCCAGCTTTGCGGCGCGTTTGAAGGACCGAGGACCGACGATTTTTTCAGGGCCAGCGGACTTCGGGGGGGAGGCTCATCAGGATGGCTTCCGGGTTGCCGCCGGTCTTCAGGCCAAAGATCGTGCCGCGGTCGTAGAGCAGGTTGAACTCCACGTAGCGGCCGCGGCGGATGAGCTGGTGTTCGCGGTCTTCCGGGGTGAAGGGCTCGGCGGCGCGGCGGCGAACGATGGCGCTGTAGCCGGCGTGGAAAGCTTCGCCCACGTCGCGGGTGAACGCAAAATCGGCGGTGGCGTCGCCGCTATGGAAATGGTCGTAGAAGATGCCGCCCAGGCCGCGGGTTTCGCCGCGGTGGGGCAGGAAGAAGTAGCGGTCGCACCATTCCTTGAAGCGCGGGTAATAGGCGGGATCGTGGCGGTCGCAGGCGGCGCGGAACGCGGCGTGGAAGTCGGCGGCATCGGCCAGCGATTCGGGCGCTTCGAGGCGTGCGGGGGTGATGTCGCCGCCGCCGCCGAACCAGCCTTCGGTGGTGACCAACATGCGGGTGTTCATGTGCGCGGCGGGGACGCGCGGGTTGCGCGGGTGGGCGACCAGGCTGATGCCGCTGGCCCAGAAGCGGGGATCGTCGGCGGCGCCGGGCATCTGGGCGCGGAATTCGGGACTGAACTCGCCCGCGACGGTGGAGACGTTCACGCCGACCTTCTCGAATACGGCGCCGTGCAACAAGGCGATGGTGCCGCCGCCGCCCTCGGGCCGCTGCCAGGGCGTGCGGGCGAAGGCGGCTGCGGAGCCGTGTTCGCGCTCGATGGCTTCGAAGGTGGCGCAGATGCGGTCGCGCAGCCCCTCGAACCAGGTTTGGGCGGCGGGCTTCAGCGTTTCGTGCATGGCGGCGATTATGGCGGCGGTGCCGGGGAGGGGAAAGCCTTGCCGCGGTGCGGCCGGGCGGATTGCGGACCCGGAAAGCCGCCCTTAATAGAGGCCGGATTCGAGCGCTGACCCCCCGAAGGATCGCCCATGGCCGGCCTGCACAAGAGCGAACTGAAGAACCCGGTGCTGAACTGGATCGACGCGCGGCTGCCGCTGCTGACGTTGATGTCGAAGGAATACGGCTCGTTCCCGACGCCGAAGAACTTCAACTACTTCTGGAATTTCGGCGCGCTGGCGACGATCAACCTGATGATCATGATCGCCACGGGCGTGTTCCTGGCGATGAACTACGATCCCAGCGCCAACCATGCGTTCGACAGCGTGCAGCGCATCATGCGCGACGTGAATTATGGCTGGTTGCTGCGCTACGTGCACATGAACGGCGCCAGCATGTTCTTCGCCGTGATCTACATCCATATTTTTCGCGGCATGTACTACGGCAGCTACAAGGCGCCGCGGGAGCTGCTGTGGATGACGGGCGTGACGCTGTTCCTGCTGCTGATGGCCACCGCCTTCATGGGCTACGTGCTGCCGTGGGGGCAGATGAGCTACTGGGGCGCCACCGTGATCACGAATTTGTTTTCCGCCATTCCGCTGGTGGGCAACTGGATCGTGACGCTGCTGTGGGGCGGCTTTTCGGTTTCCGACCCAACGCTGAACCGGTTCTTCAGCCTGCATTATCTGCTGCCGTTCGTGATCACCGGCGTGGTGTTTCTGCACGTTGTGGCGCTGCACATCACCGGCAGCAACAACCCGTTGGGCATCGACGTGAAGAGCGAGCAGGACACGGTGCCGTTCCATCCCTACTACACGGCGAAGGACAGCGTGGGCATGTGCGCCTACCTGCTGATCTTCGCGATCATCGTGTTCTTCATGCCGAATTTCTTCGGCGAGCCGGACAATTACATTCTCGCCAATCCGTTGCAGACGCCATCCGCGATCGTGCCGGAATGGTATTTCCTGCCGTACTACGCGATCCTGCGCTCGGTGCCGGACAAGCTGCTGGGCGTGCTGTGCATGTTCGGCAGCATCCTGGTGTGGTTCATCCTGCCGTGGCTGGATACGTCGCCGGTGCGCAGCGCGCGGTTCCGGCCGATCTATCGGGCGATGATGCTGGTGCTGGTGGCCGACATGTTCCTGCTGGGGGCGGTGGGCGCACACCATCCGCAAGGCATCTGGATCATACTCGGGCGCGTGGGCACGGCCTGGTATTTTCTGCATTTCGCGGCGCTGCCGTTTCTGGGACTGGTGGAAAAGCCGCTGCCGCTGCCGGAGAGCATCAGCCGTCCGGTGCTGGCGGATTGGCACGGGCCGGGATCGGGTGGCGGCGGCGCGCTGCCGGCGGGTGCGGCGGCGAAGCCGATGGAGAAGCCGTGATGCGGTGGGCGATTGTTGCGGCGGCGCTGTTTGCTGGGCCGGCGCTGGCGCAGGAGGCGGCAGCACCGAAGCCGCCGGCCGTGAGCTGGAGTTTCGCGGGGCCGTTCGGCACGTACGATCGCGCGGCTGCGCAGCGCGGCTGGCAGGTGTACAACGAAGTCTGCTCGGCCTGCCACTCGCTGAAATACATGAATTACCGCAACCTGGCCGGCATCGGTTTCAGCGTGCCGCAGATCAAGGCGATCGCCGCGAGCAAGACGGTGCCGGGCGAATTGGACGATTCCGGCAACCCGACGACGCGGCCCGGGCTGCCGAGCGATGAATTCGTCTCGCCATTCCCGAACGACAAGGCGGCGCGGGCGGCGATGAACGGTGCGGTGCCACCGGACCAATCGCTGCTGGTGCTGGCGCGCGAGGGCGGGCCGGACTACATCCACGCGCTGGTTGGCCTGGGCTATGTCGATGCGCCACCGGGCGTGAAAGTGCCCGACGGCCTGTACTATAACAAGTATTTTCCGGGGCATTTCATCCATATGCCGCCGCCGCTTTCGGCGGGCGCGGTGACGTATGCCGACGGCACGAAGGCGACGGTGGATCAAATGGCGAAGGACGTGACGGTGTTCCTGACCTATGCGGCGATGCCGGAGCTGGAGCAGCGCAAGCACCTGGGCATTCGCATTGTGGGTTTTCTCGTGCTTTTGGCGGGCGTGACCTATGTGACGAAAAAGCACGTGTGGAAAGACGTGCATTGAGCGGCTGCCGGTTGCTGGTTTCGCGTTTTCGGTTTTGAGGTCGTTTCCGTTCGGCTGTTCTTTCTTCGGCTGTTTCTTCTGAGGACTGGCACCTGGCAACTGGCAACTGCATCGGCGTTATCGGCGGTTCCGGGCTGTACGATATTCCGGGGCTCGAGGGCGGCGACTGGCGGCGCGTGGAGACGCCTTGGGGTGAGCCTTCGGATGCGTTGCTTTGCGGCGAAATCGATGGTGTGCGCTGCGTGTTCCTGCCGCGGCACGGGCGCGGGCACCGGATTTCGCCGACGCACCTGAATTATCGCGCGAACATAGATGCGTTGAAGCGCGTCGGCGTGACGCATGTGATTTCGGTATCCGCCGTGGGCAGCCTGCGCGAGGAGTTGGCACCGGGACATTTCGTGATCGTGGACCAGTTTGTCGATCGCAGTTTCGCGCGTGAGAAAAGCTTTTTCGGGCCGGGGATCGTGGCGCATGTTTCCATGGCCGATCCAGTGTGCCCTGGGATGGGCGACATGCTGGAGCAGACGGCCCGCGAGGCGGGGCTGACGGTTTCGCGCGGCGGCGCTTACCTGGTGATGGAGGGTCCGCAATTCTCGACGCGGGCTGAGAGCGCGCTGTACCGAAGCTGGGGGTGTTCCGTGATCGGCATGACGAACATGCCGGAAGCGAAGCTGGCTCGTGAGGCGGAGTTGCATTACGCAACCGTGGCGATGGTGACGGATTACGATTGCTGGCATGACGAGCATGCGCATGTGACGGTGGATGCGGTGGTGGCGGTGATGCAGCGCAATGCCGAGAACGCGCGGGCGCTGGTGGCGCGCGCGGTGCCGCGCATGGGCCGCGACTGGGTCGGCTGTTCGGTGCACTGCGATCGGGCGCTGGATCATGCGCTGATCACGGCGCCGGCGGCGCGCGATGGGGGTTTGGCGGCGAAGCTGGATGCGGTGGCTAGGCGAGTTCTGTAGCCGCGCCCGACCGGCGCCGGCGTTTGTGCAGATCAGCCTGTGGCGGCGAGTTCGCGGTAGTAGGCCTGCTTGCGGTCCTCTTGCGCCGGCGTGCGGAAGCGGCGCACGAAATGGTGGATGTGCGGTCCGCCGCGGGCGAGGCCGAGTGCGGCGGCATCGAGCGGTAGTTTTGTCGGCGTTACATCGCGGATGGTCTCGTGGACGGCGCCGGAATAGCGGATTTTGCGGCTGTTGCGAAACAGGCGGATCTGACGGTCCGGATAGAGCATGACCTCGCCCGTGCCATCCGGCGTGCGGTAATTGTAGCGCGGCAGCGCATAAGCGCTGGCCTGCTTATGGCGGAGCAGCGCGAGCAGGGGGGCGTGATCCTCCGGGGCGAGCGCCTCATCGGCGTCGAGCATCAGCACCCATTCCACCCATTCTGGCACCAGATCGAGCGCGGCGTTGCGCATTGTGTCGAAGCGGCCGCTGGGAATACCCACGACCACATGCGGCTTGCCGGACGCGCCGAGCACAGCGCGCGCGGTTTCCGCCGTGTTGTCTTCCGAACCGGTATCGGCGATTGCCACGAAGCTGGCGATGGGCAGCGCGCTGGCCAGCATGTGCGGCAGGGCAGCGGCTTCGTTGCGAGCGATGACGGCAATGGCCAGCGCCGGGAATTCGTCCGGGCTCACGGGCGGCGGCGGCGATGGCGCGCTATAGTGCACGGGCAGGTACCAGTTGCCGGAATGGAATATCTGGAAACCGTGCAAGGCGGGCAGAATTTCCAGATCGCCTCGATCCGGCGGTTCGGCGCCGGGGCCGGCGACGATGATGGCGTTCGGGGAGAGCGGCAGGTTTGCGGCGCCCGGTTCGAGCTGGACCAGCAGATCGATCGAAACTTCGGCGGCGGCGAGGAGCGCCGCAAGCGCCGCCGGTTCATTGGCAATTCGGAACAGCGTCGCGCCGGTGGGCATGGTGCCGAGAAGCGGGATGAAGGCGGGGTGGCCGGCGGCGGCATGCAGGACCGCGCCGCCGGGGCCGAGCGGGGCGAGCGATGCGAGATCGGCATCCGGGTTCCCGAGCACCAGGGCGAGGCGCGGGGAGGCGAGGCGGCCCAGCATCATGGAGGTGGCGGTTGCAATTTCCGGCGGCAGGAAAGCTGCGGCCGCGGGCCGCGCGCCGCCGGCGCGGGCGAGAAAGGCCTGGGCGAGGCGGCCGGCGGGATGGCTTCCAGGCAACGCGAGATCGGGATGGGCGCGGCGAAACTCGTCGGAAGCGAGGATCGCGCGCCGGCCTGCCGCAAGGGTCGGGTAGTAGTTGCGAAAGGCCGCCACGGTGCCGGGCGATTCGGGATCGCGGCCGAGCAGATATTGATAAAGCGCGGCTACATCGTCGTCAGCGAGTGGCGAGGCGTTCAAGGCGGCAGCGGAGCTAGTCTGTTTGCGCGCGAACGGGCGCTTGCAAGTGACTGGAAACCTGCATTCTCGGCCTCGGTATCGGCGCCCGCGTGACTGGAGGCGCCGGCTGCGTGGCGCCTCCTTCGGAGCTTGGAGGCTTGGACTGCGCTTCGGCCTGCGCGTTAGCAGGCGGTGTGCTATCCGAGCCCACCTTTCCGTCGCTCACGGTCCTCCTCCCGAAGTTCGCTGGCCTGGCGCCGAGTGACCCGGTCCCGGAACCATCCCTTGTGCACCACCGTCATCGGCGGCGGGGTGACGTCGCTGAAGCTCTGCGGGTCTAGCAACCGTTGCGTGGGTTTGCGATCCGGCGGCGGTGACTCTCGCATAGCCGACAACATGGCTCAGCACGGTCGATGTGACAAGAACCAGCATCGCAAGGATCGCGACAAGAATTGCCACTCCTGCCCGCATGCGCCACTTGGCCCTGCGCTGGTTGATCCGGCGATTGTTGTCCGCACCCTCGGCATACTGCTCAGCGTCGCGAGCTGAAAGGCGAGAGCGGCGGTGAAGAAGGGCAGCGTGCGCCACACGTTCTCTTCCTGGTCGATTTCCTTTCGGTATGAATCGGCGAAGGTTTTCTCCAGATAGTCGAGAAGTGGATCGGCCATGTGATCTCGATTCGAAGGCGCAAACGAGATCGCTTATCCATCGATCGGAAGCGGCGGAAAAGCCTGGCTCGCGGTGGCGATCGTCTCCGGTGTGAGCCGATCCAGGAGCGGCAGTTCGGCGATCACGCGAACGGCGCCGTGGCGCTCGATGGCATTGCGGTTGCCGGCGTTCGCAGCCCCGGAGAACACCACGCCCAGCAGCGGAATATCGCGGGCGCGCAACGCTTCCAGCGAGAGCAGCGTGTGATTGATGGTGCCGAGCGTGGTGCGGGCGACCAGCAGCACCGGCAGGTCCAACGCCCGCATCAGATCGGCCATCGTGCTGCCGCCGCCGAGTGGCACGAGCACGCCGCCGGCGCCTTCCACCACGAGCGGAGCGGTGGCGATCGGGAGCGCAAAATCCGCGAGCCGGATCGCGATATGCTCCCGCGACGCTGCCGCCTCGGGCGAGAGCGGGGCCTGAAAGGCGAAGCGCGGTTTGTGCAGACGGTTGGCGGCGGCGGCAAGGTGCGCGATTGTTTCGGTGTCGCCGGGTTCGGCGGCGAGCCCGGTTTGCGCGGGCTTCCAATAATCGGCATGCCAACGTCGCACCAGGCAGGCGGCGACGAGCGTTTTTCCCACGCCGGTATCGGTGCCGGTGACGAAAACGCCCCTCACGCGGCTCGGCGCCGCGGGAATACGGCAAGCATGGCGGCCAGCAGCGACTCGATGGCCGCGTCGTCGTGCGCGGCAGAAAGCGCGAAGCGCAGGCGGGCGGTGCCGGCGGGCACCGTGGGCGGCCGGATCGGCACGGCCAGGATGCCGCGCGATTGCAACCCGGCGGCCAGCGCCATTGTTTCGGCCTCGTTGCCGATCAGCGCGGGCACGATCTGCGTGGTGCTGTTCCCGGTATCCATGCCGAGTGCCGCGAATTCGGCGCGCACCCGGCTGGCGTTGCCGGCGAGCCGGCTGCGTGCTTCGTCCAGGGTCGGCAGCACATCGAGTGCGGCGTCGATTGCGCCCAGCACCGGCGGCGGCAGGGCAGTGGTGTAGATGAAGCCGGAGCACGCGTTGATCAGGTAGTCGATCAGCGCGCGGCTGCCGGCGATGTAGGCGCCGAAGCTGCCGAGCGCCTTGCTGAACGTGCCCATTACCAAGTCGGCGCCGCCGGCCGCGTGCGCCAGCCCGGCGCCGCCGGGGCCCAGCACGCCCGTGGCATGCGCTTCGTCGAGGTAGAGGAACGCGTCGTGGGCATCGGCCAGCGCGCGCAGGCGCGGCAGGTCGGGCACGTCGCCATCCATGGAGAACACGGTTTCGGTGACGATGAAGCGCTGGCCGATGTGGCTGGCGTGGCCGCGCAACAGCGCTTCCAGATGGTCGAGATCGTTGTGGCGGAAGCGGATCGGGCGGAGGCCGGCGGCGCGGCAGCCATGAGCGAGGCTGGCGTGGTTGAACTGGTCGGCGAACACCAGCGGATCGGGGGTGAGGCGCAGCAGCGCGGGCAGCGCGGCGGCGTTGGCCTGCCAGCCGGAGGCGAGGATCAGCGCGGCTTCGGTGTGCTTCAAGCCGGCCACCCTCGCCTCGATGCGGAGGTGCGCTTCGAGCGTGCCGGTGACGAGGCGGGAGGCGCCGGCGCCAGTGCCGAAGCGCGCGGCCCAGTCAGCGGCGCGGTGGGCCTGGGCGGGGTGGGTGGCGAGGCCGAGATAGTCGTTGGCGGAGAAGTTCAGCAGCGCACGGTGGTCGCGCCGCACCTGGCCCGGCGCCCCGGGTTGCGTGAGGCTGAGCGTGCGGCGCAGGCCGCAACGGGCGCGATCGGCGAGATACTCGTCGAACCGCCCGTCGAGCCGGGACATGCTACGGCCTGCGGGACTTGCGGGCGGCGTAGCGGGCGTCGCGCGCGGCCTTGCGTTCGGT
>CAXUEX010000120.1:0-8735 GCA_964250215.1 uncultured Acetobacteraceae bacterium | reverse complement strand
TTCCAGGCGCGCGATCTGGGCGCCGACACCGCCGAACTGTTCAAGACCGCCGCGCGCGACGCCTACGAACGCTTCCGCCCCGAGGCGCTGCTGGTTGGCGCCAGTTGCACCGCCGAATTGATCCAGGACGATCCCGGCGGCCTCGCCCGCGCGCTCGCTTTGCCCATTCCGGTGGTGGCCGTGGAATTGCCGGCCTACCAGAAGAAGGAAAACTGGGGCGCCGCCGAAACCTTCTACCAGCTCGTGCGCGCGTTCGCCGGCAATGCCGCGCTCGCGCCGCGCGAGCCGGACGCGCGCAAGCGGGCGAACATTCTGGGCCCCGCCGCGCTCGGCTTCCGCCACCGCGACGATCTGCGCGAAATCGTCGATCTTCTCGACAGGCTGGGTATCGAAATCAACGTGGTCGCACCGCTCGGCGCCTCCCCGGCCGATCTCGCGCGGCTGGGCGACGCCGATTTCAACGTCGTGCTGTATCCGGAAATCGCCGGCACCGCCGCGGCTTGGCTGCAGCGCAAATTCGGCCAGAAGAGCACCCGCACGGTGCCGATCGGCGTCGGCGCCACCCGTGATTTCATTGCCGAGGTTGCCGCGCTCGCCGGCATCGATCCCGTGCCGGCGTTGGAGGAAACCAGCCGTCTGCCCTGGTACTCCCGCTCGGTCGATGCCAACTATCTCACGGGCAAGCGCGTGTTCATCTTTGCCGACGCGACGCACGCGCTGGCCGCCGCCCGAATCGCTTCCGCCGAACTCGGTTTCGCCGTGGTCGGGCTTGGCACCTACACGCGCGAATTTGCCCGCGAATTGCGCGCCGAAGCGGCGAAGCTCGGCATCGAGGCGCTGATCACCGACGATTACCTGGAAGTGGAAGCGGCGATCGAAGCGGCGCAGCCCGAGCTGGTGCTCGGCACGCAGATGGAACGCCACATCGCCAAGAAGCACGGCATTCCCTGCGCCGTGATTTCGGCACCGGTGCACGTGCAGGATTTCCCGGCCCGGCATTCGCCGCAGATGGGTTTCGAAGGCGCCAACGTGATCTTCGACGGCTGGGTGGCGCCGCTGATGATGGGACTGGAGGAACACCTGCTGGCGATGTTCCGCGAGGATTTCGAATTCCACGCCGATGCGGCGCCGTCGCATCTCGGCGCCTCTACCGGTCAGGGCTCGGCCCCGGACGCACCGACGCCAGATCCCATTCCGGTCGCTGCCAAGGACGCCCGCTGGGCATCGGATGCCGAAAAGGAACTCGGCAAAATCCCGTTCTTCGTGCGCGGCAAGGCCCGCCGCAACACCGAGAAATTCGCGGCCCTGCAAGGCCTTGAGACCATCACCGTCGAAACCCTCTACGACGCGAAGGCGCATTATGCGAACTGAGGCGCCGAAAATCCGGGTGACCTTCATCACCATGGACAGCCACCTCGCCACCGCGCTCACCCGCGCCGGGGAAAGCCTGCGCGCCGAACTGCCCGGCCTCGATCTTTCCATGCACGCGGCCGACGAATGGGCCAGCGACACAACCGCTCTCGCCGCCTGCCACCAGGCGATCGCCCGCGCCGATATCGTGGTGGCGACGATGCTGTTCCTGGATGACCACATCCGCGCCGTGCTGCCCGCGCTGCAAGCGCGCCGCGACGCGTGCGATGCGATGCTGTGCTGCCTTTCCGCCGGCGAGGTGGTGAAGCTCACGAAACTCGGCCGCTTCAACATGTCGGTCGAAGCGCAGGGCGTGATCGGCATGTTGAAGCGCCTGCGTGGCAACGCGAAAGGCGGCGGCAGCAGCGGCCACGGCCAGATGCGCATGTTGCGGCAGATGCCGAAGCTGCTGCGCTTCATTCCGGGCACGGCGCAGGACGTGCGTTCGTATTTCCTGGCGCTGCAATACTGGCTGGCGGGATCGCAGGAAAACCTCGCCAATATGCTGCGCATGTTGGTCGGCAAATACGCGGCCGGCCCGCGCGCCGTTTCGCTCGCCGCCGGCAAGCCCGCCGAATATCCCGAAATCGGGCTGTATCACCCGCAGGCGCCCGGCCGCATCGTCGCTACCAGCGCCGCACTGCCGAAATCCGGCAGCAACGGCACGGTCGGCCTGCTCGTGCTGCGCTCCTACGTGCTGGCCGGCAACGCGGCGCATTACGATGGCGTGATCGCGGCCATGGAAGCGCGCGGCCTGCGCGTGGTCCCCGCCTTCGCCAGCGGCCTCGATGCGCGCGATGCGGTGCGCGCGCATTTCATGGCCGACGGCCGCACCTGCGTCGATGCGGTCTGCTCGCTCACCGGCTTCTCGCTCGTCGGTGGCCCGGCCTACAACGATGCGCACGCCGCCGAGGAAATGCTCGCCACGCTCGACGTGCCCTACATCGCCGCGCATCCGGTGGAATTCCAGACGCTCGCGCAATGGGAACAGGACACGCGCGGCCTCACGCCGATCGAAGCCACCATGATGGTGGCGCTGCCGGAACTGGACGGCGCCATCGCGCCCATCACTTTCGGCGGCCGCGCCGGCGGCGAACACCGGCGCGACATGCAGGCGCACCCCGAACGCGCCGCCACGCTGGCCGCGCGCATCGCCAAACTCGTGGCGCTGCGCCGCAAATCGCGCGCCGAACGCCGGCTCGCCATCGTGATCTTCAACTTCCCGCCCAATGCCGGCGCCACCGGCACCGCGGCGTATCTCGCGGTGTTCGAATCGCTGCACAACACGCTCCGCCGGCTGCGGGCGGAGGGCTACACGCTGGATGTGCCCGCCTCGCCCGAGGCGCTGCGCGAGCAGATCACGCACGGCAACGCCGCGAAATTCGGCGCGCTCGCGAACGTCGCCGCCCGCATCCCGGCCGACGACCATGTGCGCCGCGAGCCGCATCTGGCGCAGATCGAAGCGCAATGGGGCGCCGCCCCCGGCCGCGTGCAAAGCGACGGCAGCACCATCCACGTGCTCGGCGCGCAGCTCGGCAATGTTTTCATCGGCGTGCAGCCGGCGTTCGGTTACGAAGGCGATCCAATGCGCCTGCTGTTCGAGCAGGGCTTCGCCCCCACCCACGCCTTCTCCGCGTTCTATCGCTGGCTGCGCGAGGATTTTGCCGCCGACGCGGTGCTGCATTTCGGCACGCATGGCGCACTGGAATTCATGCCCGGCAAGCAATCCGGCCTCTCCGGCCATTGCTGGCCCGACCGATTGATCGGCGACCTGCCGAATTTCTACCTCTATGCGTCCAACAATCCTTCCGAAGGCATGTTGGCCAAACGCCGCGCCAACGCCACGCTCATCAGCCATCTCACGCCCGCGGTGGCCAATGCCGGCCTGTATCGCGGATTGGCCGATCTGAAAGCCTCCATCGCCCGCTTCCGCGCGCTGCTCCCCGACGATGCCGAAGCCCCGGAACTCGCCACGCTCATCCAGGCCCAGGCCGCGATCGTGGAACTCGCCGAAGCCGATCCCGCGTGGCCGGAAGCCGAGCACGAAAGCCGCATCGGCGCACTTTCCACCGCGCTGCTGGAATTGGAATACACGCTGATCCCGCACGGCCTGCACGTGATCGGCCAGCCGCCGCCCGCGCCGTCGCGGGAAGCCATTCTGGATGCCGCCAGCATCACCGATGCCGCCGACCGCGCGCGGCTGGATGCGCTGCTCGCGCAGGATCACGAACTGCCCTCGCTGGTGCATGCGCTCGATGGCGGCTACGTCCGGCCCGCCCCCGGCGGCGACATCATCCGCAACACCGAAGTGCTGCCCACCGGGCGCAATCTGCACGGGTTCGATCCGTTCCGTATCCCGAGCGCGTTCGCGCTGCAGGACGGCGCCCGGCAGGCCGAAAAGCTGCTCGCGCGCGCGCACCAGGATGCCGGCGCGCTGCCCGAAACCGTCGCCATGGTGCTCTGGGGCAGCGACAATCTGAAGAACGAAGGCGGCCCGATCGCCCAGGCGCTGTGGCTGATGGGCGCCGAGCCACGCGCCGACAGTTACGGCCGCGTATCCGGCGCGCGACTAGTGCCGCTGGAAACGCTGGGCCGCCCGCGGGTGGATGTGGTGATCACGCTCTCCGGCATTTTCCGCGACCTGCTGCCGCTGCAAACCAAGCTGCTCGCCGAAGCCGCGCTGCTCGCCGCCGAGGCCGAGGAAGCGCCGGAGCAGAATTTCGTCCGCAAACACGCCCTGGCGCATATCGCGTCGCATGGCGGCACGCTGGCCGATGCCGCGCTGCGCGTGTTCGGCAACGCCGAGGGTGCGTATGGCGCCAACGTGAACCAGCTGCTGGAAGCCGGCGCCTGGGGCCAGGAAGACGAACTCGCGCACGCGTTCCTGAAGCGCAAAGGCTACGCCTACGATGTTTCTGGCCGGCCGCGCCGCCAGGATGCGGTGCTCGGCGCGCTGCTCGCCACCGTCGATGCCACCTACCAAAACCTGGAATCGGTCGAGCTCGGCATCACCACGATCGACCATTATTTCGACAGTCTCGGCGGCATTTCCGGCGCCGTGCGCCAGGCCCGCGGCCGCGGCACTGCCGTTTATGTCGGCGACCAGACGCGCGGCGCCGGTGCGGTGCGCAGCCTGGGTGAACAGGTGGCGCTGGAAACCCGTACCCGCTCGCTCAATCCGAAATGGTACGAGCCGCTGCTCGCGCACGGCTACGAAGGCGTGCGCAACATCGAAGCGCAGGTGACGAACACGCTCGGCTGGAGCGCCACCACCGGCCAGGTGGCGCCCTGGGTGTATCAGCAGCTCACGGAAACCTACATGCTCGACGACGCGATGCGCGACCGCCTCGCCAAACTCAATCCCGTCGCCTCGGCCAAGATTGCCAATCGGCTCATCGAGGCGCACGAACGCAATTACTGGTCCCCCGATCCCGCCACGCTCGAAAACCTCCGCCGCGCCGGCGAAGCGCTCGAGGATCGTGTCGAAGGCATCGGCATGGAGGAAGCGGCATGACCATCGACACAAAACCCCAAATCCGTCCAAGCCCGCTCGCCTCCCGCCATGCTGGCGATGGCGAAGGCAGCGTGCAGGTACATATCGACGACGCCATCGTCTCCACCGGCGCCAAGGTGTTCGCCGTGTATGGCAAGGGCGGCATCGGCAAGAGCACCACGTCGTCCAACCTTTCCGTCGCCTTCTCCAAACTCGGCAAGCGCGTGCTGCAGATCGGCTGCGATCCGAAGCACGACAGCACCTTCACGCTCACGAAATCGCTGATCCCCACGGTGATCGACATCCTGGAGACCGTGAATTTCCACAGCGAGGAGCTGCGGCCCGAAGATTACGTGCACCAGGGCTACAACGGCGTCATGTGCGTGGAAGCCGGCGGGCCGCCCGCCGGCACCGGCTGCGGCGGCTATGTGGTCGGCCAGACGGTGAAATTGCTCAAAGAGCACCATCTGCTGGAAGACACGGACGTGGTGGTGTTCGATGTGCTGGGTGATGTGGTGTGCGGCGGCTTTGCGGCGCCCTTGCAACATGCGGAGCGCGCGGTGATTGTCGCGGCCAACGATTTCGACAGCATCTTCGCCATGAACCGCATCGTCGCCGCTATCGGCGCCAAATCCCGCAATTACGATGTGCGGCTCGGCGGCTGCATCGTGAACCGCAGCGCCGGCACCGACCAGGTGGAGAAATACAACGCAGCTTCCGGCACGCGCACCCTGGCGCATTTCCCCGATCTCGACGTGATCCGCCGCTCGCGCCTGAAAAAATCCGTGCTGTTCGAAATGGAGGGCGGCCCGGAACTGGTGGCCGTGCAGCAGGAATATCTGCGGCTCGCGGAAATCCTCTGGAGCGGCACCGAAGCGCTGAAGGCCACACCGCTGAAAGACCGCGAAATCTTCGATCTGCTGGGCTTCGATTGATGGCGCAAACCTACGAACTCCGTCGCGGCGAGATCACGCATTATTTCGACCGCGTCGCCGCCGATGCCTGGGCCCGGCTCACCTCCGATGCGCCCGTAAGCGGCATCCGCGCCACCGTGCGCGCCGGCCGCGATGCCATGCGCGCCACGCTGCTCTCCTGGCTGCCAAACGATCTTTCCGGCCGCCGCGTGCTGGATGCCGGCTGCGGCACCGGCGCGTTCGCGGTGGAGGCGGCCAAGCGCGGCGCGCAGGTGGTGGCCGTCGATGTCTCGCCCACGCTGATCGAGCTCGCCCGCGAACGCCTGCCCGCCCGCATCGGCGCCGGCACGATCCATTTCGCCGTCGGCGACATGCTTAGCCCCGAATTCGGCCGCTTCGATCACGTCATCGCCATGGACAGCCTGATCCACTACCGCGCCGAGGATGCGGTGCGCGCCATCGCGCAGCTTGCGCATCGCACCGATCGCTCCATCCTCTTCACCTTCGCGCCGCGCACCAAGCTGCTCACGCTCATGCACACGGTCGGCCGGCTGTTCCCGCGCGCCGACCGCGCTCCGGCGATTGAACCGGTTGCGGAACGCAATCTTCTGGCGCGCCTGGAAGCCGCCCCGGGCCTGGAAACCTGGCAGGCGCTGCGCAGCCATCGTGTCACCAGCGGCTTCTATATGTCGCACGCGCTGGAGCTCGCCCGCACATGAAAGCCGCGCTCCTCAACCGGCTCGGCCCGGCCTTCATGCCCTTCGCCGACGCGGCGAGCGAGGCGCTGCCGATGGCGCGCCTGCTGCGGCTCTCGCTGTTCCAGGTCTCGGTCGGCATTTCCATTACACTGCTGATCGGCACGCTGAACCGCGTGATGATCGTGGAACTCGCCGTGCCGGCCTGGCTCGTCGCCTGCATGGTCTCGCTGCCGGTGATGCTGGCGCCGTTCCGCGCGTTGATCGGCTTCAAATCCGATACGCATGTTTCCGTGCTCGGCTGGAAGCGCGTGCCGTATCTTTGGTTCGGCGCCATGCTGCAATTCGGCGGCCTGGCCATCATGCCGTTCGCGCTGATCTGCCTCTCGGGCGACATGCACGGCCCGCTCTGGATCGGCCGCGCCGGCGCCGGTCTCGCGTTCCTGCTCGTCGGCGCCGGCATGCACACGGTGCAAACCGCGGGCCTGGCGCTCGCCACCGATCTCGCACCGCCGCGCAACCTGCCGAAAGTGGTGGCGCTGCTGTGCGTCATGATGCTGCTCGGCGTGGTTGCCAGCGCCGTGACGTTCGGCCTGCTGCTGCGGCATTTTTCCGAAATCCGGCTCATCCAGGTCACCCAGGGCGCCGCCGTGATCTCGTTCGTGCTGAACGGCGCGGCTCTCTGGAAACAGGAGCCGCGCGATCGGGCCAACGCGAAGCGGCGCGGCGACGTGCCGGATTTCGCCACCGCCTGGCGCACGCTCAGCCACGGCCGCCACGCGCGCCGCCGGCTCGTCGCCATCGGCCTCGGCACCATCGCGTTCAGCATGCAGGATATCCTGCTGGAACCCTATGGCGGCCAGGTGCTGGGCCTTTCGGTGGGGCAGACCACGAGCCTCACGGCGCTGCTGGGGCTGGGCGGCATCGCCGGTTTCGCGGTTTCGGCGCGCTATCTCTCGCGCGATGCCGATCCGTTCCGGCTCGCGGCCAGCGGCGTGCTGACCGGGCTCGCTGCCTTCGCCTGCGTCATCTGGGCGGCGCCGCTCGCCTCCGGCCTGCTGTTCGCGTGCGGCGTCGCGCTGATCGGTTTCGGTGCCGGATTGTTCGCCGCGGGCACGCTCACCTCCGTCATGGCCAGCGCCGAGCCCGGCCGCGTCGGCCTCGCACTCGGCGCCTGGGGCGCGGTGCAGGCCACCGCCGCCGGTTGCGCCATCGCCGCCGGCGGCCTGCTGCGCGATGCCACCGCCGGGCTGGGTGCCGGCATCGGCAATTCCGCCTTCGGCTACGGCGTGGTCTATCACATTGAAATTCTGCTGCTGTTCGTAACCCTGGTGGCGCTCGGCCCGCTCGTGCGCCCCGCCTTTCCCAACCTTAAGCTGGAGCGAGGACTGTCATGATCGGTGCCGTCACAGGTCATTTCGACGTGGCACAGCTTGTGCTGTACGCGTTCTTCATATTTTTCCTGGGGCTGATTTACTACCTGCGGCGCGAGGACAAACGCGAAGGCTATCCGCTGAACGCCGAGCGCGGTGGCCGCGTGCGTGTGCAGGGCTTCCCGTGGATACCCAGCCCGAAAACCTACTATCTGCACGATGGCCGCGAAGTGCTGCGGCCGCGGCCCGACGAAGAATGGTCGTCCGACGAAACCATCTCCGGCCGCGCCGCCGGCTATCCCGGCGCGCCCGTGGAACCGGTGGGCAATCCCATGCTCTCCGGCGTCGGCCCCGCGGCCTGGGCGCACCGCGCCGACGTGCCCGATGCGCTGTGGGACGGCGACGCCAAGATCGTGCCGCTGCGCGCCGACCGCAATTACGGCGTCGCCCTGCAGGACGACGATCCGCGCGAAATGCCGGTGATCGGCAACGATGGCGTGGTGGCCGGCGAAGTCTCCGATCTTTGGATCGACCGTAACGAAATGCAGATCCGCTACATCGAGGTGGCGCTGGCGCCGGAGTTGGGCGGCCGCCACGTGCTGCTGCCGCGCACCATGGCCGATATCCAGTCCCGCCGCGGCCGCGTGAAAGTGCGCTCCATTCTCGGCGCCCAGTTCGCCGACGTGCCGGTCACGAAAACGCCCGACCGCGTCACGCTGTTGGAAGAGGACAGGATCATGGCCTACTATGGTTCCGGCAATCTGTTCGCCACGCCGGAGCGCCGGGAGCCCCTGATATGATCGCCCACCTCGCCCCCGGCGAGCGCCTGCACAGGCCGGGCTCGCCCGCC
>CAXUEX010000119.1:0-8785 GCA_964250215.1 uncultured Acetobacteraceae bacterium | reverse complement strand
CCCCCGCCGAGCCCGGCTCGCCCGCCCCCGTGCCCGACGAAAGCAAGGGGCCGCCCGTCAACACCGCGCCGCAGCGAACGGATTTCAGCCCCGCCCTGATGGGCATCCACTATCCGCCGGTCGGCGAAGGCTACGTCCAAGGCTCCAGCCCGCAGGCCATGGACGACAAGAACGTCGCCAAAGCCCCCGGCTTGCAGGTCACCGTCCCCATCGCGTCCGGCGCGCCGGCCCCCTTGCCACCGGTGAACGATCCGCGGCCATAGCTTCCGGCCATAAAAGCCGCGATACGGAAGATGGGGTGATTGGGATGCGGTGCAGTGCACTGCGGTTCAACTAGGATCGGCCTCGTCTTGACCCGAACGAGAGCCCGCTCCCAACCACGTTTCTAGCTGGAACCTCGACGGGGCGGCTTTGCGCCCAAGTTAGCCCTTCAGGCGCTTTAATCGGCTTCCTGATAAATGGCGTCTCCCCCCGCCCTGACAAACTTCGCGAGCAATTGACGCCCTCGACCGTGCCGCGCATGACGCTCCACATGAAGGACCAAGCCCTATCTTTAGCGACCATCGGCTACGAGGGCGCAGCGCTGGACGACTTCATTGCCACACTGAAGTTGTCTTCAGTCCGGATGCTGATCGACGTCCGCGAGTTGCCTATCTCCCGCCGGAAAGGGTTTGCCAAGACGGCGCTCGCCACGGCCCTGGAGGCAGTGGGCATCCGTTACCTGCACCTAAAGGGTTTGGGCGACCCTAAGCCGGGCAGGGAGGCCGCTCGGGTCGGTGATCACGCCCGTTTTCTTAGGGTGTTTCGCGCGCACATGCGGACGTCCACCGCCCAGTTCGACCTAGCCATCGCTGCGAACCATGTGGCGTCGGGCGGGGTCTGCCTGATGTGCTTTGAACGCGACCACACGGCCTGTCACCGGACACTGGTTGCGGAAGCGGTCCATGCTACGGTCCCGGTCCGAATCCGCCACATCGGAGTCAGGAGTGGGCTTGCCGTCGTCAACAGGAACACCACCGAACCTGCGGCCCCCGTCTGGGCATGACCGAGTCCTGGTTCTCGTAAAAGCGATTCCACACGCCGGGGCGCGCCAAGGCGAAACGGTATGCTGCGCCGGCGTGACCGACCGCGGCGAATGGCGCCGCCAATACCCCGTCCATTTCCGCAGGCTCCGGAGCCAGTTCGGCCGCTGGCAATGGATCGAGTATGACTGGTTCAGCCCGAGGGGCGGCGACGCGCGTTGGGAGAGCCGCCGAGTCCAGGAGGACACGATCACAGTCGGAGCAGAGATGCCCCGCGGCGAGAGGGCGCGTTTTCTGAACCCGTTGGTGCTGCCCTCCATGGACGCTGCCGCGGTCCTCGGCAGGAGTCTGACCCTGGTGCGCCCCCTCAAGACCAGGTTTCGCTGGAAGGCGAAGACTACGTCGCAGATCGAGGCCGAGAGGAAGAAGTACCAGGCGGCGTCCGACCAGCTCTCATTTCTGGACGCGGAACTGGCAGCCCTAAACCCATGCCCCTATGCCTTCAAATTTCAGTTCGAGACCGAGGACGGCGTTGGGCACGAGATGACGTGCGAGGACTGGGAGACCGCGGCTACGTTCTACAAATGGGAAAGGCGGCTTGGCGCGAAGGCTGCCCTGGAGAGGATGGGCGCCGTCTTCAACGAGGAATATCCAGCCGCCGGGATGACCTTCGCCATGGGCACGCACTCCCGGCACCCGGACCAGTGGCTCTTGGTTGGAGTGCTTCGCCTCGACGAGGTCAGCCAGGCGGCCTTGGCGCTTTGACCACCCTGTTGCGCGGGAGAGGAAGCTGCTGACCCCTCAATATGTTGTCCAGGTGTGAAGCGGACCGTCCGGTTCAAAGCCGCTAACGGAGGGAGCAGCATCTGACCGGTATGAGACGGTCCGGATTGGGTTGTAAGCTGTTTGCAGCCGTGCAGCCGGGTATGTCTGCTTTTCGCCGACGCCCCCCAAGGCTGCCAGTCCGCTCCCAGCCATAACCGGCACTTGTCGTCCCAATTCCAATAGCAGAAGGCGCGGGCATGGCCGCCGACGACGAAGGTTTCGAAGCCCGGTTGCACGCGGCACGGCTCCGCCAGCGCCTGGAACCCGCTTCCCGCCCGCCGCGCCCCATCGCGCAGGGTCTCGGCCCGGCGCTGCGCATCGGCGTCGAACTGGTCTCCGCCCTCGCGGTCGGGCTGGCCATCGGCTGGGCGCTAGACCGCTGGCTGCACACGCGGCCGCTGTTCCTGCTGCTGTTCCTGGCCCTCGGCATCGCCGCCGGCCTGTTGAACGTCTGGCGCACCATCGGCCAAAGCGCGCCGCCCCCGGGCTGATGCAGGATGCCGCCCCAGGCTCCGCTCGCCTCGCAAGCCGGCTGGAAGCGCCGCATTTCGGCTTGAGGTAAACCCGCCCACGGCGCCCCCGTTCGGCCCGGCGCGGCGGTTGTGACCGGCGTTTGCGCGTGCTATCGGCTCGGCCGCGCCGCGCCTGCTTGATCGGCGCACGGGCCGGCCAAACGCAGCAACGCATTTCGGCCAGCCGGCCGGGCCCGGCGATACGCCCTCGGCGCAGCGTGCCGATTTTGCCGCGGAAGATGGCGCCAGCCGCGCCGTCCTCGGCTTGAAGGAGAGTGGGAGTGGCCGCCGGATCGGGAGTGAAAATCGCGCCGCTGGAGCAGTTCACGCTGCACCCGGCCTTGGGCGCGCTGGGCGGTTCGGTCAACTTCACCCAGGCCAATCTGTTCATGGTGTTCGGCGCCGCGCTCACGCTGGCGCTGCTGTATTACGGCTCCCGCCCCGCCGCCCTCGTGCCCGGCCGCCTCCAGGCCGCCGCCGAAATGGCCTATAGTTTCGTGCGCGACATGGCCGTGGACCAGATCGGCCCCGAAGGCGTGCGCTATTTCCCGTTCGTTTTCACGCTGTTCGCCTTCGTGCTCATGGGCAATCTCATCGGTCTCGTGCCCTACGGCTTCACCTACACCAGCCACATCGCCGTCACCGGCGCGCTCGCGGTCCTGGTGGTGGGGCTCGTCACCATTGTCGGCCTGCTCGAACACGGCTGGAACTGGTTCGGCTACTTCAAGCCCGCCGGCCTCTCTCCCTGGCTCATGCCGCTGCTGATCCCCATCGAGGTGATTTCCTACCTCTCGCGCATCATCAGCCTCTCGGTCCGGCTGTTCGCCAACATGGTCGCCGGCCATGCCATGATGGTGGTGTTCGGCGGCTTCATCGTGCTGCTCGCCGGCGCCGGCTTTCTCACCGGCATCCTCGCCATCGCCCCCTTCGCGCTGAACGTCGTGCTCTCCGGCTTCGAACTGCTCGTGGCCCTTCTGCAAGCCTATGTTTTCGCGATCCTTACGTGCATGTACCTGCACGACGCCGTGCACCTGCACTAAACCTTCCACCCAACCTGCCGAGGACACAAGACGATGGACGTTGCTGCTGCAAAACTGATTGGCGCGGGCCTTGCCGTGATCGGCCTCGCCGGGGTGGGCGCCGGCATCGGCAACATCTTCGCCTCGCTGATCGCCAGCGTGTCGCGCAACCCGGCCTCGCGCGATACCGTCTATCCCATGGCCTTCCTCGGCTTCGCGCTCACGGAATCCGTGGCGCTCTATGCGCTGCTGATCGCGCTGCTGCTGCTGTTCGTGTTCTGATCATGCGGCGCAGCAGCCTGGCGCTGCCGCTTCTCGCCTGGGCCGGCGCGGCCCGGGCCGAGGGCATGCCGCAGCTCGAATTCGGCAACCCCCTGCTCACCGCCCAGATCGTCTGGGGCGCCATCATCTTCGTGGTGTTCTATCTGCTGCTCGGCCGCTACGGCCTGCCGCCGGTCGGCGCCATCCTGGCCAGCCGCGCCAATACCATCGGCGCCGATCTGGAACGCGCCCGCCTGGCCAAGCAGGATGCCGACCAGGCCGCCCAGGAACTCCGCGTCGCCCAGGCCCAGGCCCGCGCCGAATCCCAGGCCCGCATCGTCGAAGCCACGCGCCTGGCCAAGCAGGAAGCCGCCAGCCGAACCGCCGCGCTGAACGACCGGCTCAACCGCCAGCTCGCCGAGAGCGAAGCCGCCATCGCGCAAGCCCGCAACCGCGCCATGGCCGGCCTCGCCGAAGTCGCGGAAACCATTTCGCAAACCGTGATCGAACGCCTCACCGGCCAGGCCGCCGATGCCGCCCCGGTGCGCGAAGCGGTCGGCCGCGTGCTCGCCGAACGCGGCCTGGCGGCGTAGGGAAACGGCGGATGCTGCACAATCCCGAAACCTGGGTGCTGCTGCCCTTCCTGGTGTTCGTGGCGCTGGCCGCCGGCCGGCTCTGGAAACTCATGGCCGGCGCCCTCGATGCCCGCGCCGATGCGGTGCGCGCCGAGCTCGCGGAAGCGCAGCGCCTGCGCCACGAAGCCGAAACCATGCTGGCGGAGGCCACGAAAGCACGCGACGCCAGCCTCGCCGAGGCCGGGCAACGGCTCGATCGCGCCCGCACCGAAGCGGCGCGGCTCACCGAAGCCATGCTCGTCGAAGCCGAAACCAGCGCGAAGCGCCGCGAACGCATGGCGCTGGAACGCATCGCCGCCACCGAACGCGCCGTGATCGCCGAAATGCAGAACCTGGCCGCCGAAATCGCCACCACAGCCGCCGAACGCGTGCTCCGCACCAGCCTCGATGCCGCCACCGGCGCGGCCCTCGTCGAACACGCCATCGCCTCGCTGCCGCAAAGCCTCCGCGCCGCCTGAGTGCCCGGCTTGCACCGAAAAGCCGTTGCGGCAACGCGAGGCGCGCGGTAGGAGCGCCGCATTATCGCGCCATCGCGGAGAATTTCATGCGCCCGTTCATTGCCGCTCTGCTATCGATCGCCACCCTGCCGGCCCTGGCCCACCCCATCGCCGACCGGAGATCCGTGCCCATCCAGCACGTGATCTTCATCGTCCAGGAAAACCGCTCCTTCGATAATTATTTCGGCACCTTCCCCGGCGCCAACGGCATCCCGGCCGGAATCTGCATTCCGTACGATCCGAAAAACCCCGCCATGGGCTGCGTCGTGCCGTTCCACAACCCGCGCGAAATCGAGCTCGCCGGCCCGCACGCGCCGAAAAACGCGCAGGCCGATCTCGATGACGGCATCACCCAGGCGAAGATGGACGGCTTCGTGCACGAGCAGATCATCAATTCGGCGCGGCAATCGCCGATCTACGATGTGATGGGCTATCACACCGACGCGGAAATCCCGAATTATTGGACATACGCCAAGGATTTCGTGTTGCAGGACGAGATGTTCGCCGGCACGCGCAGCGCGTCGGGGCCCGCGCATCTGGATCTCACCAGCGAATGGTCGGCGATCTGCACCAACCCCAAGAACGTCGCCACCTGCGCCAGCACCACCGTGGATCAGATGATCCCGCACAACAAGCTGCTGTTTCCCTGGGTGAACCTGTTCCAGCTCCTCGACTTGAACGGCGTCTCCTGGAAATACTACCTCGGCAAAGGCGGTGAGCCGGACTGCCGCGATGGCGAGATGGACTGCCCGCCGCAAGACCAGGCCGGCGGCGTGCTGAGTTTCTGGAACCCGGTGCCCGGCTTCAACTACATCGGCGCGCAGGGCACCGCCTACCTCAAGCAGCACAACCCCGAAACCGAGCAACTGCTG
This sequence comes from uncultured Acetobacteraceae bacterium, assembly GCA_964250215.1. Taxonomy (GTDB): domain Bacteria; phylum Pseudomonadota; class Alphaproteobacteria; order Acetobacterales; family Acetobacteraceae; genus DAIDJM01. The sequence continues at coordinate 3,142 of CAXUEX010000119.1, read as the reverse complement.
GCCGACATCGCGCAGAACGCATTGCCGCAGGTATCCTGGGTGATCCCCGCCAATAACTGGAGCGAGCATCCGCCTTCCAGCGCCGTGATCGGCATGGAATACGTCACCTCCATCGTCAACGCCGTCATGCAGTCGCCCTACTGGGCGAACACCGCCATCTTCATTACGTGGGACGATTGGGGTGGCCTCTACGATCATGTCGTGCCGCCGAACGTGGACACCAACAACACCGCCAATCCCATCCAGGGCTTCGGCCTGCGCGTGCCCGGCCTGCTGATCAGCGCCTATGCCAAGTCCGGCATGATCGACCATGCGGTGCTGAGCGGCGACAGTTACGCCACCTTCATCGAAGACCTGTTCCTCAACGGCGAGCGCCTCGATCCCGCCAAGCTCGGCGAACCCGATGCGCGTCCCGATATCCGCGACGAGCTAACCTCCGTCACCTTCCTGAACGGCACCACCGCGCCGATCGGCGATCTGATGGACGAGTTCGACTTCACCCAGACGCCACTGCCGCCCGTGGTCCTCACCACGCGCATTCCGTATCTGCTCGCGGTAGCCTGCGGCGCGCCGAAAAACCAGCTGCCGCAGAACTGCACCACCGACAACGTCGCCGTGAGCTGGGCTTCGCTCACCGGTCTGCAGGTCCACGGCCCGTTCACCTATGCCGTCACGCGCGACGGCACCCCGCTGCCCGCCTGCTCCGCGCTCAGCACCACCACCTGCAACGACACCGCACCCTCCGGCATGCACCTCTATCGCGTGAGCAGCACCGACAAAAACGGCGTGGTGAGCCCGTTCTCGGCCGCCGTGGAGGCCGACGCCCCGTAATATTCGTTCTCTGCGATCGCGCTCGCACCGCCGTCACCGCCCGCCCACGCCGAGCTCGTCAGCAACGGCTCCCGGATTGGCGCTGAGGGACACGCTTGTCGGCCGGTGAAGCTGGGCCAACGTCCGCCGGATAAATTGTTGCCAATTGCTGAATAATCTCACCCACCCTGGCCCGCAGCTCGGGCGGCCCAAGCACTTCCGCTTCGATGCCGAAGCGCAGCAGCTCGCTGCAGGCCTCCCGCATCGAACCGACGGGCAGCACCACAATGCAATCACCCCGCACGTCCGGTTCGCCTACCTCCATGCCCGAGCGGGCAAAAGGCGACGTGAGCGGCTCCAGCATCTTCAAACCCATGGGCGTCAGGCGGACGACCGCCCGGCCGGGATGGAGTTCCGCCTCCAGCCTGCGGGTGCTGTCACGCCAATAGCCCGCCAAATCGAAATCGGCCGGTCGCTCGAAACACGCGTTCAGAATCCTGAGTTCGCGGATACGCGCCACGCGGTAAGTGCGGACATCGCCTCCAACCGCCCCCGCCAGGTACCAGGCGCCGCTCTTCAGCACGAGCCCCAACGGGCCGACGCGCCGCTCCTTCTCCGCCTTCCAGCTTCGATAGCGAATCTCCACCAGCCGCTCTTCCCAAACCGCGGCCGAGAGGCTCTGCAAGTGCTCGGGTGCTTCCGGGGCGTGGAACCAAGCCGGCGCATCGAGGTGGAAACGCGTCCGCATTCGTTCCGCAGCCGATTGAAGCTCGGGCGGCAGGGCAGCGGCCACCTTGAGCTGCGCGGCGGCCATGGCGGCGTCGAGCCCCAACGCCGCGGCCGCGCCAGGAAGACCTGACAGGAACAGCGCCTCCACCTCTCGGGCCGAGAGGCCGTTCAAGCGTGTGCGGTAACCGTCTAGAAGGCGATAGCCACCAGCCGATCCTCGGTCGGCATAAACCGGGACGCCCGCGGCGCTCAGCGCGTCAATGTCTCGATAGATGGTGCGGACCGAAACCTCGCTGTCCTCCGCCAGCGCCTGCGCCGTCACGCGCCCGCGCGCCTGCAGTGTGATCAGGATCGAGAGCAGCCGGCTTGCCCGCATGACTTTGCTTAATCCAACCTGACACAAACTGACAGGTATGCCGGCGTAAGCATGGCAGCGCCGGTCATCCAAAGCCGGTGAAGCAACAGCCGGGAGGCGCGCATGAGCGACGCAGAAATCATCACCCTGTTCCATTCGCCCAATACGCGCTCGACGGGTACGCTCACCCTGCTGGAAGAATTGGCTGCGCCCTACCGGCTCCACGTGCTCAACATGAAGGCCGGCGAGCAGCGCCAACCGGCATTTCTGGCCATCAATCCGCTCGGCAAAGTGCCGGCAATCTGCCACCATGGAACGCTCGTGACCGAACAGGTGGCGATCTTCATCTATCTGGCAGACCTGTTCCCCAAGGCCGGGCTGGCGCCGGCAATCCACGATCCCAAGCGCGGCGCCTATCTGCGTTGGCTCGTTTTCTACGCTGCCTGCTACGAGCCCGGCCTTGTGGACAACGCCATGAAGCGCGAACCCGGCCCCCTGGCCATGTCGCCCTACGGCAGCTTCGACGCCGTCATCGAGACGATTCTCGCCGAGTTGAAGGGCAAGCCATACCTGCTTGGCAACAATATCTCGGCTGCCGACATCCTCTGGGGTCATGCGCTTCAATGGGGAACGCTGTTCGGCCTGTTGCCCGAAAGCCCGGTCATTACGAATTACGTCGCCCGCGTCACCCAGCGGCCAGCCGCCCTGAAAATCGCCCAACACGACGCGGCTCTCGCAGCGCAACATGAAAAGGCGCTCGGCGAGGTTGCAAACGAAGATACCTTGCCGATAGGAATATCTTGACAAAACCGCCGGATCGTGGTCCTATGGCGCCGTGCAGCCCACGCCAACCCTGCCCGATCCAGAGATCCTCCGCGCCAGGCATTTCGCCGCGCTGGAGGAACTCCGCGAACTCGCCATGTCCATGGCCCGCCTCACCCACGCGAAATCCATCGAAATCCTCAACAACGCGCCGGAAAACCTGAAGCTGGTCTATGCCGCCAGCTTCGCCCGTGCCGCCTTCACCGTGGAGCGCCTCGTCGCCGCCGAAACAACCCTGCTCGAAGGCGCCCCCCGCGGCAGCCGCAACAGCGAACCCCCGGAATTCGCATTCGCCGATCCCGTAGAGCGGGAAAGTGCCGCGCCTCCCGCCACCCACGCCGCAGCCGAATCGAACCCGGCCGCCGAGACCGCTGACCCGCTTATCGCCGACGCTGCCGCGCCGCACCCCGGCGATCCGCCCACACC
>CAXUEX010000118.1:0-8805 GCA_964250215.1 uncultured Acetobacteraceae bacterium | reverse complement strand
CCATCCTCGCCCTAACGGCGACTCATTACGGTTCCCGCCTCGTCCTCCCTCTCGGTGCGGCGCCTGCCCAATCTGTTCGATCTCGCGGCCTTCGTCGCCATCGCCGCCGGCCTCATCGCCGTCACCCACGCCGCCCGCCACACGCTCATCCCGCTCAACGCCCGCGGCGCGGTGGGTATCTCGCTCGATCCCGCCTACCTGCCGGGCTACGCGCTGCGCACCGTCATGCGCATGTTCGCCGCCCTCGCCGCCTCGCTGTTCTTCACCTTCACCTATGCCACCTGGGCCGCAAAAAGCCGCCGCGCCGGCCTCGTGCTGATCCCCATCCTGGATATCCTGCAATCGCTGCCGATCTTCGGTTTTCTCACGTTCACCGTAACATTTTTCCTGAACCTGTTCCCCGGCCGCGTCATCGGTGCCGAACTCGCTGTGATCTTCGCGATTTTCACGAGCCAGGCGTGGAACATGGCGTTCAGCATGTACCAGTCGCTCACCACCATACCGCCCGATCTGGATGAAGCCGCGCGCGGCTTCCGGCTTTCCGTGTGGCAGCGTTTCTGGAGACTGGAAGTGCCCTTCGCCATGCCCGGCCTGATCTGGAACATGATGATGTCCATGTCCGGCGGCTGGTTTCTGCTCACCGCCGCCGAAGCCGTCACGGTCGGCAACACCAGCTTCAACCTGCCCGGCATCGGATCGTACATCGCCACGGCGCTCGATGCCCGCGATCTGCGCGCCATCGCCTACGCCATCGCCACCATGTTCGTGGTGATCCTGGCCTACGACCAATTGCTGTTTCGCCCACTCGTCGCCTGGAGCGGCAAGTTCCGCGTGGAAACCATGCAGGGTGCGATCGCGCCCGACCCGTGGATGCTCGCCTTGCTGCGCCGAACGCGGCTGCTACGCTGGATTTCCGATCATGCCGGTGCCGGCTTCTTCGCTGTCACGGGCCTGAGCCTGCGCCTGCGCAGCCAAAACACAGCGCGCCGCCCCCGCCGCGAAACCCGGTTTGGCGACGCGATCTGGCTCACCCTGCTCGGGCTGGTTCTCGGCTGGGCGTTATGGCGCGTCTGGACGTATTGCGCCGCCACCCTCACGCTGCACGATCTCGGCACCGCGCTGCTCTACGGCTGTTACACGCTGGTCCGCGTCGTGCTGCTGATGGCGGTGGCCACAATCATCTGGGTGCCGATCGGCGTTCTCGTCGGACTCAATCAGGGCTGGGCACGGCGCGTCGGCGCCGCCGCGCAATTCCTCGCCGCCTTCCCGGCAAACCTCTTCTATCCGATCTTCGTCAGCCTGATCGTGCGCTACAATTTGAACCCGAACATCTGGCTGACGCCGCTGATCGTTCTTGGCACGCAGTGGTATATTCTGTTCAACGTCGTCGCCGGCGCCAACGCTTTTCCGGCCGATTTGCAGGAAGCCGCCGCAAATTTCCGCGTCGGCGGCCTGCTCTGGTGGCGGCGCGTGATCCTGCCGGGCATCTTCCCGTATTTCGTCACCGGCGCCATCACGGCCTCCGGCGGATCGTGGAACGCATCCCTGGTCGCGGAAGTCGCCACCTGGGGAAAAACCACGCTGCGCGCGCAAGGCCTCGGCGCGTATATCACGGAGGCCACCGCCGCCGGAAATACCGCGCGGGTGCTGCTCGGCATGATGGTGATGGCGGGGTTTGTGCTGGTTTTCAACCGGCTGGTCTGGCGGCCGATGTATGCTTATTCCAGCCGGCGGTTGCGGCTGTGAAAGAAAGAACCAAAGAACTTTCTTCCATTCGCACAGGAGATAACGCCGATGGATGTGGCAACACACACGCTGCTCGATGTGCGCGCCATCAGCCAGGCCTATCATAAAGATAGCGCCAACGATTTCGTGGTGCTGGAAGATGTGCAATTGCGCATCGAGGATAACGAGATCGTCGGCCTGCTCGGCCGCTCGGGCTCGGGCAAGTCCACGCTGCTGCGCATCGTCGCCGGCCTGCTGCGGCCCACCTCGGGGGAGGTGATCTGGCGCGGCGAACGCCTCTCCGGCCCGGCGCCCGGCGTCGCCATGGTGTTCCAGAGCTTCGCGCTGTTCCCGTGGCTCACCGTGCAGGAAAACGTCGAGCTCGGGCTGGAAGCGCAGCGCGTGCCGAAAGCGGAGCGCGAAAAACGCGCCGAGGAAGCGATCGACCTCATCGGCCTCGGCGGCTACGAAAGCGCATACCCCAAGGAAATGTCCGGCGGCATGCGCCAGCGCGTCGGCCTCGCCCGCGCCCTCGTGGTGCATCCCGACCTGCTGCTGATGGACGAACCGTTTTCCGCACTCGATGTGCTCACCGCCGAAACCCTGCGCACCGACCTGCTCGATCTGTGGGTGGACCGCAAGCTGCCGGTGAAATCCATGCTGATGGTCACGCACAATATCGAGGAAGCGGTGCTGATGTGCGACCGCATCCTGGTGTTTTCCTCCAACCCCGGCCGCGTGGCGCACGAACTGCGCGTGCCCTTCCCACATCCACGCAACCGGCACGATGCCGCGTTCCGCAAATTCGTCGATGACATCTACGCGCTGATGACCCGCCGCGCCACGGCCGTGCCGGCGCCCGCGCAAGCGGGAGCCGCGGAACCCGCGCCGCCGCCGGACGGGATGCAGGCGCTGCACCCGGTCGGCACGAATCTGCTTTCTGGCCTGATCGAAACCCTCGCCGCCGAACCCTATAACGGCCGCGCCGACCTGCCCGCGCTGGCCGGCGCGCTGCAATTGGAACTGGACGAGTTGCTGCCGCTCGGCGAAACGCTGCAACTCCTGGGCCTCGCGGAACTGGAGGAAGGCGATATCCGCCTCACCGAAACCGGACGTCAGTTCGCGCCGGCCGAAACCGACGCGCGCAAGGCCATCTTCGCCGCCGGCCTGCGCGCCCGCGTGAAGCTCGCCGCCAACATTCGCTCGGTGCTGGATGAACGCTGGAACCACCGCGCCAGCGCCGTCCGCTTCCGCGACGAACTGGAAGACCACATGTCGCCCGACTACGCCGAAGACACGCTGCGCGCCGTGATCGGCTGGGCGCGGTTCGCCGACCTGTTCAACTACGATGAGGAAGCCGACCAATTCTTCCTCGAGATGGACGAGTAGCGGGGGGGGGCGCCCGCCCCGCCGCCCCCGGGGAGCGCCCCCCCCCCCCCCCCCCGACCCGGTTCTACCACCCCCCGTGCAATACCGGAACCACGCTCATCATCGGATCGGCGGCGATGTGCGCTTCGGCGAACAGCGCGCCGAAATGCGACGCCTCCCACGGCAACGTCGCGCCCGTCGCGTGAGGCACCGTTGCATAGCCGAAATCGGCCACCGACGCCGGCAGCAGCGCCGCAATCGCCGGTACCGCCTCGTTGGCCACGGCATGAGGCGCTTGCAGGAAGTGCATCGAAGTCGAGCCAGTTTCCGTGATGATCACCCCTGAACCCTGCGGCGCCAACGCGAAGCTCGCGGTGGTGTAATCGCCGCTGAATTTGAAGGTGGCCACCGTGGTGCTGCCGTTCTTCACCGTCAGCACGCCGTTCGTGGTGTTGCCGCTGTAGTTCAGCGAAGTCGCCGCGGTCTTCGTCAGATCGATCACATCGCCGCTCGCAAAGCCCGAGATCACCGACGTCGCGCCGGCAGGTTTGGCCAGCGCCAAGGTCTCCGTGCCGCCGCTGGCGAACACGATGCTCGCCACCGTGTCCTTGCCGCCCAGCGAGGCCACGGAATTGTTGTCGATCTGGACCGACCCTTTGCCCGAGACATTGCCGGAAATGGCCAGCGTGCCTCCCGCCGCGGTGATCGTGCCGCTATCGATCACGCTACCCTTGTCGCTGCCGAAGCCGCTCAGCGACCCGCTCGCACCGATCGCCAGCGACTTCACCGTCAGCGTGCCGCCGGCCAGCGTCACGGCGCCGCTGTCGGCAAGACTGCTCGCCGTCACGCTTAGCGTCGCCATCGCGCCGAGTGTCAGATCGCCACCCGCCGCGATCGCTGTCAGGCTCGTACCCAATCCGGTGAAGCTGCTGCCGTTGCCCGCCTGGAATGTGGAGCCGGCGCCGGCCAGCACAATCGTCGCCGCATCCACGCTCACCGCCCCGCCGTCGATCGATAGCGTGCCGCCGCCCGAAGCCGACCACGTGCCGCCCGTCAGCGTGCCGCTGGCGCTGTTCAGATTATCCACGCCGCCACCGAAGGTCAGGTTGCCGCCGGCCGCCGCCACCGTGCCAGCATTGCTGAAAATGCCGCTGCTGAATGCCAGCCCGCCGGTTGCCGTCGCCTCGATGACACCGCCGGCGCCGTTGATGACATTATACGCGCCCGTGTTCAGCACCAGCGCCACCGTGCCGTTGGCATCGATCGTGCCGGTGTTGGTCAACGCCATCTGTCCGTCGCCGAGCTGGCCGGCGCCGCTGATCGTGTTGTTCACATTGTCCAGAACAAAGTAGCCCTGGTTTCCATACAAGTAGTTATTGGCATTGTCGCTCATCGCCAGCGTGCCACCACCGGTCAGCGTCACCAGCTGCGTGCCGAGCCGCAGCGCCGTGCCGTTGCCCACGCTGTCGATCGTGATCGTGCCGGTATTGCTGATCGCGCCGTTCAGATACGCGGTCTGCCCGTTCACCACTTGCAGATTGCCGGCCGTGGTGATCGCGCCCAATCCGGGCTCGCTGCCATCCAGCGAGGCATTGTTCACCAGATAAACCACGCCGCCATTCACGCCGGAAAGCGTGCCTGCCTCGATATTGCTGTTGTTGATCGTCACGCTGCTCGCGCTGCCGTTTGCCGTGATCGTGCCGCCCGCATTGTTCACCAGCGAATTCAGCACCGTCAGGCCGCCGGCCGCGGTCGCTTCGATCACCCCGAGATTCGTCACGCCGCCGTTGCAGTTCAGCATCAGCCCGGCCGTGGTGTTGCCGTCGATCGTGCCGCCGGCCGCATTCACCAGCGTCATCTGCCCGTTGCCGAGCTGCCCGGCGCCGCTGATCGTGTTGTTCACATTGTCCAGCACGAACAGGCTGCTGTTGCCATACAAATAGTTGTTGCCATTGGCCGAGAGCGCCAGCGTGCCGCCACCGGTCAGCGTCACGAGCTGATCGCCCAGCCGCAGCACCGTGCCGCTGCCCGTCGAATCCACCGTCAGCGTGCCGGTATTGTCGATGACGCCGTTCAGATAGGCTGTCTGCCCGTTCACCACCTGCACGGCGCCGGCCAGCGTAATGGCGCCGATGCCGCTCTCCGATCCATCCAGCGACGCGCTGTTGACCAGATAGACCGTGCCGCCCTTCTCCCCGCTGACCAGCCCGCCTTCGATATTCGAGCCATTGATCGTCAGGCCGCTGCTGGCACCGGTCGCCGTAATCGTGCCACCCGCGTTATAGACGGTGCTGTTGACGATGGAGAGCCCGGCCGATCCGGTGTCCTCGATGAGCCCGGCATTGGTGATGCCGCCATTGCAGTTGATGTTCAGCACGCCCGAGGAAAGGTTGGCAATCGCCGCATTGGTCGCGTCGATCGTGCCGCCCGCCTCGTTCACCAGCGTCATCTGCCCGTCGCCAAGCTGCCCGGTGCCGCTGATCACATTGTTCACGTTCACCAGCACGTCGGTGAAGCTGTTGCCGTAAATGTAATTGGCATCGCTGTTGCTCAGCACCAATTGGCCGCCACCGGTCAGCGTCATCGTCGGCGAGGAGAGCCGGATCGCCGTGCCGTTCACACCGGCATTCTCCTGCAGCATCCCGGTATTGGCGATCGTGCCGCCCAGATACAGCGTCGTGCCGTTGTTCACCGAGAAAGTGCCGCCCAGTGTCAGCGACCCGCCCGCCGAGCCGCCATCCAGCGCGGCACTGCCGGTATCCTGCACCAAGCCGCCCTTCGAGGATGTCACCGTCCCGCCCTGGATGGTGGTGTTGTTGAGGTCCACATGCGCCCCGGCGCCCACCGCGCTGATCGTGCCGCCGGTGTTCAGCACGCTGTACACGTTGGTGATCACCAGCCCGCCGGTGCCGGTATCTTCCATCACCCCGGCATTGGTTACGATGTTGCCGGTGTTGAGCACCAGCGCGGTCGCCTGGTTGGCGTCGATCACGCCTTTGGCGTCGTTCACCAGCACCATCTGCCCGTCGCCGAGCTGCCCGGCGCCGCTGATCGTGTTGTTGACATTCGTCAGCTGAAACGCGCCGCTATTGCCGTAGATATAGTTGTTGCCGCTGTTGCTCAGCGTGAGCTGGCCACCGCCCGTCAGCGTCACGAACGCCGACGAAAGCCGGATTGCGGTGGAGTTCGCCCCCGCCGCCTCGCTGATCGTGCCGGTATTGTCGATCGTGCCGGCGAGATAGAGCGTGGTGCCGTTCTGCACCACCAGCGTGCCCTTGTTCACCACCTGCTGCACGGTGCCGTCCAGCCCGGCGCCGTTGCCGCCCACCTCGATAAGACCGCCGCCCGAAGTTTCCAGCGTGCCGCCATGCACGGTCGAGCCGTTCAGCACCACCACACCCGCCTTGCCGCCAGCGCTGATCGTGCCGCCGCCGGTCTGCACCACGTCGGTGTTGGTAATCACCAGCCCGGCGGCCCCGGTCCCCTCCAGCAGCCCGTCGTTGGTGATCGGCGCCACCATCTGCAGCACCAGCGCGTTGCTCGCACTGGTTGCATCCACCGTGCCGCCCGAATCGTTGACGAACGTGAGCTGGTTCACGCCGAACTGGCCGGCGCCTTCGATCAGGTTGTTCACATTGGTCAGCGTGTCGCTGCCGGTGGCGCCATAGATCCGGTTGCTGCCGTCGTCGCTGAGCAGCACCGTGCCGCCGCCGGTCAGCGTCGTCGCCGTGTCGTTCAGAATGAAATTCGTCGTGTCCCCGGTGCTGGCCAGTGCCAGCGTGCCGCCATTGCTGAAACTCGTGCTGGAATTGCCGCCGCCGGCGCCGAGCGCGAACGAACTATTGTCGCCCACCGTCAGCGTAACGGTGGCGCTGTCGGTCAGCGCGCCCACGGTAATGCCACCCACGCCGATCGCGGTCGCGGCCGCCGGCGTGATCACCGCCGAATCGCCCGCACCCGGCACCTGCATGGGCGACCAATTCGCCGGATTGCTGAAATTGTTGTCGCCGGCCGCACCGGTCCACGTAATGGTTGCCACTGTTTCCGTCCCCTATCCGTCTGATCGGGAGCGCGATGCTCCGGCCGCAGAGGGCCGCACGCTTGGCCGAAGCGCGGCCCGCGAGTCCTGACGGAATTCGGAAAAACGCTGGCGCCGGCGAAAAATCTCGTTCGGCGAAAGCGACGTTACAACCCTGGCTTGTATTCACGGCGCAGGAAATGGCCCGAAACGGCGCAACAAGTTGCAAGGCCCATCCCGATAAGGGAAAAAATCCAACCGGCGTTCGGCATGGAGGTGAACGCGCTGGTCGTGGCGATCGGCCAGAAAGCCAGGCCGCCAGCGATGCAAACCCCGATCGCCCGCCGCTCGCGGCAAACCGGGAACAGCGCCGACATCGCCATGGCCGCGAACAGAACCAGCAGCGGCACCCCGCCGTTCACCGCCGCCTCCAGATAGTAGTTGTGCGGATGGATGTTGCAGGAGAGATCGCTCGCGCTCGCATGGGCGCAGAAACGGCGGAACGCATCCATCCCCTGCCCTAGCCACGGATGCGCACGCACCGCCGCCATGGCGCGCGCGAAAATCTCGCCATAGGCGCTGTGCCGGAAATCGGCGAGCTGGTCGCGCGTGTGCGTCACGAGCTTGTCGTAGGCCACGGGCGCCAGCCAAGGCATGGCGGCGAGCAGCCCGGCCGCGGCGCCCACAACGCCCGCCAGCCAAAGCCGCAGCCGCGGCACAAGCACGCCAAGCAGCACGAACCCGAGCAGCGCGAGCAGCGACGGCATGCGCTGCGCGATCAGCAGCATGGTCGCCAAGCCGAAACCGGCCAGCACCAGGAACCCAACGCGCCCCGCCGCATCGCGCCTCGCCGCGAAAGGCGCCAGCACCGGAAACAGGATCAGCACCAGCGCCGGCCCCGCCCGCGGCTTGCGGAACGGACCGGTCAGCGCCCCATCCCCCCACCTGCCCTGCCCGAACAGATTGCTGCCCGTGAGCAGCTGCTCCCAGCATTGCAGCGCGATCCAGGTGGCGGCCGCCGCGATCGCCAGCCACATCCAATATCGTCGGCGTTCGTGCCGAAGCACCCAATGCCCCAGCGCCACGGCCAGCAGCGGCAGCCGAACCGCCACCAGCGCCAGCCAGAACCCGCCCGTGCCCACTGCCGAGCACAGCACCAGCCAGCCCCACCACAGCCCGGCCGTCGCCGCGAACGCCGAGCGCAGCCACGCGCTATCCCGCCCCGCCCACACATGCAGCAGGAACAGCGTATCGATGGCGCCGATCAGAATTTCCGCGGCCGCCCGGGCATGCAGCAGCGCCAGCGGCAACAGAACCGTCAGCGCAAACGCCGCAAAATCCGTCCATCGATCCAGCGTGCCGCGCGCCGCGGCGATCCTTCTGGCCTGCAAAGCCAGTCCTTGGCGAAAACCCCCACTATGCGCCTTCAGCCTGCCCCTCCCCCACCCGCAAACACCTGAAATTATTGCTCATGTCCCAGACAGGCTGGAGTGGCACAAAGCCTGCTACATGGCATCGAAGGAACGTTAGCCGCCGGTCGGGAATGCAACGAAACCATCACCTGCCTGCCATGCACAAGCCGATTGGGAACGCCGTCCGGCGCGGTTTAGGAACGCACGCCACCGCGCGGCACACCAGGGGGGACAGCATTTCTTTCACGCATGCACCGGCCACGTTGCTCGTGGCCCTGGGCC
>CAXUEX010000117.1:0-8990 GCA_964250215.1 uncultured Acetobacteraceae bacterium | reverse complement strand
CTGGTGATCGCATCCGCTGCCAGCACGCCGCCGGCCACCCCCGCCGCCGTGGTCAGCGCCGAGCCGAGAAAGCCCGATCCGCCGCGCTGGAACATCCCTGGCTGGTAGCCGCCCGGGTAGGCCTGCGCCGGCGGCGGCGGGTATTGCGGCGGCGGCGCGTAGTTCGCTTGCGGCTGCGCCTGTCCGCCGCCGAACAGATTGCCGAAGAACCCGCGCGATTGGCCGCCGCCCTGCGGCGCCTGCGTGCGCGCTTGCGCCAGCTCGGCCTGCAACTGCCGAATGCGGTTCTGCGCCTCGGTCAGCGCCGCTTCCTGCACGAAGGCGAGTTGCGTGATGCGATACCGCGCCTCCGGGTGGCTCGCGAATTGCTCGCCGATGAAGCGGTCGGCCTCGGGATCGATCGGCGGCAGCGCCGGGGCTTGCCCCCCGCCGAGGCCGCCCGCTGCCGCGCCGCCCACGCGAGCCACGAAGCGGCCGATGATGTCGCGTTCTTCCGGGGTCATGCCGATAATCCTCGCGCCAGTCGCGTGGCCAGCCTAACCCGTTTTGCCGCTCGGCGGAACCGCTGGGCTTGATCGCCTCGCCCTGGCAGGGGATGAGCGGTTCCGGCCAAGGGGGCCCCGGTTTTGCTGCGTTTCGTGATCTGCGGTCTGGAGCACAGCGGCACCACGCTGATTTCCGAGCTGTTCCGTCAGGTGCCGGAACTGGATGCTGGGTTTGAGGTGGGCGTGCTGCTGGGGCGCCGGCCACGCGACCTGCCGGATTTCGATCCGTATTTTGAACAGATGCTCTGGGGCTGGGGCCTCGCACGCGACGCTCTCGTTTGGTGCTGCGACACCGACGATTTCACGGTATTCTATGCGCGGTTGTTCGAGGCCGCCGAACTCAAGCCCGGCACGCGCGGCATTTTCGACAAGACACCGCGCTACCTGCTGTCGCTCGACACGTGCCTCGGTCGGGTGGAATTGCCGTTCATCGTCGCCGTAAAGGATCCCCGCGCCACCGTGTTCTCGGATTACCGCAACGCCGGTGCGCCGGATTTCGATACATGGTTCGAAACCTATTGTGTCGATAAGCTTGGCTACATGGAGACGGTTTATACGCAATGGCAGCGCGCCCGCGCGCGGCGGGACGGGCGGGTGTTCCTGCTGCGGCTGGAGGCGCTTTGCCTGAACGCGCGCGCCACGTGCGAGGCAATGTTCGCGCATGTCGGCTGCACGTTCCTGCCGGCTTACATGGCGCTGCGCCAGGTGCGCTTCGCGAAAACCCGCGGCACCTCGATATCGGTCGGCATGCCGTTCGAATATGTGGCCGGGCTCGGCGCCGATCGCTGCCGCCGCATCAAATCCGCCTTCGCGGACTTCTCCGACTGGTTTTACGATTAGCCACGCACCATGGCCGTATATACCGAAGTTTCCGACGACGCTCTCATCGCATTCCTGGCGGAATACGATATCGGCTCACTCGTCGCGTTCCGCGGCATTGCGGAGGGCGTGGAGAACAGCAATTTCTCGCTGCGCACCGCTGCCGGCGATTTCATCCTCACGCTGTATGAACGTCGTGTCGATCCGGCCGATCTCCCCTGGTTTGTCGGCCTCATGCAGCATCTCGCTTCGCGCGGCATCGATTGTCCGCTGCCGGTATCGGGGAATGACGGAAACGCGCTGCGCCAGCTCTGCGGCCGGCCGGCGGCGATCACCACCTTTCTGCCCGGCGTGTGGCCGCGTCGGGTGCAGCTATGGCACTGCCGCGCGCTGGGCGGCGCCTTGGCAAAGCTGCATTTGGCCGGCCAGGATTATGCGCCCGCGCGGCCGAATTCGCTCGGCCCGGCCGCGTGGCCCAAGCTGCTGGCCGGCTCACTGCCTCGCGCCGATGAAGTGCAGCCGGGCTTGGGCGGAGCTCTGCAGACCGCCTGCGACCAAGTGGTTGCGGCTTGGCCCGTCGATCTGCCGAGCGGTCAGATTCATGCCGATCTTTTCCCCGACAACGTGTTCTTCCTCGAGGGCAAACTCTCTGGCCTGATCGATTTCTATTTTGCTTGCACCGATGCATTAGCCTATGATCTTGCGGTGTGCCTGAACGCTTGGTGCTTCGAGCCGGATTATTCTTTTAACGCCACAAATGCTCGGGCATTGCTGGCTGGCTACCGCGAAATTCGCGCGCTGGATGCGTTCGAGCTCGCCACCATCCCGGTTCTGGCCCAGGGTGCCGCGCTGCGTTTCCTGCTCACGCGCCTGCACGATTGGTTGAACCCGCCCGAAGGCGCGCTGGTGCGCCGCAAGGACCCGCTGGATTACTGGCGCCGCCTGCGCTTCCATCTGGCGACGCGGAATTTCGATGCCTACGGAATCTGACCCCGCGAGCGTCGTCGAGATATGGACCGACGGCGGCTGCAAACCCAATCCCGGCCCCGGCGGCTGGGCCGCGGTGCTGCGTTACGCGGCGAGCGAGCGCGAACTCTCCGGCGCCGATCCCGTCACCACCAACAACCGCATGGAACTCACGGCCGCGGCCGCCGCGCTGGAAGCGTTGCGCCGCCCCTGCGCGGTGCGGCTGCACACCGACAGCGAATATGTGCGCCAGGGTATCACGCGCTGGCACGAAGGTTGGGTGCGCCGCAACTGGCGCAACGCGGCCGGCGATCCAGTGGCCAATGTGGATCTTTGGCGCCGCCTGCTCGCCGCCTCGGCGCCGCATCAGGTGGAATGGCTATGGGTGCGTGGACATTCCGGGCACGCGATGAACGATCGCGTGGACCGGCTGGCGACGGAAGCCAGGATTGCGCTCGGTGGATCGCGCTGATCTCATCGCGCGCTGGCTCGATCTCACGCGCCGCCAGTTGCCGGCAATGGCGAGACAGCACGGCTGGCCGATTTCGCAGGACCACTGCTTCATGCGGGTTTGCCTGGACGCGGCGTGCGGCCGCCCCTGGCATCAGGTGATTGAACGTCCGGCAATGCGCCACGCGCTGGACGAGATCCTCGCGCGCGCCGTGCGCATTGCCGAACAGACCCTTGCTGACCCAGATCGGCTCCGAACGCTGAACAACGCGAGCCTGAAATTGCGCGGCAAGCGCTGAACTACCTCTCCGGCACGGCCGCGCCCGCGCCGCCCCGCACATCATGCGCCCCGAACAGGATCGCGCCCGCTTCCGGAGCCGCGATCATCGGCAGGGCGGATTCGCTGCCATTGTTCTCGTTCGCCAGCGTCGGGCCGCCCGCCGTGATACCCTCCGCGCAGCCCCAGTATCCGGCATCGCGAAATTTATACCCGCGCGCTTCCAGAATGGCTCGCGTATCCGGCGAAAGCGCGCCGCGCTCGAGCTGCACCACATCCGGCAGCCCCTGCTCGTGAATGCGCGGCGCGTCAATCGCCTCCTGGATGTTCATGCCATGATCCACGGCATTCACGATCGCTTCCAAAACGATGGTGATGATGCGCGATCCGCCCGGCGATCCCACCACCATCGCGAGCTTGCCATTGCGCGTCACGATGGTGGGCGCCATGGAGCTCAGCGGCGTTTTGCCCGGCGCGATCGCGTTCGCCGCGCCCTGCACCAGCCCGAACATATTGGCCGCGCCGAGCTTCGTGGTGAAATCGTCCATCTCGTCGTTCATCACGATGCCGGTATGTCCGGCCACATGCCCCGACCCGAACCAGGCATTCAGCGTGTAGGTTACCGCCGCCGCATTGCCGGCGCGATCCACGATGGAAAAATGCGTCGTGTTCTCGCCCTCGCTCTGCGCCCCCGGCACATCGGCGGTGGGCGTGGCGCGCACCGGATCGATCGAAGAACGCAGAGCTTTGGCGTGCTCCGGCCCGATCAGCTCGGCCACCGGGTTCTTCCAGAAATCCGGATCGCCGAGCTTGTCGTTCCGGTCGATGAAGGCGCGGCGCATCGCTTCCACGAGCACGTGCGTTTCGGCCGCGCTATGAAAGCCCATAGCGTGCAGATCGTAGCCGCTCAGGATGCCGAGAATTTCGCACATCGTGGTGCCGCCAGAACTCGGCGGTGGCGCGGAGATCACTTGATAGCCGCGATACGCGCATTGCACGGGAGGCATTTCCCGCACGTGGTAGCGCGCGAAATCGTCCGCGGTGATCAGCCCGCCACCTGCAGCACTAGCCGCCGCAATGGCCGCGCCAATCGGGCCATGGTACAGCGCTGCATCCGGCCCCCGGTCGGAAATCGCTTGCAGCGAGCTTGCAAGCTCCGGCTCCAGCAATCGGTCGCCCGGCGCCGGTGCCGCGCCGTCGTGCAGGAAAATCGCGGCGGTCGCCGGATCCTGGCGCAAATACGGCGTCATGATCGCGAAAATCCCGGCGTCCCCCTGGCTCAGCACGAACCCGTCGCGCGCCAGCCGGATGGCCGGCGCCATCAGCGTCGCGCGATCCATCGTGCCGTAATGCGTGCGGATATATTCGAGCCCCGCCGCTGATCCCGGCACGCCGGACGATTTCCAGCCGGTGCGCGCGGCGCTCCGAATCAGGTGTCCGCTTGCATCCTGGAACATCTTCGCGGTGGCCGCCAGCGGCGCCTTTTCGCGAAAATCGATGAAGCTGGCATGCCCATTGGCCTGCCGCAACGTCATAAAGCCGCCACCGCCCAGATTGCCGGCCTCGGGATATACCACCGCCAGCGCATATCCCACCGCCACCGCCGCGTCATAGGCATTGCCGCCGTGCCGCAGAATGTCGGCGCCCACCTCCGATGCCAGGCGCTGCGCCGTCACCACCATGCCGCCGCGCGAAGCCACGGGCGCGGGATCGGCGGCCATGGCCAGCGCGGGAAACAGCAGCCAAAACAGAAATCGCATGATGGAACTTCGGATAAGCCGCAATCTCATCCCAACTCCTCGTGCCACGTCCGACCATCCCGTTCTACCAACGCAATGGCGGCGGTCGGCCCCCACGATCCCGCCGCGTACGGCCGCGGCCGCTCGCCGGAAGCCGCCCAGGCCTCCAGGATTGGTTCCACCCAGCCCCAAGCCGCCTCCACCTCGTCGCGCCGCATGAACAATGTCGCGTTGCCGCGCACCGTGTCCATCAGTAGCCGTTCATAACTGTCGGGATAGCGCACCGAAAACGCCTTCTCGAAACTGATATCCAGGTCGGCGGGGCGCAAGTGCAAGCCGCCTGGCCCCGGATCCTTGGTCATCATCTGCAGCCGTATCCCCTCCTGCGGCTGCAACCGCACCACCAGGCGGTTCGGCTGCATCTCCGCCGCCTCCCGCGGAAACACGTTAAACGGAATCGCCTTGAACTGCACCACGATCTCGCTCACTTTCTGCGGCAGCCGCTTGCCGCTGCGCAGATAGAACGGCACGCCGGCCCAGCGCCAGTTGCGCACTTCCAGCTTCACGGCTGCGAAGGTCTCTGTATCGCTGCTCCGGTCCGGTCCAAGATCGGCCAGATATCCCGTCACGCCGTGCCCGTCGATCGCGCCGGCCGCATATTGGCCGCGCACGGTGATATGCCCCACTTCATGCGCCGCGATGGGCCGCAGCGCGCGCAGCACTTTCAGCTTCTCGTCGCGCAGCGCATCCGCCTCCAGCGTGATCGGCGACTCCATCGCCACCATGCAAACCAGTTGCAGCAGATGGTTCTGCACCATGTCGCGCAGCGCGCCGGAACGGTCGTAGTAATCGCCGCGCTGCTCCACGCCCACGGTTTCCGCCACCGTGATCTGCACGTGGTCGATCGCATCCGAGTCCCACAGCCGCTCGAACATCAGATTGGCAAAGCGCAGCGCCAGCAGATTCTGCACCGTTTCCTTGCCCAGATAGTGGTCGATGCGGAAAATCTGCGTCTCGGTGAAAACCCGACCCACCTGATCATTGATCTCGCGCGCCGAAGCCAGGTCGTGGCCAATCGGCTTTTCCAGCACCACGCGGGAACACACGGTGATCAACCCTTGCGCCGCAAGATTGCCGCAGATGGCACCATAGATAGAAGGCGACGTGGCAAGATAGAACACCCGGATGCGCTCCGGCGCTTGCTTCAGCAAGGCCGGCAGGCTCTGCCAATGCGCATCGCCGGCGCCATCCGTACGCGCGTAATGCACCAGCCGCAGGAAGGCCTCGCAGGTATCGGCCGAGAATTCGTCTGCGGGAACATGCTCGGCCAACGCCGTGCGCGCCCGTTCGCGGTAGCTCCTGTCGTTCAGATTGGAACGCGCTGCGCCGATGATCCGGCACCGATCAGAGAACTGGCCATCGCGAAAACGGTGGTACAGCGCCGGCAGCAGCTTGCGCAGCGTCAGATCGCCAGTGGCGCCGAACACAATAACATCGAAATCCGGAACCGGAACGATATCGGCCATGCGCGCGCTCCTTACTTCACGATCGCCACGCGCAACGCGTTCGTCGTCCCCGATTGGCCGAACGGCATTCCCGCCGCCACCACGATCGAGCAGCCGTGCTTTGCCAGCCCTTCGTCGCGCGCCAGTCGCATCGCCCGGTTCACGGCATCCGTCATGCCGGTCGCATCCTCGGCCACCACCGCGTGCACGCCCCAGGCCAGCGCCAGTCGCCGCGCCACTTCGGGCGAAGGCGTGATGCCCAGGATCGGCGGCCCCGGCCGCTCGCGCGCCAAGCGTAGCGCGGTGGCGCCGCTGGCGGTGAACGCCGCAATCGCCCGCGCCCCGATGGTGCGCGCAATATCCGCCGCCGCCGCCGCGATCGCCCCGGAAATCTCGCCCGACCGCGCCGGACGGCTCGCATCCGTCCAATGCCGCCAGCCGTCGTCCTGTTCCACGCGCGTGACAATCCGGTCCATCATGTCGATCGCCTCCACCGGATACTGCCCCGCCGCCGTCTCGGCCGATAGCATCACCGCATCCGCCCCGTCGAACACCGCGGTGGCCACATCCGTCGCCTCGGCGCGCGTCGGCGAAGGCGAGGCGATCATGCTCTCCAGCATCTGCGTCGCCACGATCACGGGCTTTGCCTGTTCCCGCGCCGCGCGCACAATCCGCTTCTGCGCAATCGGCACCTCCTCGGGCGGCATCTCCACGCCCAAATCCCCGCGCGCCACCATCACCGCATCGGCCAGTGCCAGAATTTCCTCCAGCCGCTCCAGCGCCTGCGGCTTTTCCAGCTTAGCAACAATCGCCGCGCGTCCCGCCGCGATCTCCTGCGCTTCCGCCACATCCTCCGGCCGCTGCACGAACGAAAGCCCGACAAAATCCACGCCCTGCGCCAGCACAAAATCCAGATCGACGCGGTCCTTCGGGGTCAAAGCCGGAATCTTCAGCACCATGTCCGGCACATTCACGCCCTTGCGATCGGAAAGCGCGCCACCCGCCATCACCTCGCACTCCAAATGATCGCCCCGGTTGCGCGCCACCCGCAGCCGCACCCGCCCATCGTCCAGCAGCAGCGACGTGCCCGCGGCTGCAACCGCCAGAATCTCCGGATGCGGCAACTGCACCCGCCGCGCGCCGCCCGGTGACGGATCGGCATCCAGCCGGAACGCCTGGCCTTGCGTAAGATGCACGCGACCGCCGCCGAACCGCCCGATGCGCAGCTTTGGCCCCTGCACATCGGCCAGGATCCCGATCGGCCGCCCGGCAGCCGCCTCCAGCGCCCGGATCGTCGCGATCGCCGCCGCGTGGCCTTCATGCGTGCCGTGCGAAAAATTCAGCCGGAACACGTCGGCCCCGGTCCGGAAAAGCCGCTCGATGATCTCGGGGGAAGAACTGGCGGGGCCGAGCGTGGCGACGATCTTGGTGCGGCGATGGCGGCGCAGGCGGGGTCGGGGCACGGCATCTCGGTCCTGGAAGGGCCGCCACTATGGCGGACGGGCCGGGCAGACGCCAAATCATGCGCCTTCCGCCCCCGTCGATAAGGACCGCCATCGTGGATGAGAAGCAGCGCACCGAAATCGAAGCCGCCGCGTTCCGCCGGCTTGTTCATCATCTGCGTGAGCGCAACGATGTGCAGAACATCGATCTGATGAACCTGGCCGGCTTCTGCCGCAATTGCCTCAGCCGCTGGTATCGCGAAGCCGCCGCCGAACGCGGCATCGAAATCGGCGATTCCGCCGCACGCGAAACGATCTACGGCATGCCGTACGGGGAATGGCGCGCCAGGCACCAACCCCCCAGCGCCGGTTGACCGCTGCGGCCCCGGCAGCTATCCGCCCGCGGCCGCCAGGGGGAAAGAATGTCGGAAGCCAAAACGGAAGCCAAGAGCGGCGGCATCGCGGTGGAACGCCTGCGCTCCCTGATCGAACGCATCGAGCGGCTGGAGGAGGAACGCAAAGCGCTGGCCGGCGACATCAAGGATATCTACGCGGAAGCGAAAAGCGCCGGGTTCGATACGAAAGTCATCCGCCAGCTCGTAACCCTGCGCCGCAAGGAACCGGCCGAGGTGGAGGAACAGGAAACCCTGCTCGATCTGTATCGCCGCGCGTTGGGCATGTGATGCGCCGCCATTCCGTCGTCGCAGCCGGAGCTGGCTGACGGAAGCGCATGACCGCCTTGCATCCCGCCTGCGACCGGGCCGCGATCCGCCCGGCGCGCGCCAAACCGCCCGCCGGCCGCCCGCCTTTGGTGCTTGCCACCTCGATACTCGCCTCCAGCCTGGCTTTCATCGACGGCTCGGTCGTGAATGTCGGCCTGCCCGCGATCGGCCACAGTCTGGCGGCCGATCCCGCCGGCCTGCAATGGATCGTGAACGCTTATCTGCTGCCGCTCAGTGCCCTGCTGCTGCTGGGCGGCGCGCTGGGCGACCGGTTCGGCCGGCGACGCCTGCTCGTGGCCGGCATCGCGCTGTTCGCGCTGGCCTCGCTGGCCTGCGCCGCCGCGCCGAACCTCGCGGCGCTGCTCGGCGGAAGGCTGCTGCAAGGCGCGGGTGCCGCGTTGCTGATGCCGAACAGTCTGGCGCTGCTCGGTAAGCATTTCACGGGCGAAGCCAAGGGCCGAGCGATCGGCATCTGGGCCGCCACCGGCGCGGGAATGGGCGCTGCGGCACCGGTGCTGGGCGGCG
>CAXUEX010000116.1:297-9008 GCA_964250215.1 uncultured Acetobacteraceae bacterium | reverse complement strand
CCGCTGAACCCCGCGAACACCTGGGAGTGGATGACGCCGAGCCGCGCGCAGGCCAGCATGACCACCGGGAGTTCGGGGACCATCGGCATGTGCAGGGTGACCCGGTCACCGGCCTGGACCCCGCCGAAGTCGCGCAGCAGCGCGGCGAACGCGATGCCGCCATCCGTGCCGAACGCCGCCAGCGCGCCGGGCGGCAGACCCTCGCCCGCCGGATCGCACACCGCGCGCAACACGGCGAATGGCAGCCCGTGCGACTCCGCCACCTCCGCCACCGCCGCGCTTTCCATATCCACCGCAACACCGCCGGTGGCGACATGCAGCGCGCGCTTCGCCGCTGTGCTCGCCACCGGCGCGTCGGCGCACGCGAGCGTCGTTGCGGTTGGGCCGCCCAGCGCCGCCGTGAGCCCGCTATGGGTGCGCCAGATGGCGTCGCCGCGCACCACGCGCGCGGGAACCACGATCGTTCCCGTGGCCAGCGCGGGATCCAGCCCGCCCGCGATGCCGAAGCTGATCAGGGAAGTGGCGCCCCGGTCCGCCAGCCGCTCGGCCGCGCGCCGCACACCCGACAATGTGCCGCCGCCAGCCACCGCCAGCCCGAGCGGCCGGGCTATGCGCGCCTCAGTGCGAAGGCCGGTGACGATGCCCAGCATGAAGCGGGTTAGAGCCCGAACGCGACCCGGCGCGTGTTGCCGCGCATGAGGTTTCGATAGCGCGACAGCGCCAGTAGCGGAAAGAACATGCGGTAGCCGTGGTAGCGCAGGTAAAACACCCGCGGAAAGCCCACCGCGGTATAGGGAAGCTCGTCCCACCCGCCATCGTTGCGCTGCGCCAGCCGCAACCACGCAATGCCGCGGCCCACGGCCGGATGCTCGGCCCGCCCCGCCGCCATCAGCCCCAGCAGCGCCCAGGCGGTCTGCGACGGTGTGCTCCGGTGGAATTGCCCAGGCGATGCGCTGGCGTAGCTTTCCTCGTCCTCGCCCCAGCCGCCATCTTCGCGCTGCACCGCCAGCAGCCACTCGGCGCCGCGCTGCATCATTTCGTCGTGGGCAGGCAGGTGCGCCGCGTTCAGGCCGCACAGCACCGACCAGGTGCCATAGATGTAATTCGTGCCCCAGCGGCCGAACCAGCTTCCATCGGCCTCCTGTTCGCGGCGCAGAAAGCCGATCGCGCGGCGGATCGCCGGATCGCTGGCCGGCAGCCCGATCTGCGCCAGAAAGCTCACGCAGCGCGCGGTGACGTCGGCGGTGGGCGGATCCAGCAGCGCCCCATGGTCGGCGAACGGAATGTGATTCAGGTAATCGTGGGTGTTCTCGGGTTCGAACGCGCCCCAGCCGCCATCGCCGGACTGCATGCCCAGCACCCATTCGCGGGCCCGCTCGATGGCCGTGTCGTGCCCGGGATTGCCGTGCCGGTGCAGCAACATGCCGACCACGGCCGTATCGTCCACGTCCGGGTAATGCGGGTTTGCATACTGGAACGCCCAGCCGCCGGAAGCCAGGCCCGGCCGGCGCACGGTCCAATCCCCCGCCACGTCCAGAATCTGCCGCTCGCCCAGCCAATCGCACGCCGCGGCAACCCGCCCCGCCACGCCGGCCTCGGCCAGCGCATGGCCGGCCAGCGCCGTATCCCACACCGGCGACACGCAAGGCTGGCAGTAGGCGCGCTCGCCATCCTCCACCAGCAGCAGCCGCACCGCTTCCCAGGCGAGTGCCGCGTCCGGGTGATCCGGCTCGTAGCCCAGCGCATCGAACATCATTACGGTGTTGGCCATGGCCGGATAGATCGCGCCGAGCCCGTCGGTGCCGTTCAGCCGTTCGGTCACGAACGCCAGCGCCGCCGCCATGGCCCGCTCGCGCGTCCGGCGGGGAAAGCCGGGCTCCGTGCGTTTAAGCGCCGCATCCAGCCATTTGAAAACGCGGCCCCAGCTGGACCGGTAGGGGCCGCGTATCCAGTTGCGTATGCCGGCAGGATCGCGCCGGAACAGCTCCGGAATATGCACGCCGCGCGGATTGCGCGCCCGCGGCTTCAGCGCCATCAGCACCAGCAGCGGCACGATCACGGTGCGCGACCAGTAGCTCACCTTCGACAGGTGGAAGAAAAACCAGCGCGGCAGCAGCATGATTTCCACCGGCATGGTTGGCACCGCGCGCCACGGCACTTCCCCGAACAAAGCGAGTTGCGCGCGCGTGAACACGTTCGTGCGCTCCGCCCCGCCCGCCGCCAGGATTGCCGCGCGCGCCCGCTGCATGTGCGGCGCTTCCGGATCGTCGCCGATCGCTTTCAGCGCGAAATATGCCTTCACCGAGGCCGAAAGATCGAACCTGCCGCCCCAGAACAGCGGCCAGCCGCCATGCGTGCCCTGGTTCTGCCGGAGATAGTTGCCGATCCGTGCCTGCAGCTTCGCGTCGATGCGATCCAGATAGTGCTGCAGCAGGACGAATTCCGCCGGGATCGTCGCATCCGCTTCCAGCTCGAAGCGCCAATGCCCATCCGGATGCTGCTCGCGCTCCAACGCCGCCGTCGCGCGCCCGATCGCATCCTCCAGGCGCTCGCGGCTGATTTCCAGATCGATCTGCATGCACTCGCCGCAGGGTCAGTGGGTAGCCGAGCGAAGCGCGCCAGCCGCCGAGAAGCCGGACCTGATGGCACCTTCGATCGTGGCCGGCAATCCAGTTGCGGTCCAATCGCCCGCCAGCGCCAGGTTTTTCAGCGCCGTTGTGGCGGCGGGACGACGCCGGTGTTGCGCGAAAGTTGCCGCGAACGTCGCCCGCTTCTCCCGCAGCACACGATATTCCGGCATCGGTGTTGCCATCCCCAGCGCCCGCGTCACCTCCGGCCAAACCGCCCGTGCCAACGCCTCGGCCGGCCGGTCCAGCAACCGATTCGCGGCGCTGATGGTGACGGAAATTACGCCTGGCTTGGCGAACACCCATTCCGCCAAGCCGCCGATCAGGCCGACGAACCCGGCTTCCAGGGAAGGTGCATCGGCCCGGTAATGCAGGTTCACGATCGCCTCGTGCTCGTCCGGCGCGTCCAGCCCAGGCAGCAGCCCGGTCGCCACCGCCGACGGCACGGCCAGCACCACCCGGTCGGCCGCCGCCAGCACGCGCGCGCCTTCTGGCCCCGAAAACGACCGCACGCGCCCGTCGTCCACCCCCAACGAGCCGATCCGGTAGCCGGTCCGCAGCTCCACGCCCAGCGCGGCCAGCCGGGCCAGCGCCGGATCCACCAGGCTTTCGGAAAGCCCCGTTGCCGGGAACATCGGAATGCAGTGCGCGCCGCCGCGCGCGAGCGTCTCGTCGATCACCGCGCCGAATAGCCGGGCACTGCCGCGATAGGCCGGCGTGTTCAGCGCCGCCACGGCCAGCGGCTCCACCAGACGGCGATACAGCGCATTGTGCGGCAGCGCGCTCGCCACCGTGTCGCTCGGCCGCGCATGGCCAAGGCGCAGCAGCGGCAGGTAGTCTCGTGCCCGCGTGCCGGGAACGCGCCGCTGGCCGGAGAGCAGCCACCACGGGATGCGCCCGCGCGACAGCCGCAGCGTCCACCGCTCGTCGCGCGAGAGATCGTAGAACGGAAACACCGGCGCGCCCGGCCCGGTCAGGCTGTCGCGCGCGCCGGTTCGCGCCAAATAATCCATGGTGGCGCGGTTGCCCGAGAGCAGCAGGTGGTTGCCGTTATCGATGCGGCAGCCCAGCTCGCGATCGAAATAGGATCGGCAGCGGCCGCCGCAGGCCGGCCCCGCCTCATACAGCGTCACACGGTGCCCGGCTTCGGCCAGATCCAGCGCCGCCGCGAGCCCCGCCAAGCCGCCGCCGATCACGTGCGCGGTGCCGTTCCTCAAGCCTGCCACCGTGCCGCCGCCGCCGTATCCTCGGGCCGCGCCGCCACCCATCCCTCCGCGCCATCGGCAAAAAGCTGCTTTTTCCAGAACGGGGCTTCCGTTTTCAGCCAGTCGATCAGGAAACCGGTGGCTGCCAGCGCCGGCGCCCGATGCCGCGCCGCCGCCGCCACGAACACGATGCGCTCGCCGGGCCGCAGCCGGCCCACGCGGTGCACCACCACGCAGCCGAGCAGCGCGAACCGGGCCATGGCGGCTTCGGTGATTTGGGTCATCGCGCGCTCGGTCATGCCCGGGTAGTGCTCCAGCGTGAGCGCCTGCACTTCCGGCTCGCCGCGCCGCACGATGCCCAGAAAACTGCCGATCCCGCCCGCATCCAGCCCAAGCAGCGGCGCCAGTTCGGCCTCGGGCGAGAAATCCGCCGCCTGCACGCGCACAAGCCGCGTCAACCGCCCGTCACCGGCGGAAAGAACGCGATCTCGTCGCCGTCCTGCAGCGTCGTCTCCGGCCCGGCAAACGCCTGGTTCACCGCGGCCCGCACGCAACCGGGCTCGGCGAACGCGCTGGCATGGGCCGCATCGCGTTCGGCCAGAAAATCCCGCAGCGCGCCAAGGCTGCCCACGCCCGCCGGCAGTGCCAGGCTTTCCTCGCCCACACCCACGCGCTCGCGCAGCCACGCAAAATACAGAACCCGGACCGCCATGAACTGTGTCCCTTACACGACGCCGCCGGGGTTCGCCTCCCCTGGCGGCTTCCAGGCCCTTGGACCGCACCGCGGCGGCTGACTACAACCCCGTGCCATGGCCGCAAGCGAAGACGCCCTGCGCGAGGCGCTGGTTCGGGCAATGCAGCGCATGGCTGCCACGGGCCTGAACCGCGGCACCTCGGGGAACGCCTCGATACGCTTCCAGCACGGCATGTTGATCACGCCTTCGGGCGTGGCGCCCGCCGCGCTTACGCCGAGCCACATCGTGCGCCTGTCGGCCGACGGCAAAGCGCCGCCGGACGCGCTGAAACCTTCGAGCGAGCACCGCATGCACGCGGCCCTGCTCGCGGCCCGGCCGGATGCGGCGGCGGTGGTGCATTGCCATTCGCGATACGCAACTATCCTGGCCTGCTGCGAGCGGCCGATCGAGCCGATCCACTACATGCTCGGCCAGATCGGCCCCGGCGCCGTGCCGGTGGCGCCCTACGTCACCTGGGGCACCGCCGACCTGGCGCGCGAAGCCGCTGCCGTCATGCAGGGCCGGGCGGCGTGCCTGCTGGCGCATCACGGCCAGATCGCGCTGGGAAGCGACCTGGATCGGGCGCTGGCGGTGGCGGAAGAGCTGGAGGAGCAGGCGGCAGTTTATTACGGCACGCTGCTGATCGGGGGTGCTACGCCGCTCACCGAAAAGCAGTTGCAGCAATCGGCAAGGCAGTTCGAGAGCTACGGACAGGGCTGAGCAGCGGCGGCGGCAAGAAACGATTGTTGCTTCTCCCGCGGCACGAAGGCGTGGTTCCAGGCGTTCGCATGAAACCGCACCTCCTGCTCCATGAACGGCGACGCATCCGGCGGCAGCACCATTGCGGCGTAGCCGTGCCGCTTCAGGAAGCCGTTGAGAACCACGAAATCGGCGCGCGGCAGGATTTCGAGAAAGATGATCGGTCGTTTCAAGGCAATTGTGCGGTGTGCACCTGACAGAACCTGCGCTTCGCAGCCCTCCACGTCGATTTTGACGATCGTGAGCCGCCGCCAGATCAGGGATGGTCGCAGCACGATGCGGTCCAGCGTGCGCTGCAGCACGCTGACCTGGCCCGCGTGAACGGCCTTGAAATCCGCGCGGAGCGAGGCGCTAGTTTCGATGGCACCGTGCATCGAATCCGGAATGTAGAGTTCCGCGTGGCCGTTTCGATCGCCGATCGCGCAGCGGATCAGCCGCGCCCGGTGGCGCAGACCGTTGTGGCGCAGATTTTGATGCAGCGCCTCAAGGATTTCGGGCAGCGGCTCGCAAGCCACCACGCGGTTGCGGCGGTGCGCGGCCGCGGCAAGGATTGTGTAGAAACCCGTATTCGCGCCGACGTCCAGCACCAGCCCTGGAAAGCGCGAGGCGATCGCAAGAAACAGTCTAGGCAGGGGCGGCTCGAAGCTTTGCCAACCGCCCTGCGCGACCTGGCGAGCCACCAGGTCACGCCCGTTGTGCAGGGCCATAGTCGCCGACAGCAACGCTGCGCTCGCCGGCAGCCGAATTGTTGCAAAGTCACTTGGGTGCGCCGCCTCCGGCATCGCGATCATCCCGGGTTTCGGCGCGCGCTTTAGCCGTTCAAGAGTCCGAAAGCGAGGGTCCGGAACCTCTACGGCATCGGCTCGATCACCGCGGTCGCCTGCTGCTCCAGGTCGATCGTGCCGTTCAGGGTGCCAAGCGGCCCCAGCAGGCTCACCAGGCAATCGCCCGGATGCAGCAGCAGCCCGCCATAGGATTGCGAAAACGGCAATTGCAGGCCGGCATCGCCGTTGCCGCCCGGCGCCTGCGCAATCAGCATTCGTCCGCCCGGCGGCGTGACCGATACCGGCAGCGAAACGAGCTGCGCGTGCACTGGCCCCGAAAACACCGAAGCGGGCGCGAACGCGCTGGTGCACACCGGGCTTGGATAGACCGACATCGTGCCGCGCGTGGCCCATTTGCCGGTGGGCACCGGCTCGCCCGACGTGCCATCGAACGGGCTGGCCGCGATCGAGCCGAAAATGCTGCTGATGGCGATCGCGCCGGGCAGCGCCGGATTGGCCCGCAGCACCACGGCCTCGGTGGCCGGCGAACCGGCCCGCAGCGAGACTTCCGCGCCGAGCGGATAGGCGCTGGCCGCCGGCGGCCGCGGCGAGGGCAGGGGCGTGTACAGAAACGTGAGAAAGCTCGTGATCGTCACCAGCATCGGCTGCGCATGCCCCGGCCCCCAAGCACCGCCACCATCCAGCACCAGCACCAGGCAGGACGAGACCGGCACGCCGGTAGCAAAACCGACATTCACCGGCAGCGTCACGGTGCCCGCATGGGTGGTTTTCAGCACGAAGGCGGCCAGATGCGTCAGCGCCGGGAAACCTGGATCGGAATAGGAACGAAACACCGTATTGTTCACCGCGGCGCAATCGCCAGCGTTCAGATACGTCACGGAAATCAGCGCTTCGCCGAAATGGTCCTGCGCGGCCGTGAACGAAATATTCCCCGTGAGCCCGACGAACTGCATCGGGCCGCCCGGCAGCGAAAAACTGTAGAGATGCTTGAGCAATCCCTGATCCGCCTGCACCGCCTGGATCAGCGGCAACATCCGCGCCGAACCCAGCAGCCGCAGCGGCGGCCCGGCCTGGGCGGCGATCGGCAGCAGCAGCGCGGCAAGGATGCGGATCAGCATGGCCACCGCCATAGCGGCAATGGCTTAACAAAGCCCCGAGCTTGCCGCCGCTAGCGCACGCGGATTTCCGCTTTTTCCACCCGGCGTGCCGGGTCCGCCCGCACCGCCAGCTCGATCTGCCCCTGGTCGGCGCCCGCCTCCACGATGGTCTGCGCAATACGCCGTGCGGTCGCCGCGCCCTGCCGTGCCTGATCGGCCTGCGCCTCGGGCGAGCCCTGCACCGGCACCAGCACTTCCACCGTGAAGATCGCATCCGGCCGCCGCGCCAGCGCCTGGCGCACGGCATTGGCCAGCTCCTCCTGATACGGCGGGTTCGGCGTGGCGAAGCCGATCTCCACCAACGGCGGCGCGCCGGGCGGCAGGGGTTTCGGCGCCGCCACCGCCAACTTCGGCTTCTCGCCCGCGTGCGGATTGAAGGTTCGCTGATCGATCAGCGTGCAACCGGCGACGGCCGCCGCCGCAATGGCCAGCGCTGCTTGGGCCGCTTTCGATTGCATCGCCTTATGCCATGCCAGAGCCTGCCCGCGCCGCGCAATCCGCGCCGATTTGCGCGCCCCGCTCGCCGCACCTAAACCGCCGGTCGTGGACGCCGACCCCCATGCCCTCGCGGCCGGGCTGCGCGCCGAGGCTGGCCCGGCCGCGCTGGCGCTGGCGCTGCTGCTCACCCGGCATCTGCGCTTCGATACGGCCGATCCGCATTGGCCCGACCGCGACCGGCTGGTGCTCGCCGATCCCGCGCTGGCTGCCGGCCTTGCCGCCCGGCTCGGCACGAGCTCGGGCTTTGCCGAATGCGTGCCCGCCATGCCGCCGCGTACGCTCGCCACGGCGCTCGGCATGGCCTTGGCCGAGCGCCGCCTGGCCGCGCGATTCGGCCGCTCGCTCGTGGACCACCGGAGCTGGGTGTTGCTGGAAGCCGCGGAGCTCCTTACCGGCCCGGCCCAGGAAGCGGCCGCCGCGGCGGGTGCGCTCGGGCTCGGCCGTCTGACGCTGCTGGCGGCATCCGGTCCGGCGGAGCTGGCGGCGCTTACCCGGCTGGCCGCGCTTGGCTGGAACTGCCGCCGTGTGGCGGCCGAAGATGCGGGCGCGATCGAATCGGCGCTCTCGGCCGCGCAGCGTTCACGCCGCCCGACGCTGATTGCGTTAGAATTCGCCGGCTCGGCAGCTTCGGGGAACGAGCCTGTTGCATGGCCCGATTTCTGGCAGCGTGGCATTGCCGCCCGCCGCGCCTGGCTGCGCCGGCTGCATCGGCACACCGCGCGCGACGCCTTCGAACGCGCCACCGCCGGCACACTTACGCCCGGCTGGCAGTTGGCGCTCGTGCCCGCCTTGGATGCCGGCGCGCCATCGCCGGCCGTCGTCGTGGAAGCGGCCCTGGGCCGGCTGGCTGCGGCGGTGCCGGAAATGGTGTGGCGCCCGGGCGTGGGCGGCGCGGCGCTGGCCACCCAGCTGCAGGCCCGCTTCACCGGGATCACCGACGAGCTGG
>CAXUEX010000116.1:0-287 GCA_964250215.1 uncultured Acetobacteraceae bacterium | reverse complement strand
TCGCGCGCGGTGTGCCGATGCAGCCGGCGCAGCCAGGCGCGGCGCTGGCGCATGCGGTGAATGGCCATGCCATGCATCGCGGCGTGCTGCCGGTTGCCGAGGCGACGCTGGAAGAGGCCGAAGCCTTTGCCCCGGCCCTGCGCCTGGCCGCCGCGCGCGGCCTGCGCAGCCTGCATTTGATCCGCGAACCGGAAGCCGCGTGTTCGGTGGGCGGGTTGCGCGCCGCCTGGCGGGCGATGGCCAATGTGCAGGTGCACCGCCCGGGCCTCGGCCGCGTCGGCCGGGCC
>CAXUEX010000115.1:0-9147 GCA_964250215.1 uncultured Acetobacteraceae bacterium | reverse complement strand
CAGCAGCAGCGCGCGCTCGGCATCCATCATGCCGAAACCGCCGCCGTCGCGCGCCGCACCGCCGCCCGCGGCAGCGTGCATTCCATCAGCGTGCCGGACGGACCGCCGCGCGGCGCATCCGGCCGCGGGCTGCGGGCCGAAATCGTGCCGCCCATCGCCGCCAGCAGACCGCGCGCGATCGCCAGGCCCAGCCCCGTGCCCGGCAGCACGCGATCGCCGCGCTGTGCCCGGAAAAAACTGTCGAACACATGCGCCAGGTCGTCGGCCGGAATGCCGGGCCCCTCATCCGCCACCCGAAGCACGATGCCTTCCGGCGATTCCGCGGCCGTCACCCGCACCAGCCCACCATCCGGCCCATATTTCGCCGCATTCTCCAGCAGGTTCACCAGCACCTGCTGCAGCAATACCGGATCGGCGATCGCGTCGGGCAGGTCCGGCGGAAATTCCAGCACCACATTGCCGAGCCCCGTCACGCCCGCAGCCGCTTCCTGCACCAGCGCCGGCAGCGCCACGCGTTGCAGAAGTGGCGTGATCTCGCCCGTTTCCAGCCGCGTCATATCCAGGATATTGGACAGAAACCGCGTCATGCGCACCGTATCCTGCTCGATGCTCGCCAGCAGATCGTTGCGGTCCGCTTCGCTCAGCCGCGTCCACGCATTGCGCAACGAACCGGCGGCGCCGCGGATCCCGGCCAGCGGCGTGCGCAAATCGTGGCTCAGACTGTTCAGCAGCGCCACGCGCAGCTTCTGCGTCTCTTGCTGCGCCTCGTGCCGCGCCGCCTCGCCCGCCAGCCGCACGCGTTCCAGCGCCGCGGCAGCCTGGTCCGCGAGCGCGGAGAGCGTCTGCACCGCGCCGCCATCCACCGCCGCCGCGGGACGCACGCCGAGAATGCCGAAATGCCCGCGCACCGTGCGGATCGGCAGAAAACGCCAGGCGCTGCTCGGCAGGGTCGCCGTGCCGCGCCCCGCCGGCTCCTGCTTGGCGTGCGCCCACCGCGCCGCCGCCCAACTGCCCTCGTCCATCGTATCGAGCCCCGCCGGCACGGCGGCCCGGATGTTGAGATCCTCGCCCTCGGCCGTCATTACCACCGCGGGCTCGGCAATCTCCGCCGCCAAAGCCACCACTTCGCGCAGAAGTTCCGGTTCCGTAACAGGGCTGCCGAGCTGCCGCCCGAACGCGCTGATCCGGCGCAGCGATTCGATCCGCCCCTGCGCCGCATCGGCGGCCCGCCGCACGCGGCTGGCCAGCCAGCCGGTGGCCACCGCCACGCCCACGAACACCACGATCGCCACCACGTCGCGCGGCTCGTCGATGGT
This sequence comes from uncultured Acetobacteraceae bacterium, assembly GCA_964250215.1. Lineage (GTDB taxonomy): Bacteria > Pseudomonadota > Alphaproteobacteria > Acetobacterales > Acetobacteraceae > DAIDJM01. The sequence continues at coordinate 7,831 of CAXUEX010000115.1, read as the reverse complement.
GAATTGATAAATCGGCGGAATGAAAAGGAAGTTCCAGCAAAGAAAACTCAGCACCGCCGCATAGATCGCGATCGCCAGCCCCCAAAGCGTCGCCGCGCCCACCACGGCCGCCAGGAACAGCATGCCCAGCGTTTCGTGCTCCAGCACGTGCGAAAACACCTCGCCCGCGGCCACCACCGACGCCACCAGGCCGGTGCTGCCGATCCAGGGCAGCACGCCGCGCGGCGGCTTCGGCAGGCGCAGCTCGCGGCGAGCCACGCCACCCACCGGCACCACGTGCAGCGCAAAATCCGGCCCCTGCCGCACCAGCGTCCCGGCCAGCGTCCGGCCGGTCAGGCGGCGCGCCAGGCTGGGCCGGCCACGGCCGATCACCAGATGCGTAACGTTACGATCCTGCGCGATCTGCAACGCGCTGCCCACCAGGTTGGTCCCGGCCCGAATCTCCACCGTGGCGCCGAGCTGTGCCGCCAGTTCCAGCGCCGGCCGCGGCTCCTCCGGCTGATCGGCGCGTTCCAGATACAGCGCAATCCATGGCGCGCGCAGCGCATCGGCCAAACGTTTCGCCCGGCGCACCACGGTGATCGCCCCGGCATCGCGGCCAACCAGCGCCAGCACGCGTTCGCCAGCCGGCCAGGGCCCCGCCACCGCGTGCGCGCGCATGTAATCGTGCACGTCCTGGTCCACGCGCTGCGCGGCGCGACGCAGGCCGATCTCGCGCAGCGCAGCCAAGTTGCCTTCACGAAAGAAATTATCCAGCGCGCGCGAGGCCGTCGCCGCGGGATAGATCTGGCCCTGCTGCAAGCGCTTGCGCAGTTCCGCCGGCGGAAGATCGATGAATTCGATCTCGTCCGCCATTTCCAGCACGCGATCCGGCAGCGTCTCGCTCACGCGCACGCCCGTGATGCGCGCCACATCGTCGTTCAGGCTCTCCAGATGCTGCACATTCAGCGTGGCCCACACATCCAGCCCCGCCTCCATCAGCTCGGCCACGTCCTCCCATCGTTTGGCGTGTCGGCTGCCGGGCGCATTGGTGTGCGCCAGCTCGTCCACCAGCAGCACATCCGGCTGCCGTGCCAGCGCCGCATCGGCATCGAATTCCTCCAGCACCTGCTCGCGATAGTCGATGCGTTTACGGGGCAGCACCGGCAGGCTGCCGATCATCGCCTGCGTGCCGGCGCGGCCATGCGTTTCCACCACGCCGATCAGTACGTCGCGCCCTTCCGCCTGCACGCGCTGCGCCGCCGCCAGCATTTCCCAGGTTTTGCCCACCCCCGGCGCGGCGCCAAGGAACACCTTCAGCCGCCCCTTGCCCTCTCGGGCGGCGGCGAGCAGCAGTGCATCAGGATCGGGCCGGGCTTCCAATCTCGCGGGTCTGAGGGCGCTGCCCCCACCTTGGTGCAGGGGCGGAGCCCCTGCGCTTATCATTTGGCGGGATTTTGCGCGAGAGTTTCGTGCTCGCCATCCAGTGCGAGGTTCAATTGCAGAACGTTCACCCGCTTCTCGCCTAAAAAGCCAAGATACCGCCCATCGGTATGCGCATCCACCACGCGCTGCACGTCCGGTTCCGCCAGGTGCCGCGCCTTCGCCACCCGCGCCACCTGCAGCGCCGCCGTCTGGGGCGAAATATCCGGATCGAGACCCGAGCCCGAACTCGTCACCGCGTCCGCCGGCACATCGTGGCTGCCATAAGCCTTCACATCGCCCGTGACACGATCCACGAGCGATTTGGATGTCGGCGCCAGGTTCGAAGCGCCCGACTCGCTCGCATCGTAGGGTGTGGGAACCTGCTTGCTGGGATTTTTCGGATCGGCACCCATCAGCGCCGATGGCCGGCCGTGGAAGTATTTGTCGCTCGTGAAATTCTGTCCGATGATCGCCGAGCCAATCACCTTGCCGCCGCGCACGATCAAGCTGCCGCCAGCCTGGAACGGCAGCAGCGCACCGCCCACCGCCGTGAAGGCCAGCGGAAACGCAACGCCCGTCAGCGCGGTGAAGATCACGATCAGCACGATCGCTGGCCGCAGTTGTTTTAACATCGCCGTATCCTCAAGCAAAGATGTGCAACGCGGTCAGCACCAGGTCGATCGCCTTGATGCCGATGAACGGGGCCACGATCCCGCCCACGCCATAGATCAGCAAATTGCGCCGCAGCAGCGCGGCCGCCCCCACGGCGCGGAACTTCACGCCCCGCAAGGCGAGCGGCACCAGCAGCACGATGATGATCGCATTGAAGATCACCGCCGACATGATGGCACTCTGTGGCGTGGAAAGCCGCATGATGTTCAGCGCCGAAAGCTCCGGATAGGTGGCCACGAAGATCGCCGGCAGGATCGCGAAATACTTGCTGATGTCGTTGGCGATGCTGAACGTGGTCAGCGCGCCGCGCGTGATCAGCAATTGCTTGCCGATTTCCACGATCTCGATGAGCTTGGTGGGATCGCTGTCGAGATCGACCATGTTGCCGGCCTCGCGCGCCGCCTGCGTGCCGGTCTGCATCGCCACGCCCACATCCGCCTGCGCCAGCGCCGGCGCATCGTTCGTGCCATCGCCGCACATCGCCACCAGTCGCCCTTCGGCCTGCACCCGACGGATGTAGTCCAGCTTGTCCTGCGGCGTCGCTTCGGCAATGAAATCGTCCACCCCCGCCTCGGTCGCGATCGCGGCGGCGGTAATGCGGTTGTCGCCCGTCACCATCACCGTGCGGATGCCCATCCGGCGCAGCTCGGCGAAACGATCGCGGATGCCGGGCTTCACGATATCCTTCAGCTCGATCAGCCCCAGCAGACGCCCGTCCGCAGTCACCGCCAGCGGCGTGCTGCCGGCTCGGGCCACCCGATCCACCGACTGCGTGAACGCCGCCGGCGCGCCGCCGCCGATTTGTTTCAGAATGCTGTCCACCGCGCCCTTGCGCCATGCACGCCCGCCATGATCCAGCCCGGAAACGCGCGTCTGCGCCGTGAACGGAACCACCGTGGCATTCGCCGGCCGCTCCGCGCTGAACCCATGCCGGTCGCGCACGAACGAAAGGATGGATCGACCCTCCGGCGTGTCGTCGCCCAAACTCGCCAGCACCGCCGCCTCCGCCAGGTCGCGCTCGGTCACGCCCGGCACCGGATACAGCCCCGCGGCCATCCGGTTGCCGAACGTGATCGTGCCGGTCTTGTCCAGCAACAGCGCATCCACGTCGCCCGCCGCCTCCACCGCCCGGCCCGATGTCGCCACCACGTTGAAACGCACCAGACGGTCCATGCCGGCAATGCCGATCGCCGAAAGCAAGCCGCCGATCGTCGTCGGGATCAGCGTCACCAGCAGCGCCGCCAGCACCGGAATCCCCAGCGGCGTGCTGGAATACCCGGCAAACCCCACCAGCGTAACAACCGCGACGAGGAAAATGATCGTCAGCCCGGCAAGCAAAATATCCAGCGCGATCTCGTTCGGCGTCTTCCGCCGCTCCGCGCCTTCCACCAGCTTGATCATGCGGTCGATGAACGTGTTGCCCGGTTCCGCGGTGATGCGCACCACGAGCCAGTCGGAAACCACCAGCGTGCCGCCGGTCACCGCGCTGCGGTCGCCGCCGGCTTCGCGGATCACCGGCGCCGATTCGCCGGTGATCGCGCTTTCGTTCACGCTCGCCACCCCCTCCACGATCTCGCCATCGGAGGGCATCAAGTCGCCGGCTTCCACCAGCACCAGCGTGCCGGCGCGCAATTCCGGCGCCGGTGTCGGCTTGAACAGCGCACGGTCGCGCGGGTTCACCAGCACTTTCGCCATCGTATCGGTGCGCGCACGCCGCAAGCTCTCGGCCCTTGCCCGCCCGCGCCCTTCGGCCACCGCCTCGGCAAACGTCGCGAACAGCACCGTCAGCCACAGCCAGGCCGCAATGGCGAGCGGAAATGTCGCCGGCGTGCCGCGCACCAGCGCTTCCACGCCGATGAACGTGGTGAGCGCGGCCACGATCTCGGTCACGAAGATCACCGGATTGCGCGCCAGCGTAATCGGGTTGAGTTTCAGGAAGCTGTCGCCGGTTGCCCGCGCCAGGATGCGGCCGTTGAACAGGCTGATCGTTTCTGCTTGCGCCATCTACGAAACTCCAAGGAAGGCCAGGGCTCCGCCCTGGACCCGCTGGGGGCCGTCACGCCGGAGGCATGCCTGCGGCACGACGGCCCCACACCCCATTTCTCTAGAACGTCTTGCCGGCCAGCATGACAAAGTGTTCCGCAAGCGGACCTAGCGCATCGGCCGGCATGAACTGCAAACCACCCAGAATGATGATCACCCCGATCATCAGCCCCACAAAAAGCGGCCCCGTCGTCGGGAACGTCCCCGCACTCGCCGGCAGCTTCGGCTTTTCCGCCAACGATCCGGCAATCGCCAGCACCGGCACCATGAAGGCGAACCGGCCGAAAATCATCGCCGCCCCCTGGCCGTAATCCAGCAGCGGCGTGTCCGCGGTAAGCCCCGCCATCGCGCTGCCGTTATTTTCGGTCGCCGACGTCCAGGCATACAGCATCTCGGAAAGCCCATGCGGCCCGGCATTGGAGAGCGAGGAAACCCCGTTCGGCAACGCCAGCGAAATGCCCGCGCCGCACAGAATGAACACCGTCAGCACCAGCACCGCCAGCATCGCCAGCTTGATCTCCTTCGCCTGCACCTTCTTGCCGAGATATTCCGGGGTCCGCCCGACCATCAGCCCGGCGACGAACACCGAAAGCAGCGCGAACACCACGATCGTGTACAGCCCTGAACCCACGCCGCCCGGCGTCACCTCGCCCAACTGCATCAGGAACATCGGCACCAATCCGCCCAGCGGCATGTAGCTGTCGGTGAAACTATCCACCGCGCCGGTCGAGGTGCCGGTGGCGCTCACGTTGAACACAGAGGAAAGCGCCGCGCCGAAGCGCACTTCCTTGCCTTCCATGTTGCCCATCGCCGGGCTCACGCCGGCATGGGCCAGCAGCGGATTGCCGCCCGCCTCGGCCGCATAAGCGCCGAACGCGCCAAGCGTCAGCACCACGGCCATCACCGCGAACAGCGCCCGTCCCTGCTTCGGATCGCGCACCATGCGCCCCAGCATGATCGCCAGCGAGAACGGGATCAGCAGGTCCAGCCAGTTCTCCAGAATATTCGTCAGCGCCGTCGGGTTCTCGAACGGATGCGCCGAATTCGCGTTGAAGAAGCCGCCGCCGTTTGTGCCCAGCTCCTTGATCGCCTCCTGGAACGCCACTGGCCCCAGCGCGATTGTCTGGCTGGCGCCATCGATCGTGCTGGCACTCGCGTAGCCCGAAAGCGTCTGCGGCACACCGGAAACCAGCAGCAGCACCGCCGCCACAATGCCGATCGGCAGCAGCAGATACAGCGAACAGCGCGTCAGATCCGCCCAGAAATTGCCGAGCGTTTTCAACCCGCCGCCGACGAACGCGCGCACCACAGCCACGGCCGCGGCAATGCCGGTCGCGGCCGACATGTAATTGTGCACCGTCAGCCCCAGCATCTGCGCGCCGTAGGAAATCTGGCTTTCCGGCGAATAGGCCTGCCAATTCGTGTTGGTCACAAAACTGGCGGCCGTGTTGAACGCCAGCCGCGGCGACATGCCGGCAATGCCCTGCGGATTCCACGGCAAGTAGTATTGCAGGCGCAATATCGCGTAAAGCAGCAGAAAGTGCAGCGCGTTGATCAGGATCAGCGCGAACACATATTCCTTCCACCCCATGCCGCGGGCCGGGTTCACGCCCGCCAGCCAGTAGAAGCCCCGCTCCGCCGGCGAAAGCACCGGCGAAAGCCAGGTGCGCCTGCCCTCGAAAACCGCCGCCATGTACCGCCCGACCGGAAGGGCCGAGACAAACACCAGCAGCAGCACCAGCGCGATCTGCGCCGAGCCGTTCCAGGTCATGGTTCAGGTTTCCTTCAGAAATCCTCGGGCCGCACCAGCGCCCAAACGAGGTAGATCAGCAGCAGCCCGGAAACGCCGGCGCCGATAATCAGGTCCAGCATCAGATCCGCGCGCACAATTCGGCGTAGGCCGCCATCATCAGAATGGCCCCCGTGCCCAGCACCACAACCACCGCATCCATCATTCCGGCCGCTCCGAAACCGCAACCGGATGTGGCCGCCGCCGCATAAAAGCGCCATATCGATTGGGCGCGCCGCTTCACGTATATGGCAACCCTTAACTACCGCCCGCCGAAACGTGCCCGGCAGAAATCGCCATCCCACCCCTTGCACCGCCGGCATGTTTTCGGCAGGTTCCGCGCCATGCCCGGTAATGGGGCTAAAACGTCAATTGGAGCGATTATGTCCAGGATTGCACTTTATGCGGGTGTGGCACTCGCCGGTATCGCGTCAGCCGCCATGGCGGCCGACCAGGGCATGCGGCCCATGTTCGTGCACGGCATCAACCGGCACGAACCCGTCGATGCCGTCCATCCCCTTGGCAAGCTGCCCACGTGGAACTTCAAGTGGACCTATAGCGGCTCGATGTACCACGCCATCTTCGTCGGCCGGCCGCCGCAGACCGGAGTTTCCACCACCACGCCGATCTACCTCATTCCGATCAAGCTCACCTACAGCACCACCACCGAAGACCCGACGGTCGCCGACTACACCGGCAAGTCGCCGGTGCAGAACACGCTCGCCAGCCCCATCTTCAACGCCGGGATCGACTATAACCAGGGCGGCACGGATGTCGGCAACACGCAGTACGAAGATGCCTTCCAGCGCGCCAATCTCTGGGGCCAGGTGAAGAAGCACACCGGCTACCATGTGCTGCTCGGCACCCCCACGGTCGAAGCCGTGCAGAGCCTCACGGTGCCCGCCAACGAAGGCACCACGGCCAAGGCGTTCGGCGTCAACGTGATCATCGCCAACATCAACTGGTTCGATCCGATCGCCAACAGCCTGCTGAAGACGCTGAAAATCCCGGCGAACTCGCTGCCGATCTTCATCACCACGCAAACGTATCTGTCCGGCAACAGCGGCACCAGTGGCTGCTGCATCGGCGGCTACCACTCCTACACCGGCACGCAGGCCTATTCGCAGTTCACCTACATCAGCAATCCGGGCAAGACGCTCGCCTTCAGCCAGGACGTATCGGCGCTCAGCCACGAAGTGGGCGAGTGGGTGGACGATCCGCTCACCAACAACTCGAGCATCCCGTCGCTTTGCTCCACGCAAGGCAACCACAACCAGATCTACGAGGTCGGCGATCCGCTCGAAGTCGATGCGAATTACGGCGACTACAATTACACGCTCAACGGCATGGTCTGGCATCTCCAGGACTTGACGATGCCGACCTATTTCGGCGCGCCCGCCAGCACGTCGATCCCCTACAACCAGTCCTTCCAGGGCCACAAATTCAGCGTCTGCCAGAACGGCGGCTGATCGCGTTCGCGTTCTTCTGCAAACCGGGGTCGAAAGGCCCCGGTTTTTTTTGCCCCGATTTTCTTATGCCTCTGGCCGTTCGAACGCCGCGATGTAGTTGATCGAAACATCCCGCGTCTCCCGCCAGCCGCCGCTCCCCGGCCGCATTTCCATCCCCGACATGCCCACCAGCCGCAGCCCCGCCGCGCGCCCGTGCGCCGCCAGCGCCTCCGGCGGCACGAACCGCCGCCAATCGTGCGTCCCCGCCGGCAGCAGCCGCGCCACATACTCCGCGCCGATCTTCGCCACCGCCAGCGAGCGCAGCGTGCGGTTCAGCGTCGATACGAACAGCCGCCCCCCCGGCACCAGCAATCCGCCCAGCGTGCGCACGAACGCCGCCTGGTCCGCCACATGCTCGATAACCTCCAGCGCCGTCACCGCCGCGAACCGCGTGCCCGAACCGGCCAGCGCCTCG
>CAXUEX010000114.1:0-9180 GCA_964250215.1 uncultured Acetobacteraceae bacterium | reverse complement strand
TCGAAAAGGCGTTAAGCCGCCTTCGCGTATTTTACCGCCATGCTCTCCAGCGGCATCGGCTTGATCCGGTCGGCGTGTCCAGCGGCACCGAAGGCCTCGAACCGCGCCTGGCATAGTTCCTTGGCCGCAACCACTGCCGCGGCCAGGAATTTGCGGGGGTCGAACTCCTCGCGCTTCTGGCCCATCAGCCGGCGCATCGCACCCGTCATCGCCAGGCGGATATCGGTATCTATGTTCACCTTGCGCACGCCGTGCTTGATGCCTTCCTGGATTTCCTCCACCGGCACGCCATAGGTCTCCCGGATGTCGCCGCCGTATTCGCGCACGATGGCGAGCCATTCCTGCGGCACGGAGGAGCTGCCGTGCATCACCAGATGCGTGTTCGGGATGCGGGCGTGGATTTCCTTGATGCGTTGGATGGCGAGGATGTCGCCGGTGGGCTTGCGGGTGAATTTATACGCGCCGTGGCTGGTGCCGATGGCGATGGCGAGCGCATCGACGCCGGTTTTTTTCACGAAATCCTCGGCCTGCACGGGATCGGTGAGAAGCTGGTCGTGGCTGAGCTTGCCTTCGGCGCCCGATCCGTCTTCCTCGCCGGCCTCGCCGGATTCCAGCGAACCGAGGCAGCCGAGCTCGCCTTCCACGGTCACGCCCACGTCGTGCGCCATCTCGACCACCTTGCGGGTGACTTCCACGTTGTAGTCGTAGTCGGCGGGAGTTTTCATGTCCTCGCGCAACGAGCCGTCCATCATCACGCTCGTGAAACCGCTGCGGATGGCGCGCAGGCACACGGCGGGGCTGGCGCCGTGATCCTGGTGCATGGCGATGGGGATGTGCGGCCAGGTTTCCACGGCGGCCTGGATCAGGTGGCGCAGGAATGCCTCGCCGGCGTATTTCCGCGCGCCGGCGCTGCCTTGCAGGATCACCGGGCTGCGCACGGCATCGGCGCCCTGCATGATCGCCTGGATCTGTTCCATATTGTTCACATTGAACGCGGGCAGGCCGTAGCCGTGCTCGGCGGCGTGATCCAGAAGCTGCCGCATCGCTACCAGGGCCATCTTTTTCTCCTGTTCAACAAGGCCAGACCATCAGAACGCATTTTTTTTCCGGTCCATGATCTGCCAGATCATCGGCGTGAAAATAAGCTGCATCGCCAGCGTCATCTTGCCGCCCGGGCAAACGATGGTGTTGGCGCGCGACATGAAACTGCCGTGCAGCATCGAGGTGAGATAGGGGAAATCGATGCCCTTCGGATCGCGGAAGCGGATCACCAACATGCTTTCGTCGGCGCTGGGGATATCGCGCGCCGTGAACGGGTTGGACGTGTCCACGGTGGGCACGCGCTGGAAGTTCACGTGCGTTTCGGAGAATTGCGGGCAGATGTAGTTCACGTAGTCCGGCATGCGGCGCAGGATGGTATCCACGACGGCTTCGTGGGTGTGGCCGCGGCCGCGCTTGTCACGATGCAATTTCTGGATCCATTCCAGGTTCACGATCGGCACTACGCCGATCAGCAGATCCACCTGGCCGGCGACATCCACCTTCTCGGTTTTCACGCCGCCGTGCAGGCCTTCGTAGAACAGCAGATCGGTGCCGGGCTCCACATCCTCCCAAGGCGTGAAGGTGCCGGGTTCCTGCTTGTAGGGCTCGGCTTCGTCGGCGTTGTGCAGGTATTTGCGGGTGCGGCCGGTGCCGTTCGTGGCATAGCTGCGGAACAGCGCCTCCAGCTCCTCGAACAGATTGCTCTCGGGCCCGAAATGGCTGAAGTGGTTGTTGCCTTGCGCGCCGTGGTCGGCCAGCAGCTTGCGCATCTCGGTGCGATCGTAGCGGTGGAACGCATCGCCCTCGACATAGGCGGCCTTCACGCCTTCGCGGCGAAAGATCTGCTGGAAAGTCCACATTACGGTGGTGGTGCCGGCGCCGGAGGAGCCGGTGATGGCGACGATCGGGTGCTTGGCTGTCATGCTTTTTCAGGCGGTCCGGAAGATGGTGCGATTACGGAACAGGGGCGCATCGAACACCAGCGGCTCGCCGCGGTCATGCGCGTGGTGGTAGGCCTCGATGCGGGAAATCTCGGCGCGGCTGCCCAGGATCAACGGCGACCGCTGGTGCAGCGATGCAGGCACCACATCCAGCACCGGCTCGCGCCCCGTGCTGGCGCCGCCGCCGGCCTGTTCCACCAGCATGGCCACCGGGTTGGCCTGGGTGAGCAGCGAGAGCGCGCCGGTTTTGCGCTCCGGCGAGGTGTCGCGCGGCAGCAGGAACACGCCGCCGCGGAACAGCACGCGGTGGATTTCGGCCACGAAACTATCGATCCAGCGCGCCTGGAAAGCCTGGCCGCGCGGCCCGTCGGCGCCCTGGCGGCATTCGGTGACGAAGCGGCGCACCGGCACCTCCCAGTGCGGCTCGCGACCGATGTCGGTGGCGAAGGTGGGCGTGTTCTCCGGCATGCGCAGATTGGGGTGGGTGAGCGTGAAGGCGCCGGCCTCGCGATCCAGCGTGAAGCCGTGCACGCCGGCGCCGAGCGTGATCACGATCATGGCCGTGGAGCCATACAGGATATACCCGGCCGCCACCTGCGTGCGACCAGCTTGCAGGAAGCGCTCCGGCGCGGCATCGCGGCCGCCCTCCGGGGCGCGCAGGATCGAAAAGATCGAGCCCACCGAAAGGCCGAGATCGAGGTTGTCGGCGCCGTCCAGCGGCTCGAACAGCAGCAGGTAGCGGCCGCGCTGGTATTCGGCCGGTATTTCGTAGGGCTCGGCGGCGCCCCCGGGCAAGATGCCGCACACCTGGCCGCCCCACTCGCACGCGCCGAGCAGGATCTGCTCCGCCACCGTGCGCGGCGGCGCTGCCGGCTCGCCTTCCACCACGCGATCGGTGGTGACGAGCGCGCCCGGCACATCGAGCGCCACGCGAGAGACGGCTGCGCGGATCAGTTTAGCGGCGCGCTGGATGTCGTTCAGCAGGGCCGCGAGTTCGGGATCGTGCAGGCTGTCGGCACGGCGCAAATCCTCGATGACGAACTTGCTGAACGTGGTGCGCCGGAACGGCATCATTTTCTCCCGCCGCGCTTTCCCACACACATTGCGCGCGGGGGCGGCTTCGCGACGTATCATTGCCGGGCAGCCCCGGCTAGCGCCAATCTTCTGACCCGCTGCGGCGTTAAGCGGCCTGCCGGCGCGCCTCGTCCAGCGCCGCGCGCATCCGGCCGATCACGCCGCGATAGAACCCGTCGGCATCCGGCTTGCTGAAAATGCCCGAGCCGGAGACGAAGGTGTCGATGCCGGCTTCGGCCACCTCGGCCACGTTCTCCACCTTCACGCCGCCGTCGATCTCCAGCCAGATCGGCTGGCCGCCCTGGGCTTCCCAGGCATCGATCCGGGCCCGCGCCTCGCGCGCCTTTGGCAGCACCTGCGGGATGAAGGCCTGGCCGCCGAAGCCGGGGTTCACCGACATCAGCAGGATCAGATCGAGCCGCTCCATGATATGATCCAGCCAGGCCAGCGAGGTGGCCGGATTGAACACCAGCCCGGCGCGGCAGCCGCAGTCGCGGATCAGGGCGAGGCTGCGGTCCACGTGCTCGGTGGCTTCGGGGTGGATGCTGATGATGTCGGCGCCGGCTTCGGCGAACATCGGGATGATGGCATCCACTGGCTTCACCATCAGATGCACATCGATCGGCGCCGGCGTGCAGGGGCGGATGGCGCGGCAGATGTTGGGGCCGATGGTCAGGTTGGGTACGTAATGATTGTCCATGACGTCGAAGTGGATCATGTCGGCGCCGGAGCCGATGACGCGCTGCACTTCCTCGCCCAGCCGGGCGAAATCGGCCGAGAGGATGGAAGGGGCGAGCCGCGGCGCTGCGGGCCAGGAGCTGCGCTTCGAGTTCATGCTATCTCTCCTCGGGCCATACGCGTCTGCCGGCGCAGTTGAACGCGGCTGGCTTGCCGCTGTCCAGCGAGGCAACCTGCCGCCGGCAGCCATCGTTGCCGGCGGCAGGGCGCAGGCGTCGTTTATATGGCGTGAATGGAGGTTTCGAATGCGTGTTCCGCACTCTGGGCTCGTCCTAAGCGTGGCGCTGTGCGGGTTGAGCTGGGGGCCGCCGGGACTGGCGCAACCGTATGCGCAACCGCTGCCGCCGGACATGGCCGCGCCGCCCGAAGCTGCGATGCCGGCCGCGCCAGTTCCGCCGCCAGCGCTGCATGACTACTGGCACCAACGCCTGGCCTCGCCAGCAGGCGCGGGCGATCCGGGGGCTGCCGATGATACCGGCGGCCATTGGGCGCATGAGCCGGGCACCGGCTTGAGCGGCCCGGCATCGAACCACGCGAGCAATCTCGGCGGCGCCGATACCGGCTCGGCCATTGCGCCACACCTGCAATCGCCGAATTTGGGCCCGGATGCCGGTCCAGAAGGCTATCTTCTCGCGGCGTCCGCGGCGCTGCGGCAAAACCGCACCGGGGAGGCGCAACAGGCGCTGGAGATGGCGGAAACCCGGCTGCTGGATCGCAGCACGCCGGTGAGCGCGGCGGGGCAGCCGGACCAAGATCCGCGCGTGCAGGCCGTGGACCAGGCTTTGCAGGCGCTGGGGCGGAACGACGCCGCCGCGGCGCAGAACGCCATCCAGCAGGCGATCCGCAGCGGCGGCTGATCCCGCGAGGTGACCGCGTGGTCATGCGCGGCGCGTTGGTCTGCAATTCAATAACGCGGCTTATTATCGGCTGACTGACCGCCCATCTCGCCGTTCGAGATGGAGACGGCAATGCGGCGGTTCGGGCGGGCGTTCGGCTTCGGGTGGAACGCGTTTGTGGCGGGGTTTCTCTACTATGTCGGGTTGACGGCGGTGGTGCTGGGCAGCGCCGACCTTGATCTGCGCTGGATGGTGGCGGTGTATGCGGCGCCGGCGGCCTTGTATCTGGGCGCGCTGCTGCGCCGGTTTGTGCGGAACGGGGCCGTGCGGCAAGCCGCGGGACGCAAGCTGCCGGCCGCTTCGGGCGAACTTCAACCCGCGCTGCCCTGAATGTCTCCGCTCTAGAGCGTGACCGGTTCTGATTGAATCGGACATCGGTGCCGGTCACGCTCTAGCTCTTTGTTTTGACGAGCAACTTCATCGGCGCGCTGACGCCGTGTGTGCCGATGTTGCTCTAGCGGTCGGCAGCGAGCGGGGCGAGCGCCTGCTCCAACTCCGTCCACTCGCGTTTCGACAAGCCGCTTTCGGATGGATCGACGGTTTCTCCGGCCAGCCGGCGACGCAGCACCGCCATCATGCCCGCCGAGAGCGTGAAGGCGCCCAACCGGTAATCGCGGAACGCGCCGAACGTGGCCGGCACCCAGGCGCGCAAGATGTCCAGCATGGCTTCGGCATAGACCCGGATTTCATATTGCGCGTGCGCATCGGCCCGCAATGCGCAGAATTGCAGCAGGTTGTGCAGGTCGGTCTTCCAGTACCACTGGGTGTAGGTGGCCAGCGTGAGGTTGATGCGCGCGAGTTCGCGGGTTAGGCCCTGGCGGGCGGGGTCGCGCGGCGGTTCGTTGAGCATCCGCTCGTAATTTTCGTGGCAGCGCTCGGCATCGTCGCGCAACAGCCGCAGGATGTCTTCGGCTTCCTCGCCCTGCAGCACCTCGCCGCGGCCCTGGCGGTTGCTGTTGGATTGCGCTGCCAGATGTTCCGGTGCCGGCACGTAGAACTCTCGATCGAGCACCGAGTAGCGCGCGGAGTATTCGTTCACGTTGGCGGTGCGGTGGCGGATCCACTGGCGCGCCACGAAGATGGGCAGCTTCACGTGGAACTTGATTTCGCACATTTCGAACGGCGTGCTGTGGCGGTGCCGCATCAGGTAGCGGATCAGCCCGGCATCCTCGGACACGCGGCGGGTGCCGCGGCCGTAGCTGACCCGCGCGGCCTGCACGATGGCGGCGTCGTCGCCCATGTAATCGACGACGCGCAGGAAGCCGTGATCCAGGCAGGGGATCGGCTGGAACAGCATGGCTTCCAGCGCCGGCACGGTGGCGCGGCGGGTTTCGGCCGAGGCGCGGCGCTGGGCTTCGATCTCGGCTTGGTGGTCTGGGCTGAGGGGCATTGCCGGTTCCTGTAGCACCGGCCTCGATTCCGGCCGAGCGCGGCGCGCTTGATATCGGCGGCCGGCGGGATTACTTCTGGCGGGCCGCGGGCTTGCCTGTCGGCTATGGCGATAAACGGTATGTGGAATAAGCGTTGTGGACCCGGGGGCAGTGCCCGGCGCCTCCACCATCCCGGGATTTCCCGGGGCAGGGGGGCGACACAGGCTCGACACGCGCAGTAAAGACCTGCCTTTTGCCCGGCATGATACCGCCGTTATCGGGTCAACACACAAGTGCTAACGATAACTTCGAGGCACTCGCGATCGCAGCGTAAGCTGTGACACGCGCGGTTAGGGGGGCCCCGGGCAACAGAATGCCCCCCACTCCGTTCAGTTGGCAGTTGCCTGTTGTCAGCGGGCAAGCGGGCGCGCAGATTTGCGGCGGAGATGCGGGGCGGCCATGGAAGACGATCAGGCGCCGGCGAACGTGCCGGACAGTCTGCTTCCCTACGATCAGTGGATGGAGACGGCGCTGCGCCAGGTGGTGGTGCGGGCGTTGCAGCACGCGGCGGTGGAGGGGCTGCCGGGGGAACATCACTTCTACATCACTTTCCGGACCGATTTCCCGGGCGTTTCGGTGCCGAAGCGCATTGCCGAGAAATATCCGCACGAGATGACGGTGGTGCTGCAGCACCAGTTCCATGGGCTGACCGTGGACGAGGCGGCTGGCACGGTGGCGGTGACGCTTTCCTTCGGTGGCGTTTCGTCGCCGCTGCTGATCCCGCTGGAGGCGATTTCGGCCTTCGTGGATCCGCATGTGCAGTATGGCTTGCGCTTCCGTGTGAACGCACCGGAGGCGCCTCCTGAGGAAGTTGCGCCGCCGGCCGAGCCAGGGGAGCCGCAGCAGGTGGTGAGCTTGGCGGCGTTCCGGAAAAAGAAAGAGTGAATTTGTTGGTATATTGAACCCGCGTATGGGCGCCTCTGTGCTCATCGTGATGGGCGTGAGCGGCGTGGGCAAGACGACGCTGGCGCAGGCACTCGCCGCGAAATTCGGCTGGGATTTCCAGGAAGGCGATGCGCTGCATCCGCCGGAGAACTTGCGCAAGATGGCGGCCGGGCGGGCGCTGGCGGATGCGGACCGGGCGCCGTGGCTGGCGCGCGTGAAGGCGTGGATCGATGCGGAACTCGCGGCCGGGCGCTGCGGCCTGATCACGTGTTCGGCGCTGAGGCGGAACTACCGGGATTACCTCGTGGCCGGGCGGGAGCCTGTGCGGCTGCTGTATCTGGAGGCCGGTGCGGCTGTGCTGGCCGAGCGGATGAGGCATCGCGCGGGGCATTTCATGCCGGCTTTGCTGCTGGACAGCCAGCTTGCGACGCTGGAGCGGCCGGATGCGGCGGAGCGGCCGATCGTGGTGCGGATGGATGGCGCATTGCCGGATTCGCTGCGCAACGCGCTGACCGCGATCGGCGAAGCTCTCCCGGTTACGGAACGATCTTGAACACGGGGCCGTAGGCCGTGCCACCGTAGATGGTGCCGTTGTGCGTCTGCACCAGATTGCCGGTGGGCTGCGCGCCATCGGCTCCGGCGGCGAAGGCGTGGATCACCGTAAAGTTGCCCGCCGGCGTAATGCTGTACACGGTTCCGTAGCCATAAGTCCCACCATAGGCGGTGGTGCCATACAGCGTGCCGTTCTGGCCGATCAGCAGGGGGCTATTCGGCCCGGAGCCATCGGTGGCGCCATCGAAGCCGTGCAGCACCGAGAACTGCCCGGCGGCGGTGATCATCCAGATGGCGCCGGCGAAATTGCTGCCGTTCTGCACATGCGTGGTGCCGTAGAGATTGCCGGCGGCATCCACGACGGGCGCCTGGTCGGGCCATTCGCCATCGTTGCTGTCCCGGAACACATACAGCGTCTTGAGGCCGCCGGCGGCCGTGTATTGCCACACGGAGCCGTTCGGATTGCCGCCGAACCCCACGCCCACCGCGGTGCCGTATAGCGCGCCGCCCGGCCCTACCGCCAGGCCGGAGAACGGGCAATGGCCGTCGGCGCCGCTCATGAATTCGTAGAGCACGTTGTATTGGCCGGCGTGCAGCGAGAAGATGTTGCCGCTGCCGCCGATCGCGCCCTCGCCCGTGGTGCCCAGGATGGTGCGCCGGGGTCCGGCGGTGGGACCCTGCATGGGCACGGCGCCGTCATTGCCATTGCCGAAGGCGTGCGGCGCGGTGAAGCTTCCGGCAGCGGAATACTCCCACAGCGTGCCGCCGCCATAGGCGCCGCCGCCGCTCGCGGTGCCGAACAGGTTGCCTTGGGGATCGAACGCGAGGCGGGCGTTCGGCGCGCTGCCATCGGTGGCGGCGGCGAAATCGTGCAGCAGCGTGTAGGCTTTGCCGGAGGTGGAGAGCCGGAAGAGCTGCCCGGCGCCGTTGTAAGCCACCGTGCCATACAGCGTGCCGCCGCGCACGGCGCCGATCTGCGGGCCGCCAGGGACGCTGGCGATGACCGAGAAGCCGGAAGCCGAAGCGGCCGTCGGCGCGAGCGCGACGCAGATGGCAAGAGCACGCAGCATGGCATGACCTCCGCCAGCACCTGTGATTGTATCATGGTGCTGTTTCACAACCATAGCCTGAAACACCGGGGTTTGTCCAACAATCGGTAACGGCCTGCGTTGCGGCGGCGAAGATGCCGGGGACGCGGAGGCTGGATGCGCGCAGGGATCGCCAGGGTGGCGCGGATCGCGGCTGCCGCGACCGAGTTCGGCGCGCCTTGCGTGCTGCTGGGGGCGCGGCTGTGGCTGGCGGCGGCGTTTCTGGCCCTGCATGTGACGATGGCGATGGCCGGCCAGGTGCTGACGGCGCCGCTGCATGCCGGCGGGTGGGCCGGGCTTCTGGCGCAGCTTGCCGCGAGCGGGCCGGGCGCGGCGGTGGGGGCGCTATGCCCGGTGCTGCTGGCGCTGGGTTTGGCGGCGCGGCCGGCGGCGCTGGCCATGCTGCTGCAGGTGTTGCTGCTGCGCGCGCCGGGGCAAACGGCGGCCCTGGATACAAGCTGGATCGCGCTGCTGGCGGCGATTGGGGTGCTGGGGCCGGGGCCGATCTCGCTCGATGCCTGGCTCTCGCCCGGGC
>CAXUEX010000113.1:0-9324 GCA_964250215.1 uncultured Acetobacteraceae bacterium | reverse complement strand
GGGCGGGGCGGGGCGGCCTCATCTGCCGGCGATGAGCTTCGATCCGCGACCGCCGACCTTGGAGCGCTGGCTGACCGGCCCGCGTTTCGCGCGGCTGCCGGAGCCGGGGGCGGATGCGGCGCCGCCGAAGCTGAGCTTCGAGTTTTTCCCGCCCAGCACGCTGGCGCTGGATGCGCAGCTATGGGGTTGCATAAGGCGGCTGGAGCCGCTGCAGCCGCGCTTCGTTTCGGTGACTTACGGCGCCGGCGGCAGCACGCAGGCGCGCACCCACGCCACCGTGGCGCGGATCGTGAACGAGACCAGTCTGACGCCGGCGGCGCACCTTACCTGCGTGGGCGCGAGCCGGGCGGAGGTGGATGCGGTGGCGGACCGCTATTGGCAGGCCGGCGTGCGGCATATCGTGGCGCTGCGTGGCGATGTGCCGGGCGGCGGGGAATATGCGCCGGCGCCGGACGGCTACGACTATGCGAGCGACCTGGTTGCCGGCCTGGCGCGGGTGGCGCCGTTCGAGATCACCGTGGCCGCCTATCCGGAAACGCACCCGGACGCAGGCGATCCGGACGGCGATCTGGAGAATCTGCGGCGCAAGCTGGATGCGGGCGCCACGCGGGCGATCACGCAGTATTTTTTCGATGCCGACATATTCCTGCGGTTTCTGGACAGGTGTCTGGCGGCCGGTATCACGGCGCCGATCGTGCCGGGAATCATGCCGGTTTCCAATTTCGCGCAGGCGAAGAAATTCAGCGCGGCCTGCGGCGCGAGCGTGCCGGATTGGATGGCGCGGCTGTTCGAGGGCACGGAACACGATCCGGAAACCCGGCGCATGGTGGCGGCGGTGGTGGCGGCCGAGCAGGTGCGGCTGCTGCAGGCGAGCGGCGTGGACGAGTTCCATTTCTATACGCTGAATCGGGCGGATCTGACGTTCGCGATCGCACATATACTGGGCGTGAGGCCAGGACATTTGCCAGTTGCCAGTGGTCAGTTGCCAGAGCGCTAGGGCGAAGCAGCGAATTGTTCGGTGACTTCGGCGACGACGATGCCGAGTTTGCGGATGGTGGTGCGGTTCACCATGGTGCCGCCGGGTTCGGCATACATCCACTGATCCATCGTCACCGCGCCGAGCGGGCCGGGGCGGTTCCAGATCCAGCGCCAGTGGAACACGCGGCCGGCGGCCTCGCCATGCGCTTCGCCCGTCATGTCGTTGGCCGTGGCGGTGAAATGCGTGGCATCCAGGCGGCGCAGGTGCCAGTCGCGGTGCGTGGTGGTGCCGCCCTGCTGGCTCAGCGTTTGCACCATGTGCAGGCTGTCGGGGCCATCCGGCGTGCCTTGGCAATCGGTGGTGATGATGGCGGTGGGCGCGCCGGCGCGATTTTCGATCACGCCCCAGGAGGTTTTGTGGCCCGTCCAGAAGGCGAGCGGGTCGAAATTGGGGGTGGTGCTGGCGAAATGCGCGACCGGCAAAGCGGGGGCGCACCCGGCCAGGGCGGCGCATACGCTCAGAAGCCTCAGCCCCTTGCTGTTCCTGTTCACGATCCTGGCTCCCCGGCCACGGCTGCGGCCTCTATATAGGCGGCGTGCAGTCCGAGCATCTGGCCCCCCTCAATCCCGAGCAGCGCGAAGCGGTGGAGACCCTGGAGGGGCCGCTGCTGGTGCTGGCCGGCGCGGGCACGGGCAAGACGCGGGTTCTGACCACGCGGTTTGCGCATCTGCTGATCACCGGGCGCGCGGCGCCGGGGCAAGTGCTGGCGGTGACGTTCACGAACAAGGCGGCGCGCGAGATGCGCGAGCGGCTGGCGCGGCTGCTGGGGCGGCCGGTGGAGGGGCTGTGGCTGGGCACGTTCCATGCGCTGTGCGCGCGCATGTTGCGGCGGCATGCCGAGGCGGTGGGGCTCACCTCCGGCTTTTCGATATTGGACACCGACGACCAGCTGCGGCTGCTGAAGCAGGTGATGGAGGCGCTGCGCATTGATGCGAAACGCTGGCCGCCGCCGGCGGTGATGGCGCTGTTGCAAAGATGGAAGGATCGCGGCCAGGGACCAAAGGATGTGAACCGCGCCGAGGCGGGGGATTTCTGCGCCGGGCGCGCCGTAGAGGTGTACGCCGCCTACCAGGAACGTCTGCGCGCGCTGAATGCCGCGGATTTCGGCGACCTGCTGCTGCACATGACGACGATCCTGCGCAACCACGCGGATGTGCTGACGCAGTATCATCGGATGTTCCGCTACCTGCTGGTGGACGAATACCAGGATACCAACGTGGTGCAGTATCTGTGGCTGCGGCTGCTGGCGCAGGCTTCCCGGAACATCTGCTGTGTGGGCGACGACGATCAGAGCATCTATTCCTGGCGCGGCGCGGAGGTGGAGAATATTCTTCGGTTCGAGCGCGATTTTCCGGGCGCGAAAATCGTGCGGCTGGAACGGAATTACCGATCGACCGCGCCGATCCTGGCGACGGCTTCGGCGCTGATTGCGAACAACGAGGGGCGGCTGGGCAAGACGCTGCGCACGGGGCGGCAGGATCAGAAAGGCGAGCGCGTTTCCGTGGTTTCGCTGTGGGATTCCGAAGAGGAGGCGCGCATGGTGGGGGAGCGCGCCGAAGCCTTGCAACGCGACGGGCACAAGCTTGCGGAAATGGCCGTGCTGGTGCGGGCGGGGCATCAGACGCGGAGTTTCGAGGAGCGGTTCATCACGCTGGGGCTGCCGTATCGCGTGGTCGGCGGCCTGCGCTTCTACGAACGGGCGGAAATTCGCGATGCGATCGCCTATGCGCGCGTGCTGGTGCAGCCATCCGACGATCTGGCGTTCGAGCGCATCGTGAACGTGCCGAAGCGCGGCATGGGCGACGCGGCGATGCGCAGCCTGCACGCGGCGGCGCGGGAAGGCGGCATTTCGCTTTCGGTTGCGGCAGAGGAACTGGTGCGGCGCGGCGCGCTGCGCGGCAAGCTCGGCGAGCTCATGGCGGGGTTCGGCCGCTGGCGCGAGATGCTGTCGCGCGAGGGCCATGTGGTGGTGCTGGCGACGCTGCTGGATGAGAGCGGCTATACGGATATGTGGCGGCAGGACAAATCGCCGGAAGCGCCGGGTCGGCTGGAGAATTTGAAGGAGTTCGTTCGCGCTCTGGCGGATTTCGAAACGCTGCAAGGCTTTCTGGAACACGTGGCGCTGGTGATGGAGAACGAGGCGCAGGGCGAAACGGACCGAATCGGCGTGATGACGATGCACGCGGCGAAAGGCTTGGAATTCGACACGGTGTTCCTGCCCGGCTGGGAGGAAGGCTTGTTTCCGAATCAGCGCGCGATGGACGAAAACGGCAACAAGGGGCTGGAGGAGGAGCGGCGGCTGGCCTATGTGGGGCTGACGCGGGCGCGCCACCGCGCGATCGTGAGCCATGCGGCGAACCGGCGCATTTATGCGAACTGGCAGAGCACGGTGCCGAGCCGGTTTCTCGATGAATTGCCGGAAGCGCATACCGAACGCGCGGGCTCGGCGGCGCTGGCGCTGGACCGGCGAATTGCGGCGCCCAGCGTGTTCGCGGGCGGGCCTTTGCTGGCGCGGCGCGGGCGCGTGACAGAGGCATGGGAAGCGCCGGCGCGGCCCGCGCGGGGGGAAAGCCTGGAAGTGGGGCAGCGCGTGTTCCATGAGAAGTTCGGCTACGGCATCGTAACGGCTTCCGAGGACGACCGGTTGGAGATTGCGTTCGAGAAAGCCGGGCAGAAGCGGGTGCTGGACCGGTTCGTGGAAAAAGCGTGACGATATCGGGCGCTTTGGAGACCGTGCACGTGACGGTGCCGTGGGCGGCGGCGGCAGCTTATGAGTCGGCGCTGCGCCAGGGATGCGAGGCGACGGCGATGTTCGTGGCCGATGAGGCGGCGGGCACCTGGCGCGTGGAGGGCGTGCGGGCGCGCGGGGCGGGCGATGGCGCGATGGCGGCGGGGCTGGCGATTGCGGCGTACACGACCGGCGTTTCGGCACCGCTGCTGCGCGAGGCGGTGGCGGCGGAAGGCTGGCTGGCGCGCGTGTATGAGGGGTTTCCCGAGCAGCTTGTGGGAACGCGGTTCGTGGTGCGGGGCACGCATCTGCCGCCCGCAGCCGCGGCCGGACGGATCGTGTTGAAACTGGATGCGGGGCTGGCATTCGGATCGGGTGAACACGGTTCCACGCGCGGGGGGTTGCGCGCGCTGGAACGCGGGGCGTGGCGGCGGCCGCGGCGGCTGCTGGATTTGGGCTGCGGATCGGGCATTCTGGCGATTGCGGCCGCGAAACTGCTGCGCAGCGGCGTGCTGGCCAGCGATATCGATCCCTGGGCGGTGCGCACGGCGCGGCGGAACGCGGCGCTGAACCGGGTGCGCGTGGCCTGCGGGCGGGGCAATGGCTGGGCGGCGCCGGCGGTGCGCGCGGGGCGGCCGTACGATCTGGTGTTCGCCAACATCCTGGCGCGGCCACTGTGCCGCATGGCGCGCGATCTGGGCGCGGGGCTGGCGCCCGGCGGCACCGCGATATTGGCCGGATTGCTGCAAAACCAGTCGCGGGCCGTGCTGGCGGCGCACCGGCGGCAGGGCTTGCGGCTGGAGCGAACGATAAATGAAGGAAACTGGACCACGATGGTGCTGCGCAAATGAATTTTTTCGAACGCCTCGAAGCTGTGCGGCAGCGTTTGCCGGCGCTTGGGATCGATATTTTTCTGGTGCCGCGCGGCGATGAGCATCTCGGCGAATATGTTCCGGCTTCGGCGGAACGGCTGGCCTGGCTCACCGGGTTTACGGGAAGTGCCGGGCTGGCGGCGGTGATGGCGGAGAGTGCCGCGGTGTGGAGCGACGGGCGGTATGTGCTGCAATTATCTGCGGAGACCGATGCGGCTTTGTGGGAGCGGTTGCACCTCACGCAGTCGCCGCCGGCAAAATATCTGGCGGCGCGGTTGCCGGGCGCGCGGCTGGGTTACGATCCCTGGCTGATCAGCGAGGATGGGCTGAAGCCGTTTGCCGAAGCGGGGCTGGTGCTGATCCCTGTCGAAGACAACCCTGTCGATGCGGCGTGGCGGGACCGGCCGACACCGCCCGCTGCACCGGCGGTGCTACATCCGGAGCCATTCGCGGGGGTTTCTAGCGAAGCGAAGCGGGACGAGATTGCGGCGGCGCTGAAATCGGCGGGGCTGCGCGCGGCGGTGCTCAGCGATCCGGCTTCCATCGATTGGCTGCTGAATATCCGCAGCGAGGACGTGGCGTGCACGCCGTTCCTGCTGGGGTTCGCGCTGGTGCATGACGATGCGGGCGTGGAACTGTTTGCCGAGCCCGCGCGCTTCGGCGCCGAGGTTCGGGCGGCGCTGGGCAATGCGGTGGCAATTGCGCCGCGCGCGGCGTTGCCGGACGCGCTGCGGCGGTTGGCGGGTGCGCGGGTGGGCGCGGATGCGGCGGGCACCTGCGCGTGGTTCGCGGCCCGGCTGCGCGAGGCCGGCGCGGTTGTGGTGGCTGCCTCCGATCCGTGTTCGGTGCCCAAGGCGCGCAAGAATGCGGTGGAGCAGCAGGGCGCACGCGCGGCGCATCTGCGCGACGGCGTAGCAGTATGCCGGTTCCTGCACTGGCTGCGCGGCGCCGCCGGACGGGAGAGCGAGGTTTCGGTGGCCGAGCGGCTGCTGGAATTCCGCGCGCGCGGCGATTTGTTCCGCGGCGCCAGCTTTCCTTCCATCGTCGGTGCCGGCGAGCACGGCGCGATCATCCACTATCATGCGAGCCCGGCCACCGATCGGCGGATCGGCGCGAACGAGATGCTGCTGGTGGATAGCGGCGGCCAATACGCGGACGCCACGACGGACATCACGCGAACGCTATGGACCGGGCCCGATGCGCCGCCGGCGGAGATGCGCGACCGGTTCACGCGCGTGCTGAAGGGACACATCGCGATAGCCCGGCTGGTTTTCCCCGCGGGCGTGCCGGGGGTGCGGCTGGACGGGTTTGCGCGCGCGGCGCTTTGGCGAGCGGGGCTGGATTACGATCACGGAACGGGGCATGGCGTGGGCAGCTATCTATCGGTGCACGAGGGGCCGGTTTCGCTTTCACCGTATTTGCGGCCGGCGGGTTTTGCCGAAGGCATGATCGTTTCGAACGAGCCCGGCTTCTATCTGCCGGGCAGCTACGGCATCCGCATCGAGAATCTGCTGTTGACGCGTTGGGCTGGCGTGGGTGGCGACAAGCCCTTTCTGGAGTTCGAGACGCTGACTCTGGCGCCATTCGATCGCGCGTTGATCGAGCCCGCGCTGTTGGACGATGCCGAGCGGGACTGGGTGGATGCGTATCACGCGCGGGTGGCGCGGGAGATCGGGCCATCGTTGGAGCCGGAGATCGCGACTTGGCTGGAACGCGCCTGCGCGAAATTGGAGGCAGCATGAGCAGCGAACCCGATCTGTCGCTGCGTTCCACATACGGCTTCTTCTTTCGCGAAAACCTTCGGTTCAGCGACACCGACATGGTGGGCCACATCAACAACGTGGCGTTCGCGGCGCTGCTGGAGAGCGGGCGATCGATGTTCACGCATCGGCCCGGCTATCCACGGCTGCCGCAAGGGCTGCAATTCGTGATGGCGCGCGTGGAAATCGATTACCGCATGGAGGTGCACTGGCCGGGCCAGGTGGACGTTGGCACGCGGCCACTTTCGCTGGGGCGTAGCTCCTACAGGCTGGGACAAGGGATTTTCCGCGGCGAAGATTGCGTGACACTGGGGCACACGGTGCTGGTGTGCATCGATCGCGCAACGCGGCGGTCGGCACCGCTGCCGGATGCGCATCGGGCATGGATCGAGCGGGAGATCACATCCCCGCCATCTCCCGCCATTCTGGCTCCGTAAGGGTTAGCACGCCAAGTTCGGCGGCTTTTTTTGCCTTGCTGCCGGCCTCGGCGCCGACGATGACGAAATCCGTTTTTTTCGATACGCTGTCAGTCACGCGGGCACCGAGCGCTTCGGCCCGGGATTTGGCTTCGGGGCGCGTCATGGTTTCCAGCGTGCCGGTGAACACCAGGATCTTGCCGGCAAGCTGGGAGTTTTCCGTCGCGGCGTGCGTATCGGGCTCGATGGTGAGCTGGGCGGTGAGCGCATCCAGTGCCGCGAGATTGCGGCGTTCGGCGAAGAAATCGACGAGTTCGGTGGCAATGGCCTCGCCGACACCAAGAATGCTGCCGAGCGCCAGCCGCGCATCGGAGCCGATTTCGGTGGCGGCCAGCATCTGCACGCGCCAGGTTTCGTAGTCGCTGTAGTGGCGCGCAAGCAGCTTCGCGTTCGTGGCGCCGACGCGGCGGATGCCGAGCGCGAACAGAAAGCGACCCAGGGCGACTCGGCGGCGAGCTTCGATGGCGCGGACGAGGTTCTGGGCCGAGAGTTTGCCCCAGCCTTCGCGCGCGGCGATTTCAGCTTCGCGTTCGGGCAGGCGGAAAATGTCGGCGGGCTCGGCGAGCCAGCCGAGTTCGTGGAATTCGCGCACGGTCTTGTCGCCCATGCCCTCGATATCGAAGGCCGCGCGGCCGCAGAAATGGATCAGGCGCTCCACGGTTTGCGCCGGGCAGATCAGGCCGCCGGTGCAGCGGCGCACGGCTTCGCCGGGTGGACGCACCGCGTGGCTGCCGCAGATTGGGCAACGATCCAGGGGCACGAACGCGTGAGCGTTTTTCGGACGGCGTTCCGGGACGATGCCGAGGATCTGCGGGATCACGTCGCCGGCGCGTTGCAGCATTATCGTGTCGCCGATGCGGATGTCCTTACGGAGGATTTCGTCTTCGTTGTGCAGCGTCGCGCGGGTGACGAGCACGCCGCCGACATTGACCGGCTCCAGCACGGCCACGGGGGTGAGCGCGCCAGTGCGGCCGACCTGGATGAGAATGTCGTTCAGGATCGTGGTCGCCTGTTCGGCGGGAAACTTCCAAGCCGTGGCCCAGCGCGGTTCGCGGCCAACGAAGCCGAGGCGGCTTTGCAGGGCGAGATCGTCGATTTTATACACCACGCCGTCGATGTCGTAGGGCAGCGTGGCGCGCTCGGCGGCGATTTTTTGCTGGAAACCGGCGGCCGCATCGGGGCGCGGCAGATGTTCCGATAGCGGGTTGACCTGGAAACCCCAGCGCTTGAGCTGCTTGAGGTAATCGTTGTGTGTGATGGCGACCGGGTTCGAGCTTTCGCCCATGGCGTAAGCAAAAAGCGCCAGCGGGCGGGCGGCGGTGACGGCGGCATCGAGCTGGCGCAGGCTGCCGGCGGCGGCATTGCGCGGGTTGGCAAAACGCTTGCCGCCGGATTTTTCCTGCGCCGCGTTGAGCGCCAGGAAATCGGCTTTGGTGATAAAAATCTCGCCGCGAATTTCGATGCGGGCGGGCGCCTCGCCTTTCAGTTTCTGCGGCACGGTCTTGACGGTGCGCAGATTGGCGGTGACGTCTTCGCCCTGCGCGCCGTCGCCGCGCGTGGCGCCGCGCGTGAAAATGCCATTTTCGTAGGTGAGGGAAATGGACAGACCGTCGATCTTCGGTTCCGCCACAAGGGCGAGCGGGGCGTCAGCGGCAAGGCCCAGGAAGCGGCGGGCGCGATCGAAAAAGCCTGTGAATTCCGCCGGCGAAAAAGCGTTGTTGAGCGACAGCATGGGCACGCGGTGCTGGATTTTGCCGAACGCGCCTTCGGGTGCGGCGCCGACGCGGTTCGATGGACTGTCGGCGCGGGCGAGGTGCGGGAATTGCGCTTCCAGCTCGGCGTTGCGGCGGCGGAGCGCGTCGTATTCCGCATCGGTGATGCGCGGTGAGTCTTCGCCGTGATAGGCGCGATCGTGCTGCGCGATTTCGCTGGCAAGGCGGGCGAGTTCGGCGGCGGCTTGTTCTTGGCTGCTTTGGCGATTTCTAGGCATTAAGCAGCGCCCAGCAGGCTTTCGGCCGCGGCGCGGGCGGCGGGGGTGATCTTTTCGCCCGCCAACATGCGCGCAATCTCCTCGCGCCTTGCACCTACATCCAGCGCCTGCACCTCGGTGCGCGCGCGCGCGCCGGTGCGCTTGGCCACGCGGAAATGCGCGTCGCCGCGCGCGGCCACTTGCGGCGAGTGCGTCACCACCAGCACCTGCACGGCTTCCGCCACGCGCGCCAGGCGTTCGCCCACGGCCGCCGCGGTGGCGCCGCCGATGCCGCTATCCACCTCGTCGAAAATCAGCGTCGGCACCGTGCCGCCGCGCGTGAGCACCACTTTCAGCGCCAGCATCAGGCGCGATAGTTCGCCACCCGAAGCGACGCGGCCGAGCGGGCCGGGGGTTTCGCCGGGATTGGCGGCGATCAGGAAGCGCACCGCATCGGCGCCGTGCGGCCCCCATTCGGCT
>CAXUEX010000112.1:0-9428 GCA_964250215.1 uncultured Acetobacteraceae bacterium | reverse complement strand
TCGACGATTGGAAAGAGACTAAAAAGTATGGCGCGGCGCTGGGCGGCCGCTTCGATCTGGTGCTGTGCAACCCGCCCTACATCGCCAGCGCCGACCTGCCCGCCCTGCAACCCGAGCTGCGGCACGAGCCGGTCTGCGCGCTGGATGGCGGCGCGCAGGGGCTGCACGCCTACCGGGCCGTGCTGCCGGAATTGCGCCGGCTTACCGCGCCGGCGGGGGCCGCCATCCTGGAACTGGGCGCCGGCCAGCTCGAAGCGGTAGCGGCCCTGGCCGGCGGTGCCGGGCTTGCATCCGCCGGCGCGCGCCCCGATCTCTCCGGCACACCGCGCGCCCTGGTGCTGCGCCTTTGAACCCCCCCCTTGGCAGCCGTCGCTTCAATGGCTAGGGTCCGCGCGCATCGCACTGGCCGAATCCGCGAAAGCGCTCGGTTACGGCCCAAGGCAATCGCCCGGGCCGTCTGTGCGGCACTTCGTTGACGAGATAATGGCAACCGTGCCTGGGCGGCACGGCCAGCCACGCGGCCTGCCGCGCAACCACAGGACAGCATTGGCAAGCGAATGAACATGAAACGCATGCGCGGACGGAGCCACCGGGGCAGTGGCGGCGGTGGCGGTGTGCCGCGGCAATACAACGGCAATATTCCCCTCAATCGAAACCACGTGTTCGACAGCAGCGGCCCCGATCTGCGGGTCCGCGGCACGGCACAACAGCTATTCGAGAAGTATCTGCAGCTCGGCCGCGACGCCACCGGCTCGGGCGACCGGGTGCTGGCGGAAAGCTACTTCCAGCATGCGGAGCATTATTTCCGCATTTTGAACGCGATCAACCAGGCGACGCAGCAGCAGCAGGCGCAGCCGCAGCAGGCCTATCCGCAGCATAATAACTACAACGGCCAGCGCCGGTATCAGGACGAAGAGGGTGGCGATCAGCCGGGCGACGAGCAGCCCGCCATCGACGCGCCCGCCCGGGAAATTCCCATCGCCGCCGCGGCGCCGGAATAAGCCAGGTCAGGGTCGGGGATGGCCACGCCCCCCGACCCAAGATGCCGCTACTGGTGCGAAAAAGCGTAGATGTTGTTCCAATCGCCGTTGGTATTGATCACGTCGACGCCCATCACATTGTTGGCGGCGCATTCCGGCGCAATCACGATCTGATCGTAGGGGCTGTCGGTGAAAAGATAACCGCCTTCCTGCGGATAGATGAACAGGTAGGTTTGCCCACCGCTGCTGGTGGGATTGTACACCGCGCAAGTCGTCGCATGAAACGCATAAAACCCCACCGTAGCCGCCGGGATCGAAGCGCCCCGGTGCAGGCTGCCATTATGCGTGCTCGATTTGAAGAAATCCTGGGAAACTCTGGGCGCCGCGGCATCGGCGCTCGCCGCCAGGCCGGCAGCCGTAAGCAGCACGCCGAGCGAAAAAATCAGGCGTTTCGATATAATCATGATCCTGCATCCTTGGGTTGCAAACAAAAAGCCGTCTCGGTGCCACAAAAGTGGCAAGTCATCTTGCTGCCACAACGGATGCCGGTCAATACGCAGCCTTGCCGTTTCAGCCCGTCGCGTCCCACCTGCGAAAGAAATCGATCAGCACGAAGTTCACGTTGAACTTGAAATCGTCGCTGTCCCGAACCCGCGCCAACACCTCGCGCGCCGGCCATAGCTCGAACGCTTCCACCTCCTCGTCGTGCGGCTCGGGGCGGAACTCCTCCGGCAATTCCAGATCGTACACATGCAGCCGGTCGCGCCGCAGCCCCTCGGCGCGTTCCATGGCGTAAACCACCTCGCTCACGCGCTTCGCCGTCCGCGCCAGCGCCTCCGAAATGCCGGCCTCCTCCGCCGCTTCCTTCACCAGCGTTGCCATCTCGCCCATGCCGGCCGGAATGCCCCCGGCCACGATATGATCCAGCTTGCCCGGCTCCATGCGCACCTGCCGCGACCGGCGGCCGATCCACAGCCACGGCCCGTCGCCGCGCCGCACAATGCCGTTCACGTGCACGCCTTCCGCCTCGATGCCGAAGGCGGGCAGCGCGCCACGGTCGATCGTGGCCAGCACCTTGCCGCAAGGCTCCGCCCGCACATCGAAAACCTCACCGCGCAGCGAAAAATGCCCCGCCTCCGCGCCTGCCCGAACCAGCCTGTCCAGCCCCGCCGGGTTTTCCACCGCGATCCGGCCGGGCGCCACTTCCGCGCCGGCGCTGCGCAAAATCGCCGCCAGATCGGCGGCCACCCATCCCACGGGCGCCCCGCCCAGCCGCAATTCCAGCCGGCCGCCCGGCGGCTGCCACGAATGCATCTGCCGCTCGTACCGCTCGAACATCCGGCCTCCTCGGTTTGAAACCCGCCCCCGCCATGCCACATCCGCACCCATGCGCGTGATGGCCACTTCCCGCCTTCCCCTGGCGGGCCCGAGCCGCTCCAGCGGCGAGACGATCAAATCCCTGCTCCCGTATCTCTGGCCCAAAGGCGATCCCGGCGCCCGCGTGCGCGTCGTGCTGGCCGCCGGCTTCCTGGTGCTGGCCAAAATCGCCACCGTCTATATCCCCATCGTCTATTCCCATGCCGTGGATGCGCTCACGCCCAAGGGCGCCGCCATCGCCGCCGTGCCGTTCGCGCTCATCGTGGCCTACGGCCTGCTCCGCCTGGCCTCGGCCGGCTTCGGCGAGCTGCGCGATGCGGTGTTCGCCCGCGTGCAGCAGCGCACGGTGCGCCGTGTCGCGCTCGAAACCTTCACCCACATGCACACGCTCTCGCTGCGCTTCCATCTCGATCGGCAAACCGGCGGCGTATCCCGCGCCATCGAGCGCGGCAGCGCCGGCATCGAGCAGGTGCTTCGCTTCGCCGTGTTCAACATCGTGCCCACCATCTTCGAGCTGGTGCTCGTCACGCTCGTGCTCTGGCGCCTGTTCGACTGGCGGTTCGCGTTCGTCACCTTCGGCGCGGTCGCGGTCTATGTCGGCTTCACGCTCAGCTTCGCCACCTGGCGCGTGCGCTTCCGCCAGCGCATGAACGACAAGGATACCGAAGCCCAGGCCAAGGCCGTCGATAGCCTGCTCAATTACGAGACCGTAAAATACTTCGGCAACGAGGCGCACGAGGCGCACCGGTTCGACGAGGCGCTGGCCGCCTACGAACGCGCCGCCGTGAAAAGCCAGGTGACGCTGAACATGCTCAATCTGGGCCAGGCGGCGATCATTTCGCTGGGTCTGGCCGCGGTCATGCTGATGGCCGGGCAGGGCGTGACATCGGGCAAAATGTCGGTGGGCAAGTTCGTGCTGGCCAACACCTACCTGCTACAGCTCTATCAGCCGCTGAACTTCCTAGGATTCGCCTACAACACCATCAAGCAGGGCCTGGTGGACATGGAGCAGATGTTCCGGCTGCTGGCCGTCGCGCAGGAGGTGCAGGACCGCCCGGGTGCCGCGATGCTGCCGGCGCATCTGGAAGACGGCGCCGGCCCGTGCACATTGGAGTTCCAGGACGTGCGGTTTGGCTATCAGCCGACGCGGGAAATCCTCAAGGGCGTAAGTTTCCGCGTGCCGGCCGGCCACAAAATTGCCGTGGTCGGGCCCACCGGCGCCGGCAAATCCACCATCAGCCGGCTGCTGTTCCGCTTCTACGATGTGAACGCCGGCCGCATTCTGGTGGACGGCCGGGACATTCGCGATTTCACCCAGACCAGCCTGCGCGCCGCGATCGGCGTGGTGCCGCAGGATACGGTGCTGTTCAACGACACCATCCGCTACAACATTGGCTATGGCCGCCCCGGCGCCACCCAGGACCGCATCGAACACGCGGCGCGGCTCGCCCAGGTGCACGATTTCGTGCTGCGCATGCCGGAACAATACGAAACCCGCGTGGGTGAACGCGGCCTGAAACTCTCCGGCGGCGAAAAACAGCGCGTCGCCATCGCCCGCACCATCCTGAAGGATCCGCGCATGTTGATCCTGGATGAGGCAACCAGCGCGCTCGATACCGCCACCGAGCGCGACATCGGCGCGGCATTGGGCGCCGTGGCGGCGCAGCGCACCACGCTGGTGATCGCCCACCGGCTTTCCACGGTCGTGGATGCCGACGAGATCATCGTGCTGGATGACGGCCGCGTGGTGGAGCGCGGCACGCACCGCGCGCTGCTGGCCGAAGCCGGGCTCTATGCAAAGATGTGGGCGCTGCAGGCCGAGCAGGAAGCACTGGAGGAAGAACAGGCGGAAGTGGAACCCAGCCACGCCGAAGCCTGATCAACCCGAACCCGCACGCTGTTTCGCTAGGCGGGTTCGCTGTTCGGCATCACGCGGTTCCGCCTCGATTGTCCGCCATTCGGCGTTGCGGGCTGCGCTTCCCGCTCCAGCAACGCCCGCTTGCGCGCAACACCCCAGCGGTATCCCGCCATCCCGCCACCCCGCCGCACCACGCGGTGGCACGGAATCGCCACCGCCAGCTTGTTCGCCGCGCACGCGCCGGCCACCGCCCGCGCCGCCCCCGGCCGGCCGATCGCCCCCGCGATTTCCGCATAATCTGCCGTGCACCCCGGCGGAATTTTCGCCACCGCATCCCACACGCGCTTCTGAAACGCCGTGCCGCGAATATCCAGCGGCAGATCCAGCGCCGGCGACCGCCCCTCGATGAAGCCGATCACCTGCGCCACGTCGCGCGCGAAATCCGCATCGCCGCCGATCAGTTCCGCCTTCGGAAACATCCGCTCCAGTTCGCGCGGCAGCGCATCCGCATCGTCGCCTAGCAGAATCGCCGCCACGCCGCGTTCGCTTGCCGCCACTAGCACCGCGCCCAGCGAAGCGTGGCCAATGGCAAAGCGCAGCCGCTCGCCATCCCCGCCATCGCGATACGCCGACGGCGCCATGCCCAATTCCCGCGCGGCCCGCGCATAGAAGCGGCTGCTCGCGTTGTAGCCGGCCTCATAAATCGCCTCGGTCACCGGCTTCCGCGCCGCCAGCGCCTGCCGCACGCGCGCCGCCCGCTGCGCCGCCGCGTAATCCTTCGGCGTCACGCCCGTAAGGCTCCGAAAAACGCGGTGAAAGTGAAACCGGCTCAGCCCAGCCGCCTCGGCCACCGCCCGCAAATCCGGCAAATCTTCCGCCCCCGCCATGGCGCGGCACGCCGCCGCCACCGCCGCCACACGCCGCTCCGCCACCGACTCCCCATCCGGCCGGCACCGCAAGCATGCCCGAAACCCGGCCCGCGCCGCCGCATCCGGCGAGGCATGAAACGCCAAATTCTCCCGCCGCTTCGCCCGCGATCCGCAAGATGGCCGGCAATACACCCCGGTGCTCGCCACCGAATACACGAACCGTCCATCGAACCGCGCATCCCGCGCCTGCACCGCCTCCCAGCACTCGGCTTCGCTCGGCATCGTCATCTCCCAACGCGATCTCGGGAGACGCTACCGGGAAGGGAAGGGGCCCGAACCCCGATCCTTGCTCTCGAACCGACCGCCAAACCGATGCCGCACTACGAAAGGCTCACGGTAAGCCCCTGCATCGACCACCCAAGCCGCGCCGGCCCACCCGCGAATTGCAGCTCCGCATTCAAATGCACACCGCGCAGCCGATACGCGGCCGGATCGGTGGCCGCCGGAAAATCCGGATGCTGCCGCCGCAATTCCGCCAGCGCCGCCGCAAACCGCGCCGCCGGGATCGTGTAGGCGAACATCCGCAGCCCGCGCCACGTGCCGTTCTGGTGCAGCGTGGTGCCTTCCGCCGGCTCCAGATACGGGTTTTCCTCGAACAGCCCGCCATTGATCATCATGTTGCCAGTCGGCGGATCGATCGCCATCGTCGAATGGAACGAAGTCGCCGCCGAGAACAGCGCGGTGCCGAAACTGATCTCCACGCCGCTCGCCTCGTCCTGCAAACCCAGATCCAGCGAAACATAGGCGTAGCTCTTGGCCACCCCCGCGGTCGCCGCCACCGGCACCTGCAAATACAGCAGCACGTGCACCGCGCTCTCGGCATCGGCAAATGCGAACGGGCCCGCCCGCTCGCCGAGCTTGAAGCCCGGCGCAATCATCATCTTGCTGTTCGACGAGCCATGGATCAGGTCGCGGCTGTCGATATACGCACCCACCACCGGCCCCGCCGCCTGCGCGCCGCTGCTGCCGGCCTCCGCCACAAAGCCGAGCTGTGCGGTGCCGGGCATCGCCGGATAGAATCCGGTCAAATCGCCCATGGCCCATTCCACCGGCACCAGCCCGCCGCCCGACTGATAGGGGTTAGGCTGCCAAAGCGTCAGGCCGAACCGGTCCAGCGGCGGCGGTTCCCGGCTCGCGGTGGGCGTGCAGAACGCCCCGCCGATCCCCGCCAGATACGGCTGCTGGAAAAAAACCCTCGTCCCGCCCGACCAGCTCAGCGCCGGCGTCAGCCCATCCAGCCAATCCATCGCCTCACTCCCCCATCACGAACGCGTTCAGCTTGTTGCCATCCAGGTCGCGGAAATATCCGGCGTAGAAACCGCCGCCCCGATCCCCCGGCGCCCCCTCGTCCGCGCCGCCCAGCCGCAGCGCCAGCGCATGGATCCGGTCCACCTGCGCCCGGTCCCTCGCCTCCAGCGCCACCATCGTGCCGTTGCCCACCGTCGCCGCCTGCCGGTCGTGCGGCAGCGTAATCCCAATCCCCGCCGCGCCGCCGGCCGTCCCCCAGGCCACGAAACGGTCGGTCTCCATCATCCTCGCCGTGCCCAGCTCGGCCGCGATCGCGTCGTAGAACGCCGAAGCCCGCGCCAGATCGTTCGTGCCAAGCGTAACGTACCCGATCATCTGCCCCTCCTCATTGTTCTTGATTTGTTCTATAAGCCATCGGCGCGGAAACCGCAACAGAAAAAGCAAGAAAGTCGTTCTTTCTTGAAAGAAGGAACCAAAGAACTTTCAATATCAGTGGCTTACGGCCAGTTCCTCGGAAAAGCCGGCAAGCTGGTCGCGCGCCGCGGGCAGCGCCGTCTGGCTCGGCGATAGCTGCAACTGAAAAACCACCTGCCGCTCGCGCCGAAACGCCAGCTCCGCCCCGGCCAGGTAGAACTCGAACATCCGGCAGAACCGCTCGTCCGTCAGCTCGCGGATCTCCTCGCGGTGCCGGGCAAACCGCTCCCGCCACAATTCCAGCGTGCGCGCGTAATGCAGCCGCCAAACCTCCACATCGGTCAGCATCAGCCGGCTGCGCTCCACCGCCGGCAGAACCTCGCTCAGCGCCGGCGAATACCCGCCCGGAAAGATGTAGGTCTGCAACCACGGCGCCGTCACGCCGGGGCCTTCGCTGCGCCCGATGTGGTGGATCAGCGCCACCCCGTCGGGCGCCAGGCAATCCCGCACTGTGCCGAAGAACGCGGGATAGTTCGGCGCCCCGACATGCTCCATCATGCCCACCGAAACCACGCGATCGAACCGCTGCTGCACGCTGCGGTAATCCGCCAGTTCGAATTCCACCCGATCCGCCAGCCCCGCCGCCTCGGCGCGCGCCCGCGCCAATGACAACTGCTCGGTGGAAAGCGTGATGCCATGCACCCGCGCGCCGTATTCCCGCGCCAGCGTCAGCGCCATCCCGCCCCAGCCGCAGCCGATATCCAGCACCGTCAGATCGGGGCGATGCAGATGCAGCTTCGTCGCGATATGCCGCTTCTTGGCAAGCTGCGCCGCTTCCAGCGTCTCGTCGCCGCGCGGAAAATACGCGCAGGAATATTGCTGGTCCGCATCCAGAAACAGGCTGTACACGCGGCTGTCCAGATCGTAGTGGTGCGCCACATGCCGCCGCGCCCGCCCGGCGT
This sequence comes from uncultured Acetobacteraceae bacterium, assembly GCA_964250215.1. Classification (GTDB taxonomy): domain Bacteria; phylum Pseudomonadota; class Alphaproteobacteria; order Acetobacterales; family Acetobacteraceae; genus DAIDJM01. Next base: position 1,660 of record CAXUEX010000112.1, on the reverse strand, counting down.
CGTTGATCTGCCGGAACTGCCGCGTCACACGCCGCAGCTCTTGGTGCAGCCGCATCAGCGGATGGTTCTCGCCGGCGCAGATGTTCGTCAGCACCAGGTCGAGCCCCGCGAACACGTCGCCGTGCGCGAATTCCAGCCCGCCTTCCATATAGGATTCGCCGAACGCCATGCCGGGGTTCAGCGCCAGCCGCCGCACCGTGCGCCAATCCCGCAAGCGGATTGCCGCCACCGGTCCCGGGGCGCCCTCGTGCGTGGAAACGCTGCCGTCCGGCCAGGTGATTTGCAGCTTTCCGCAGCGAATCAGCCGCCGGAAGATGGATTGCAGCACCGTTTTCATCGGCTTGCCCTTCCACTTATGTCCGAGCAAGAACAACGTAACCGCACCTCACCCGGTTGGCGCAACACCCGGTTCACAAAATGCGGTGTGGCTCAAACGGGCTCCAGGGATTTGTCGCGCACGGGGTCCAGCGGCGGCGCCCCGGGCCGGCGCAGGCGCGCCAGCCCGATGCACAACCGTTCGATCGAGTCGCGCCAGCTATGGCTTTCCCCGGCGAACCCCGCGACCGGCGGCGCGTCCAGCAGCCGCGCAATCGCCACGGCGATGCTCCGCGCGTCCGGCGCACACAAAATCGCCGCCGGTTCGTCGCGCAACTGTTCCGCCAGCCCGCCCACCGAGGTGGAAATCACGAATCGCCGGGCCGAGATGGCCGCCGCCGCCACGCCGCTCTGGCTCGCTTCGCGATACGTCAGCGCCAGCGCGTCCGACCAGCCGAGCAAGCCGCCGATTTCGTCCTCCGGCACCCAGCGGTTTTCCACGGTAACGCCGGGCAACCGGCGCAGCGCATCCAGTTCCGGGCTCTCCGGCCCGCTGCCCACCACGCGCACTTCCAGATCGTCGCGCGGCAGCAGGCGCGAAAGCGCGGCCGCCAGCAGATCGAGCCCTTTGTACGGCAGCAGCCGCCCGAAAAACAGCAGCCGCAGCCGGCCGCCATGCGCGCCCGGCGGCGGCAGCGATTCGAACACCGCCGGCGGCAACCGGCCGCGCAACAAAGGCTTGCCGCGGGTGAGCCCCTGCGCATCCAGCCGGTCCGCCACGTGCTGGGAAAGCGCCACCAGCGCATCCGCCCGGCGGCACAGCCGGCGCTGCAGCAGCATCTGCATCGGGTAGCCATCGCCCGGATGCAGATCGGCATCGTGCACCACCACCGCATACGGCACGCGCAACCGGTGCAGCGCCGCATGCATCGCCAGGTCCAATGCCGCCGGCATGGCGCAGAACGCCACATCCGGCGCCAGCGCCGCGATCCGGGCGACAAGGCGCGGCAGATCGCGCGGCGTGGCGAGAACCCGGCCGACATACCCGGCCGCGCCGCGGTAAGTGGCCACCGGCAGCGCGCAGACGGGCCTTGACGCCGCCTGCATCAATTCGGGCCCGGAAGCAAGCGACAGCGCCGTTTCCACGCCCGGAATGGCCGCGAACGCGGCGGCGAAACCCGCCGCCAAGCGCGGCCCGGCGCCGAACCGTCCCCACTGCCAGACGAGAATCTTCACGTCGCCGCCAACCCCAGCGACGCCACCGCATCGCGCAGCCCCTGCAAACCCAGCCGCGCCTGCGCCGCGCGCCGCGGATTGTGGCGATCGACCGCGCCGGCAGGTCGAC
>CAXUEX010000111.1:0-9698 GCA_964250215.1 uncultured Acetobacteraceae bacterium | reverse complement strand
TGGCGGTAGCGCGGTGGGATAACTATGCGTCTCGAACGCTTCTAGGCTCGATCGGGATGCATGAAGGGGAGGTGTTCTGGCGCGAGGGATATCGGATGCTGGTTTATGAAAGCGACTATCCTGAGTGAAAGTTTTTTGGTTCTTTTTTCAAAAAAGAACACCTCACTTTCTTGCCAGGCCCGCCATCACCCGCGGCGTATTCACAATCCGGCACCGGTCGTCCTCGCGCGGCACATGATCCTGTGTTTTCAGGCTGAGATTGGGATTGTAGAACGGATCGCCTTCTTTGAGCAGGCCCGCCCAGCGCTGGATCATGCGCCGCGTGTCGGCCGGATGGAACACCTGCTTGGTCTGGCTGCGCGTGGCGGATTCGTAATGATACAGCACCGTATAGCCGTCGTACAGCACCCGGTAACCGGCCTGCCGCACGCGCAGGCAAAGGTCGGTGTCGTTGAAGCCGATGCCGAAGCTTTCATCGAAGCCGGAGATTTCCTCGAACACCTGCCGCCGCATCATCAAACAGGCCGCGGTCACCGCCGAGTAATCCCGCACCGAGGTCAGCGCGCAATTATACCCCAGGTTCCGCCGGCCGTTCTGATCCAGATACACGTATTGCATGCGCAGCGCATGGTCGGCCGAATCGTTGAAACCCAGCACCACGCCGGCGTGCTGTACCCGGCGATCGCCGTACATCAGCAGCGCGCCCACCGCGCCCATGTCCTGGCGTGCCGCGAGCGACCGCAGCCGATCCAGCCAGCCATCCTGAATCGCCTCGATGTCGTTGTTCAGAAACAGCACGAATTCGGCGTCCGCGCCGTATTGCCGCACCGCCAGATTGTTCATGGCGGAGAAATTGAACTCGCCCACGTAGGGCATCACCACGTGCCGTCCGCCGAGCTCGGCCAGGTATTCGCGCGTCGCCGGATCGTCGGATTCGTGATCGATCACCACCAGCCGATAGCGTGCGCCGGCGGCGGTCCGCTCGATAGAGCTCACGGCTTTTTCCAGCAGGTCGCGGCCGTTCTTGGTGGGGATAACGATCAGGATCAGGCCGTCGGAACCCGGCCAGTCGATCCGGAACTGGTTGAACCAGGCCCCTTCGCTCGCCCGCGCGCCGGTGCCCAGCCGATCCAGATGGCGTTGCAGCGCGCCGATCGTCGCGTTCATCACCTCGGTCTGCTTGGCATGTCCGGCGCTGCTCTCATGCGTGCGCCAGCGGTACAGCACGGCCGGCACATGCACCACGCGCCGCGACGCTTCGATGGCGCGCAGCACGAAATCCACGTCGCCGGAAATCGCCAGGTTTTCGTCGTAGCCGCCGATCCGGCGCGCGAGTTCGGTGCGTACACAGACCAGATGCACGAAATAAGGATGGCTCAGATAGTAATCGTGGCTGAAGGCGGGCCGCAGCCGGAATTCCAGGATGTTGTTCACCGCCTCATCGGTGCGGGCCTCGTCGGAGTAGAGCAGATCGGCATCGGTGAGCGCGGAGGCGCGGATCAGTTGCCAGACCGCGTCGGGTTCCAGGTAATCGTCGTGATCCACGAAAGCGACGTAATCGTGTCGCGCCGCGCGCAGACCGAAATTCACGGCGCGCTGGATACCCACGTTCTCGTTTGACCGCAGCACGCGCACACGGCTGTCGCGCGAGGCGTAGCTCTGCAGCAGCGTCTGCACATGCGGCTCGGTGGATCCGTCATCGACGCAGATCAGCTCCCAGTTGTCGCAGAACTGCCGGCGCACGCTTTCCAGCGCCTCGGAAAGCCATTGCCGTTTCGTATTGTAAACCGGCATGATCAGCGAAATGCCGCGCGTGCCGGCGCGGTGGTTCAGCGCCCGGCGCAAGCGCGGCAGCACGCCGGGCCGCGCCGTTACCGCATCGCGCCGGCGCAGGAAACGCTGCAGATTGCCGTTGGGCAGGATGCGGCGCGGCGAGCCGGACAGCACCAGGTCGGTGCCGGCGACGCGGACCATCACCTCCTGGCCGGTCAGCCGCTCGAAATGCGCGGAGAGGTCGATCTTGAAGGCGCATAATCCCTCGGCATATCCGGCGCCGAGCAGATCGCCGCGGAAATCCTGGGCCACTGCCCGGCCCAGCACCTCGCCGCCGGGCCCCACCGCCTCCACCGAGAGTTTCGCTTCGGGCCGCGAACGGTCCCAGGCCCAGCCATGCACCGACATGCCGTGCAGCGTATCGAAACGGCCGATCAGCGTCGGCTCCGGATCGATGATCACCGGGCTGCCGGACAGTTCCGTGCGCGTGCCGGCCAGCCGCACGCCGATGCGCCGGCGGGAAGGGTCGCCGATACCGGGCAGCTTGGCGCTGAAGCCGCATTGCCCGTCGCCGAGCCCGCGCAAATCCTCGCGCAACTGGCCGGCCGCGACGCGGGCCACCACCCGGGCATCGCGCAGCACCTCCAGGCGCACGCGTTTTCCGGGATTGCGCAAATCGATCGCCCAGCCATGCGCGTGCTCGGGCGTGGCGGTGTCCAGGCAGCCCACCACGCCCAGCGCGCCGGCCGGCAACTCCAGCACCGGAGCTGTCAGCAGCCGGCCGCCGATGCGCGGCTGCAAGCGCAGCGCCTCGCCCGGCCGCGGCAGCACCGCGAGATCGAGGCCGTAGCGCCAGACGCCGTCGCGAAGCTGCGCCATGCCGCGCGCCACCGGCTGCGCCCCATTCATGAGTTCCACGCCCATCGCGGCGGCCAGGAAGGCGGCCCCCGTGAAGCTGCCCTCGATGCGCCATTCCCGCAGCACGGCCTGACCGGCCGACAGCGCATAAAGCGGCCGCAGGTCGCGCGGCAGGCCGAGCAGGCTCTCACCATCCGGCAGCGCCAGCAGATCGAGTTCGGCGAACACCAGCCGGCTCGGCAATTGCCAGGCGACCCGCGCGCCGCCATCCGCCTTTTCCGGCGCCAGCACCGCATGCACCGTGCCGTCCAAAGCCAACGCCACCTCGGTTGGGGCGGGACGCGAGCCGGCCGGAAAGGCGGCCACCAAGGCGCCATCGGGCGCAATGGTCAGCACAACCGGTCTGGCGGAGCGGGTGGACTTCATGGCAGGAACGTCCCGGACCCGGGCGGGGGGCGCAAGGGAGGGGCTGCCGGCTGGGTTCGGATTGTATTCCCGCCGGTTGGCTGGCCCAATGCGGTCCCCGGCCACAACTTTGAAGCGAAGAAGTTCCGGCATGCGCATACTCCTCACCGGCGGCTGTGGCTTCATTGGCTCGGCCGTGCTGCGTCATGTCATAGCCGCAACGGATTACCACGTGGTCAACGTGGACAAGCTCACCTATGCCGCCTCGCTCGAAGCGCTGGGCCCGGCGCGCGACCACCCTCGCCACAAACTCGTGCGCGCCGACATCGCCGATGCCGATGCCATGCGCCGGGTGTTCGCCGACACGCAGCCCGATGCGGTGATGCACCTGGCCGCCGAGAGCCATGTCGATCGCTCGATAGACGGGCCGGGCGAGTTCATCCGGACGAACGTGGTGGGCACTTTCGTGCTGCTGGAGGCGGCGCGCGCGTATTTCGCAACGTTGGCCGGGGAGCGGCGGGCCGCGTTCCGTTTCCACCACATTTCCACCGACGAGGTGTGGGGCGCGCTCGGCGAGACCGACCCGGCGTTTTGCGAGACAACGCCCTACGATCCGCGCAGCCCGTATTCGGCCAGCAAAGCGGCTTCCGACCATCTGGCGCGCGCCTGGCAGCACACCTATGGCCTGCCGACCATCGTCAGCAATACGAGCAACAATTACGGTCCGTGGCAGTTTCCCGAAAAGCTCATTCCGCTGGTGACGATCAATGCGCTGGAGGGCAAGACGCTGCCGGTGTACGGCAATGGCGCGCAGCAGCGGGACTGGCTGCATGTGGAAGACCATGCGCCGGCGCTGCTGGCGGTGCTCACGCGCGGCGAACCGGGGCAAACCTACGCGATCGGCGCGCGTCAGCCGCGCCGGAATATCGAGGTGGTGCGTGAAATCTGCGCCGTGCTCGACGCCCTGGTGCCCGATGCGGCGGGCGCGCGTGAACGGCTGATACAGTTCGTCACCGATCGCCCGGGACACGATTTCCGCTATGAGATAGACCCGTCGCACGCCGCCGCCACGCTCGGCTGGCACGCGACGCACGATTTCGCATCCGGCCTGCGCCGGACGGTTGCTTGGTATCTGGAGAACCGCTCCTGGTGGCAGGCGATCCGCGCGAAAACCTATGCCGGCCAGCGTCTCGGCACGGCCGCGTAAATAGCGGGGTTTCCGATGAACATGAAGGGCATCGTGCTGGCCGGCGGCTCCGGCACACGGCTGCACCCGATGACGCTCGCTTCCAGCAAGCAGCTTCTGCCGGTGTACGACAAGCCGATGGTTTATTATCCGCTCAGCGTGCTGATGCTTGCGGGCATCCGCGATGTGCTGATCATTTCCACGCCGGCCGACCTGCCGCAGTTCCAGCGGCTGCTGGGCGATGGCGCCGGCTGGGGCATGCGCTTTTCGTATGCCGAACAGCAGCGCCCCGAGGGCATCGCGCAAGCCTTTCTGATCGCCGACGAGTGGCTTGCCGGCGCGCCGTGCGCGCTGGTGCTCGGCGACAACCTCATCTTCGGCGAGCACCTGTCCACGAGCTTCCGCGGCGCGGCGGAGCGCCCCGAAGGTGCCACCGTATTTGCCTATCAGGTGCGCGATCCGGAACGTTATGGCGTGGCCGTGTTCGGCGAGGACGGGCGCGCCACCGAAATCATCGAGAAGCCGGTGACGGCGATTTCGCCGTGGGCGGTGATCGGCCTGTATTTCTACGATGCGCGCGTGACCGAATTTGCCCGCAGCGTGAAGCCTTCGGCGCGCGGCGAGCTGGAGATCACCGACCTGAACCGGCTCTATCTGGAGGAAGGTTCGCTGCATGTGGAGCGGCTGGGCCGCGGCTGCGCCTGGCTCGATGCCGGCACGCCCGATAGCCTGCTGCAGGCCGGCGCGTTCGTGCAGACCATCCAGTCGCGCCAGGGCATGCTGGTGGGCTGCCCCGAGGAGGTTGCCTACCGGATGGGCTATATCGACAGCGAAACGTTGCAGCGCCACGCCAAGGGCCTGGGCAAGACCGAGCTGGGCCGACTGCTGTCCGATGTCGCGAGCGGCGTGCACGCCTGAGATGCAGGTGGAACGCCTCTCTATTCCTGAAGTAAAACGGATCGTGCCGCCGCGCTTCGGCGACAGCCGCGGCTTCTTTTCGGAAGTTTTTTCAACGGCGCGGCTGGCGGATTGCGGCATCGATCTGCCGTTCGTGCAGGACAATCACAGCTTCTCCGCCGCGCGCGGCACGGTGCGTGGCCTGCACTGCCAGGTGGCGCCGGCCGTGCAGGGCAAGCTGGTGCGCGTGGTGCGCGGCGCGATTTGGGATGTGGCGGTGGATGCGCGCACTGGCTCGTCCACCTTCGGCCAATTCGCCGCGGCCGAGCTTTCGGCGGAGAACTGGGCGCAGCTCTGGATTCCCCCCGGCTTCCTGCACGGCTTCTGCACGCTAGAGCCGGATACCGAGGTAATCTACAAAGTCACCGCGCCGTATCATCGCGAGGCCGAGCGTGGCGTGATCTGGAACGATCCCGTGCTGTCGCTGCCCTGGCCGGTCACGCAGGAGGACGCGGTGCTTTCCGAGAAGGACGCGAAGCTGCCGGGCTGGTTCACCGCCCGTAACTGGTTCGGCGGATGATCCCGATCCTGGTTACCGGCGGCAGCGGCCAGCTCGCGCGCGCGCTGGGCCGCGCGGCGGGCAACCGGGTGCAGGTCGTCGGCCGGCCCGAGCTGGATTTCGATCGGCCGGAGACCATCGATGCGGCCTTTGCGCGGATGCGGCCCAGGCTGGTGATCAACGCCGCGGCTTGGACGGCGGTGGACGCGGCGGAGAGCGACGAAGCGGCGGCGTTCCGCGCCAACGCCGAAGCGCCCGCCCGGCTCGCGCGGCTTTGCGCGGAAAGCGGCGCGGCCCTGGTGCATGTCAGCACGGATTACGTGTTCGACGGTGCGAAGGGCGCACCCTACCTGGAAACCGACCCGACCAACCCGACGGGCGCCTATGGCCGCAGCAAACTGGCCGGCGAGATCGCGGTGCGCGAAGCGCATCCCGGCGCCGTGATTCTGCGCACCGCCTGGGTCTACGCCGAGCACGGCAAGAACTTCGTGCTGACCATGCTGAACGCGGGCCGCCGCATGCCGCGTCTGCGCGTGGTGGGCGATCAGCGCGGCTGTCCCACCAATGCCGACGATCTGGCCCGCGCGGTGCTGGGGGTGTCGCTGGCGCTGCTCGGCAACCCTCCCGGCAAGCTCGGCGGCACGTATAATGCCTGCGGCGCCGGTGAGACCACGTGGCACGGATTTGCCACCGCCATTTTCGCCGCCGCCGCGCCGCATGGCTGGCCGCAGCCGCAAATCGAGGCGATCGCCACCGCAGACTGGCCGACACTGGCGAAACGGCCCGCCGACAGTCGGCTGGATTGCGGCAAGCTGCGGCAAACCTTCGGCCTCGCGCTGCCGCACTGGCGCCCCAGCCTGAACCGCGCGGTGGCGGCGATCTGCGCCGGTGCCATCACACCGGCGGGATGAGGAACTCGTTGCCGGACCCGCACGTCGCCATCCTGCTCTCCACCTGGAACGGCGCCGCGCATCTGCCGCAGCAGCTTGCCAGCTTCGCCGAGCAACGCGGGGTGGAGTGGCGGCTGTATTGGCGGGACGACGGCTCGGAGGATGGCACGGCCGCGTTGCTTGCCGCGTTCGCGGCGGCGTGGCCCGACCGCGTGGTGGATTGCAACGATGCGCGTGGGCGCATCGGCATTACCGCCAGCTTCCTGGCATTGCTGCGGCGCGTTCCGGCCGGAACCGTCGCGTTCGCCGATCAGGACGATGTGTGGCTGCCGGAAAAACTCGCCCGCGGTGCCGCGGCGCTGGCTGCCGGCGCCGCCGATACGCCGGCGTTATACTGCGCCCGGCAGATGCTGGTGGATGCCGAGCTGAACCCGCTCCGGCGCAGCCCGGGCCTGGGGACGCAGCCGGGCTTTCCGCGCGCGCTGACGCAAAACATCGCCACCGGCTGCACGGTGATGCTCAACCCGGCCGCGCACCTCCTGGTAGCGAGCACGCGGGAGCCGCCGGGCACGCTGCACGATTGGTGGGCCTACATTGTGGTGGCGGCTGCCGGCGGCCGCGTTGTGCTGGATGACGAGCCGGCCGTGCTCTATCGGCAGCACGGTCATAACGCAGTGGGGGTAAGCGCCTCCACCTGGTCGCGCGGCGTGGCGGCGCTGCGGCGCGGGCCCAGCGGCTTCATGCGCGTGTTCCGGGCGCATGTGCAGGCCCTGCGCGAACAGCCCGGGCTGCTGGCGCCGGCTTCTCGCGATGCGCTGGACCGGATCGCTGTCGGTCTGGAGCGCGGTCCGGTGCCGCGGTTGCGCATACTCGCCGACCCAAGGCTACGCCGGCAGAGCGTCGCGGAGACGCTGCTGTTCCGGCTGTGGTTCCTCTTAGGGTAGAATAGGGGCCGTAGGGCGGCAGCTTGCGGGTTTGTGTGACGCGCCTGAAAAAGGCTGTGCCGGCCGGGGAATTGGCCCCAGCCGGCACTTAGGAGGCTTGCATGCACGATCATGCTTGGCTTCCGTTGCCGATAGTCGTCTCGATCGTGGTGAAAATCAAGATCGTGCGGCGCCGGTAGCGGGACGGTCCGGCCGTGTCCAAAGCGCGGCCGGGCTGCCCTGAGTCACGCAGGATTACTCCGTCCTCTGGCGGCGCACGATGCCCAGGACCATGACGCCGAACAGCGCCGAAGCCGCGGTGAACGCCGCCAGCACGATGCGCAAGCGCAGGCCGATGTCGGCGGCAGCGGCTCCAGCTTCGGGGAGCAGCCGGGCGCGCTCGGCTGCCACCCGCGTCGCCAATTCGCCCGGTCCGTCCAATACCCGCGCGGCACTGTCGTCGAGAGACGGCCGCAGATCGGCGAGCTTTTGCGGATCGCCGGCGTCCGCCAGCACGCGATCCAGCGTGGCATTCCGCGCCAGCGCGCGCTCCAGCGGGATCTGCGCCGCGTAGGTGGCAAAGGCGCCCACCAGGCCGAGCACCGCGAAAGCCATCACCAGGAATGCCGTCCAGCTCCCACCTTCGCGCATCAGGCCGCAGCCGCCTTGACTTCGCACTGCCCCGAAGCTATCCGCGCCGCTCCGCTCGGGCCGGAAAAACCGGCCTGCCCTGCAAGGTGTGTCATGAAGATCCGCAACAGCCTGCGCGCCGCGAAGACCCGCGACAAGGATTGCCGCGTGGTGCGCCGCCGCGGCCGCGTGTATGTGATCAACAAGAAGAATCCAAGGATGAAGGCGCGCCAAGGATAGCGGGAACGGATAGCGGGGGCCGGCTTGCAGACGCGCTTCACCCCGGCCCAGCTTCAGGATCCCGATACCGCCGCCAGCAACGCCGTGCTGCGCGCCTGCGTGCATTGCGGCTTTTGCACTGCCACCTGCCCCACCTTCGTGCTGCTCGGCGACGAGCTGGATAGCCCGCGCGGCCGCATCTACTTGATGAAGGAAATGCTGGAGTCCGGGGCCGTTCCCAGGCCCGAGACGGTGCGGCATATCGACCGCTGCCTCACCTGCCTGTCGTGCATGACCACCTGTCCCGCCGGGGTGAACTACCTGCATCTCGTGGATCACGCGCGGGCCGAGATCGAACGGCGCTACCGCCGGCCGTTGCACGACCGCGCGCTGCGCTGGGCATTGGCACAGGTGCTGCCGCGACCCGGCCTGCTGCACGCGGCGCTGGAATTGGCGCGTTTCGTCCGGCCGCTCGCCGAGCTGCTGCCGCGCGAAGGCGTGCTCGCCGATCGCCTGCGCGCCATGCTGGCGCTGGCGCCCGATCGCCTGCCCGATCCGGGCCTTTCCGCCCGGCCTGGCACCCATCCGGCCGCCGGCGCACGTCGCGCCCGGGTGGCGCTACTCACCGGTTGCGCGCAGTCGGTACTGGCGCCGCGCATCAACGAAGCCACTATCCGGCTGCTCACCCGCATCGGCGTGGACGTGGTGGTGGCCGAGGGTGCCGGCTGTTGCGGCGCGCTGGCGCAGCATTTGGGCCGCGCGGCGGAGGCCAGCGCCGCCATGCGCGCCACGATCGCCGCCTGGCACCGCGAGATTGCGGCCGGCGGGCTGGATGCGATCGTGGTGAACACATCCGGCTGTGGCACCACGGTAAAAGACTACGGCCACCTGTTCCGCGAGGCCGAACCGGCTTTGCGGGAACAGGCCGAGGCGGTGGCTTCGCGCGCGCTGGACGTGACCGAGTTTCTCGACGGCCTCGGTTACACGCCTGCGCGCGAGGCGCCCGGGCTACGCGTGGCGTATCACTCGGCCTGCAGCCTGCAACATGGCCAGCGCGTCACGGCCGCGCCCAGGCGGCTGCTGGAGCGGGCCGGCTTCGAGGTGGTGGAGCCGCGCGAGGCGCATCTCTGCTGCGGCTCCGCCGGCACCTACAATCTGCTGCAGCCGGCGATCGCGGCGCGGCTGCGCGGGCGCAAGCTGGACCGCATCGCCGAGACAGCGCCGGACCTGATCGCGGCCGGCAATCTCGGCTGCCTCACGCAGCTCGCCGGCCCCATCCCCGCGCTGCATACGGTGGAGCTGCTGGATTGGATGGCCGGCGGGCCGGAACCGCCGGAACTGGCCGCGCCCCGCCGCGC
>CAXUEX010000110.1:0-9760 GCA_964250215.1 uncultured Acetobacteraceae bacterium | reverse complement strand
CCAGCGCGCACGCCACCGGCCAGCCGTCGCAGCAGACCGGCGGCATCAGCCCGCTGGGCGGCTCCGGCGGCAGCGGCGGAATTGGCAGCAGCGGCGGCCTGGGCGGCAGCACCGGCGGGGTGGGTGGCACGGGCACAGGCACGGGCAGCACCGGCGGGCTGGGCAGCGCGTTCGGCAACAGCGGCACCACGGCTTTGGGCGGCCAGGGCGCGCCCACCACGCCCACGGCCGCCAGCACCGGCGCCAATCCGCTGCTGGGCGGGCTCTCCTCCAGCGGCGGCAGCGGCGGCGACAACGATCAAAACACCATGCGCATCATCCCGAACGCCGACAACAACGCGATCCTGGTGTTCGCCACGGGCGAGGAGGAGAACACCATCGAGGCGATGCTGCACAAGATCGACATCTTGCCGTTGCAGGTTCGGATCGACGTGATCGTTGCCGAGGTGACGTTGACCGACAACCTCAATTACGGGCTTCAGTTTTTCTTCCGCCACCACAGCCTGACAGGGGGGCTGTCGCAACAGTCGGCCGCCATACCCTTCGTGACCGCGGCGACGAACCCGCTGCTGGCGCTGCCGCAGGCATCCTTGCCGAATTTTGTGCTCAGCGCGGCGGGGAAGGATGGCGACGGGCTGATCCAGGCGCTGCAGAATATCACGACGGTGAAGGTGCTTTCGTCCCCCGATCTGCTGGTGCTCGACAACGAAACCGCGCAATTGCAGGTGGGCAATCTGGTGCCGTATCAAACCGGCAGTCTGTCGGCCGCGGCGGGGACGGGGCTCGCGACCTCGACATCGGTGAATTATCAGCAGACCGGCGTGGTGACGAAGGTGACGCCGCGGGTGAATTCCGGCGGGCTGGTGACGCTGGATATCGACCAGGAGGTGAGCGCCGTGCTGCCGACATCGGGGCAGGCGCAGACTTCGGGATCGACGCTGAACACGCCGACGTTCAGCCAGCGCGCGGTGCAGAGCCGGGTGGTGATCCAGGACGGGCAGACGGTGGGGCTGGCGGGGCTGATCACGGACCAGGACAGCCGGGGCAATTCGGGCATTCCGTGGCTGAAGGACATTCCGGTTCTGGGATTGCTGGGCGGCAGCCAGAACAATCAGCGCACCCGCACGGAGCTTTTGATCCTGCTCACGCCGCATGTGCTGCACGATCAGCGCGATGCGCGGGCGCTGACCGAGGATTTGCGCGATGCACTGCCGAGTGCGGCGCTGACGCCGTATGAGTTGCAGGCCCTGCCACCGTCGGGCTCGCCCGATCCGCAGGCGAGGCTGCGGCGGCAACTTGGGATCGGACCGTAACCGTTACGCCGGCAGTGCGGTCTGCCCCAGCACCCAGCCTTCCCAGCGCTGGATGACACGATCGTCGGGCGCGGTGTCCGGGCGCTGGCCGGAAACCACGCCGATCACGCCCAGCACGCCGAAGATGCAATCCAGCCGGTCCTCGCCGGCCGCATCGCTGCCGAAACCTTCCGCCATCGCGGCGCAGAGCTCGGGCGATGGCCGTACATTTTGTTGCCGCATGGCGGCCAGAAGCGGCCCGGCATATGCCACGCGGTCGGCCTGCCGGCGCTTGCTGCCGCGCGGCACGATGCCGCAATGGCGCATGGCTTCGGCCGGGTAGGTTTCGGCGACCGCCACCTGGTTCGGCGCCAGCAGCGAGCGGAACGGCCCGGCGAACGGCCACAGCTTCAGCGCGGGGCAGGGGATCAGCAGCTCCCGCCAGGCCGAGATCGCCGCCTTGCCGCTCTGATTGGGGCCCAATGTCCAGAACAGGCTGGCGCCGGCGGGCCGTTCGGCCGTGGCACGGTCGCAGTGCCGGGAAATCGCCTTGGCGTCGGCCAGGCCCAGGGCGAGCGCGTGCGACAGCCGGGTGATGCCGGCGAGGCTGCGCGCCGGGTAGAACGGCCGGGCCGGCGAAACCTCCGCCAGTGTCGCGGCGGGCCGCCAGAAATCGGCATCGGGCGCCAGCGCGCGCAGAAACGCCGGGAAATCGGCCAGATCCGGCAAATGCGCGGCGGCATAGGCGCGCGGCAGCCCGATGGGGCAATCGATGCCCAGCGCCACGGGCCATCCCGCCGCCCGCGCGCGCAGGCGATCGGGCAGTTTGCAGGGCTCGCCCACCGGCTCCGGGGCGTGCAGAATCCACCCGGTTTCCTGCTTCTGCGCCACGGCCATCCATCGCTTGGCCGGGCTCACGCTCCAATCGGCGTGGGCGGCGAGGATCAGAGCGGCTTGTGCGCGCGGTCGATCAGGCGCGAGAGCAGGCCGGGGGGCTTTGCCGGCTTGGCGGCGCGGGCGATTTTGGCTTCTTGGCGCGACTCCTGCGCGGCCTCGCGGGCCTTGCTGGCGAGCCATTTCTCCAGCGACACGCCGGCTTTGGCCGCGCGCCGCTGCTCGTAGGCGAGCTGGCCGGGCGTGAGGGTCGAACGAGGGTCGGGCATGCGGGACGCGATTAGCGCATTACGTGATCCGGTTCCAACCTGATCGCATAATGCTCTGCAGCGGGATGAAGGGGGGAAAGGGAGCCCGCCCATTCCACCAGGTGGCGGCCGCCTAATCCAGCGTGGTGGCCGGAAGGTGAGGCAGCCAGTCCGGCAGGTTGAGGACCATATCGCGCTGCACCCGCTGATAGAACGCCTCTTCCGCCGCATTCGCGGTGCGGATGGCCTCCACCGCGGCGGCAAAGTCCGGCTGGTCCTTCGCGAGCACGATTTCGGCGCCGCCGTGTTCGACGATGGTGTTGTAGTGCGGGATTTTCTTCACGCCCGGCATGCCGCTCAGGCCGGATACGGCCGCGGTCAACTGCGCCAGATGTTCCGAAGACGCGACAATATAGTTAAATTTCGCTAACATGGTTTCGGGATCGGAGTTCGGCCCGGTGCCGAAAAGGATGCGCAACTGCTCGTTCTCGCACACGCGGCGAAACTGGCCGGGCGCGGCAAACGCCTGGAACAGCGTGCGGTCCTTCACCTCCTGGCACAGCGGATGGGTAGGATTACGGCGCAGATAGTCGTAGTACGAAACGACGCGCCTGACCGGATCGCGCACCACCGAGACGAACACGATACGGCGTCCGGACACGGCACGCACCACGGGCGAGAAGCGCGAAAAATGTCCGGCCATAAGCAGCATACGGTCGAAAAAGCCAGGATGCTCGAAGGCGAACTTGCCGTCGGGGCCTGGCTTGCGATCCGCTTCGGGGTCGTAGAGGTGGTAGTGCGCCCCGAACATGTCCTTGAACACGCCGCGCATCGTGGTGCCGGCGGTTTTGGGGATATGCAGGAATACGAACAAGGGGACGATGTTTGCTGGCATGGTGATCTGTCGGGCTGCCGACATTGGCCGGGCCGGCAACCTCCGGGCGAGGAGTGGTCGCTGGGGCCGTGGTTCCTGTGGGCGCGCGGGCTGGGGGGATGCCTGTTCCATTTCAGGTTGCTGTCCATACAGATACCGGATCGCCGAAGCAATACGCTAATGCATGCGCACCGCGGCCGGCGGCGCTGCAAGGCAGGTTGCAAGAACGGGCAAGCTGTTAACCAAAAAGTATTCTAGTTGTGAAACGCGAGGGAGAACAACTATTGCGCGAGTCTGCAATTAACTTGAGTGTAGTTCAGCCTCGACGTATTGTGGATACATCGATTATTGCGGGGTGGTCGGCTGCGGGCGATGTCGGACGAGCTTCCATCGGTGCGTCTGGACGTGTTGTTCAGGACGGCAAAATACATCGAAGGCGTGGCCTACGCATTCGAGATGATTCAACGGCTGGGTGAAACCTCGTTCTACTGTTTCTGCCTCGGCCGAAATTTCCTGTATCTGAATGAACGTGAGTCGGCGCATCGCTGGTTGCAGCGCGCCGTGGAGAGCGACCGGCCGTTTGCCTGGGCGCACTACGAAATGGCCCGGCTGCATGACGAGTTGGAGGCCACTCCGAAAGGCGCCGGCGAGGCGGTGCGTTTTCTCCGCGCGCGGGCGGCAGATCCGGCATCGCTGCTGCTCAACCGCACCCACGAGAAAACGCTCCTCGATATCGCGCATGGGTGCTTCGCGCAGGATCGCGCGGCGGCGCTGCCGCTGTATTTGGAGATCTATCGGACGGGATTTGCCGACTATCTTACTCATCTGCGCGTGGCCGAGGCCGAACTGGACGCGGGCCGCGCGGCGAGCGCGCTTGCCATGTTCGAACAGATCGAGGCGGGGCAGCAGCCGCTCGATGCGTGGGGCTTGTTCTGTCTGGCGCGGGCGCACCGCGCCCTCGGCGATTTGGAGCCTGCGGCGCAGACGGTGTTGCGGGCGGTGGAGGCGCTGCCGGAGAACTTGCCGGCGCGCATGACGGCGGCGCATCGCCTGCTCGAGCTCGGGCGCCTGGCGGAGGCGGGTAAGCTGCTCGATGCCGCCGAGAAGGCGGCCGAGGCCGTTTCGCACGCGGCGGAGCTGAACGCGCTGCGGTTCCGGCTGGCGGTGTATGGCGGCAAGCACGCCGACGTTCCACGGCATTTGAGCGCGGCGGGCGGCTTCCGGGCGATGCCGAACTGGCTGCTCGTGGAGGCGGTGTTCACGCTGGCAAAGCCGGGCGACCAGATTACCGCCGCAGACCTTGAAGTCTCGACGATGATCGTGCGGCACCTGGAGCAGGACTGGCCCTTCACACTGCCTACGGTGCTGGCACTGTTCCATTTCTACAACCGCCGCCGGCAGTGGGACGCCGCGCTGACGCTGGTGGAACGGCTACGGCCGGAAGCCCTGTTCGATCATTCCGAAGTGGTTTTGCGGGTATTCGAGCTCTACTGCATCGTCGGTGAGATGGAGAAGGCGGCAGCACTCTACGAACGGAAATACGCCGGGCAGCTGCTGAGCCAGTCGGAAACGTGTGTGGTGCTGCGCTTTCTTTCGGAAATCCGCGACTGGGATGCGGCGGCAACGTTGCTGCTGCAATTCATCGACAGCCAGTACGCGTTCCCGCAGGGCGAATACCTCTTGCTGCAGATCTGTCGGCGGCGCGGCCTGCACAACGCGGCGCTGGCGCATATCGATGCCCTGGGCAGCTTGGCGCCCGCGGCGCTGCGGTCGTTGCGGGGCGTGATCGCCGACGATCTCTGCCTACAGTCGGGCGCGGCTACGCTGGAGGGCGAGGCCAGGCACGATGGGCTGGCACGGCAGCGCGTGGCGCTAAGCCCGGCCAACGCGCTGCTGCTGAAACCGGCGTCGCCGCCAGCGCCGGCAGCCGGCACGGGGGCCCAGATCGGCTTCCTGTGCACAGATCGCAACTACTTCCTCTCGGTCCTGACCTTCCTTGCCTCCTACGCGGTGCACAACCCGGAGCGGCAGGACGATATGGACTGGGCGGTGTTCCTCGACCGCTCAGTTCCCGTGAGCTGGGGCGACCTGCTGATCGGTTTCGCCAGCAAGATCGGCGTGAAGCTGCAGACCATACGCGAAGACGAGTTTCTTGTTTCGGATACGATACATATGGAGGGTTATGGCATATTCACCGGCGGCAGCACGCTGTCCCGCGCCGCGTATTTGAGAATCTACGCCGCCAGGCATCTGCTGGAGAGCGGGATTTTCCAGCGAGCTTTCTACGTCGATAGCGACATCATCTGCCTGCGTTCGATCGAGCCGTTCCTGCGGCTGGATTTCGATGGCGCCGCGCTCATGGCGCGGCCCGAGGAGACCGTCCCGGAAGTCACCGATGCAGCCCTGCAACACGGAATCGCGCCGGGATGCTATTTCAACTCCGGCGTGCTCGCCTTCAACTTCGCCCATCGCGACATTGCGACCCGGCTCGAGCAGGCGATCGACCTGGCGGAGCACCATCAGGACCGCCTGATCTATCACGACCAATGCGCCCTGAATATTGCGTTCCGCGGCGAGGTCCGGTTTCTCGAGCCGCTGTTCAACCACTTTTTGCGACCGCACCGGCCCGATAACGGCGATCATTCAGCCGCTGTGTTCATCCACTTTCTCGATAAGCCAAAACCGTGGGACGTAACGTTTTCCCGCGAATATCGGGCGGAATGGCTGGAATTTCTGCGGCTCACCCGGCTGCTGCTGCCGGCGGATGCCTTCTTGGATGTGGTTCAGGCCGCGAACGGCGGCGATTTACGCCCAGCCAGCACGCCCATTCCGGCGGCCCACGACCAAGGATCGCAGATGGTCTTCGCAGCCGCCTGAGTTTAATGCTCAGGCCGCCAGCCGCTCCGCGATCTGGGGCAGCCCAGGCACCCGGTCCGCCGGGCCCAGTGCCGCGAGCGTTGGCCGCCCGCGGAACAGCCGCGCGGCGGTGCGGCGCAGATCGGAGAGCTGCACGGCGTCGATCCTGGCCAGCGTCTCCGCGGTGGGCACCACGCGGCCGAACACCTGCCATTGCCGCGCCAATTGCTCGCAGCGCTGGCCGGTGCTTTCCAGACTCATCAGCAGGCCGGCCTTCACCTGCGTGCGGGCGCGGCGCAGTTCGGTTTCCGTAACATCGTGCTGCACGCGGCCCAGCTCTTCCAGCACCACCGGCACCAGTTCCGCCGCTTCGTCTTCGCCGGTGCCGGCATAGATGCCGAACAAGCCGCCATCCACATAGGGTGCCGCGAAACTGTAGATCGAATACACCAGCCCGCGTTTTTCCCGGATCTCCTGGAACAGCCGGGAAGACATGCCGCCGCCCAGCAGCGTGGAGAGCAGCAGCCCGGGATAGTAATCCGGGTCGGTGTAGCCCATGCCATCGAAGCCCAGCACGATATGCACCTGGTCCAGATCGCGGCCCTCGCGGAACTCACCGCCGGCATAACGGCCCGGTGCCGGCGCGGCCGGCATCTCGGCCGGCAGATCGGCGAAATGTTCCGCCACCAGCGCCACCACATCCGCGTGCCGTAGCGCGCCGGTGGCGGCCACCACCACATTCCGCGCGGCGTAGTGCCGGTGCATGTAGCCGGCGACGGTTTCGCGCGAAAGCTGGCTCACGATGTCGTCGGTGCCCAGCACCGGCCGGCCCATCGGCTGATCCGGATAGGCGGCTTCCTGGAAATGGTCGAAGATGATGTCGTCCGGGGTATCGTTCGCCTGACCGATCTCCTGCAGGATCACGCCGCGCTCGCGCTCGATCTCGTCGGGCGCGAAACTGCTATGGGTGAGGATGTCGCCCAGGATATCGGCGCCGAGCGCCAGATCCTCCTTCAGCATCTTCACATAGTAAGCGGTCTGTTCGCGCGCGGTATAGGCGTTGATATGGCCGCCGACGTTTTCCACCGCCTCGGCGATTTCGGCCGCGCTGCGCCTTGCCGTGCCCTTGAACGCCATGTGTTCCAGGAAGTGGCTCACGCCGTTCTGCGCCGCCTCCTCGTGGCGGGTGCCGCTCGCCACGTAAGCGCCGAGCGAAACGGTCTCCACACGCGGCATGGTTTCGGTCACGATCGTCAGCCCGGAGGGCAGGGTGGTCACTTCGATGGCTTCGGTCATGCGGCGTTCCTCATGGCAAGATCGCGCACGGCCGCCTGCACGCTTCGCAGGTCGTTGGCCACGCGGGTGAAAATCTCGGGCCGTTGATGCAGGTCGGCCAGCCGCGCGGGCAGGGCAGGGCGCACGCCCGTCGCTTGCTGCACCGCATCGGGAAATTTGGCGGGGTGCGCGGTGGCTGCCACCACGATCGGCAGGCCGGCTTCCCGGTGCCGGCGCGCGGCGGCGATCGCCACGGCGGTGTGCGGATCGGCCATATAGCCGCATTCCTGCCACACGCGCCGCATTTCGGCCAGCGTTTCGGCATCGCTCAGCGCGTGGCCGCGAAACAATTCGCGCGCCTCGCGCCACGCCGCATCGGGCACAGCCATGCGCCCGGTGCGCGCGAAATCCGTCATCACGGCAGATGTCGCCGCGGGATCGCGTTGCAGCAGCTCGAACAGCAGGCGCTCGAAATTCGAGCTGACGCCGATATCCATGCTCGGCGACAGGCTGGGCGCCACGGGAACGCGCGACATGTCGTTCGCGGCCAGGAAGCGCGCGAGACTATCGTTGCGGTTGCTGCCGACGATCAGCCGCGCTACGCCCGCGCCCATGCGCCGCGCCGCCCAGGCCGCCAGCACGTTGCCGAAATTGCCGGTGGGCACCGCAAAGCCGAGTTCGCGCCGGCCGAGGGCTACCCAGGCCGCCACATAATAGGGGATCTGCGCCGCAATGCGCGCCCAGTTGATGGAGTTCACGGCCGAAAGCCGCACATCGTCGCGGAACGGCGCATCGGCGAACATCGCCTTCACCAGCGCCTGGCAATCGTCGAAATCGCCGGCCACCGCCAGATTGCGCACATTCGCCGCGCGCACGGTGGTCATTTGCCGGCGCTGCACGTCGCTCGTGCGGCCTTCGGGATGCAGGATCGCAATCCCCACCCGCGCCCGGTCGCGGCAGGCCTCGATGGCGGCCGAACCGGTATCGCCGCTGGTGGCGCCGACGATGGTGATGCGCGCATCGCGGGCTGCCAGCACCTGGTCGAACATCCGGCCCACCACTTGTAGCGCCAGATCCTTGAAGGCCAGGGTGGGACCGTGGAACAGTTCGAGCACGAACAGATCGTGGTCGAGCTGCACCAATGGTATTGTGGCCGGATGGTCGAACCCGGCATAGGCATCGCCGCAGATCCGCGGCAGGTTCATGCCGGGTGCAAAAAGTTCCAGGATGCCGGCGGCAAGTTCCGCATAACGCAGATCCAGCCGCGCCGGCAGCGCCGGCCAGAACGCGGGCACGAACAGGCCGCCATCCGGCGCCAGCCCGGCCAGCAGCACGGAGGCGAAATCGCCGCCGTTCGCGCCGCGCGTGGAGACGTAATTGGGCGGCGGTTCAGCCAAGGGGGTGCGGCAATTTGAAGATCACGTCCTCGGTCGTCACCTGCCGTTCCTCCACGCTCAGCGTGAAGCGCTCGGCCATGGCTTCCAGCACTTCCTGCACCAGGCTTTCGGGTGCGGAGGCGCCGGCGGTGATGCCGACGTTCCGCGCGCCATCCAGCAGCGACCAGTCCAGATCGGCGACTTTCGGCACCAGCACGGCCCGCGTCGCGCCCGCCCGCTCGGCCACTTCGCGCAGCCGCTGGCTGTTGGAGGAATTCGGGCTGCCGATCACGATCAGCAGGTCGGTGCCCTGCGCGATGGCTTTCACGGCCGCCTGCCGATTGGTGGTGGCGTAGCAGATGTCCTCGCGCCGCGGTCCCTCGATATGCGGGAAGCGGCCGCGCAGCACGTCGATGATGTCGGCCGTGTCGTCCACGGAAAGTGTGGTCTGGGTGATGAAGGCGAGCTTGCCGGGCGGCGGCTGCACCAGTTCCGCCTCGCCGGCGTTTTGCACCAGCGTCACGGCGCCGGGCGGCAACTGGCCCATGGTGCCCACCACCTCCGGGTGCCCCGCATGGCCGATCATCAGGATGTGCCGGCCCTCGGCGAAATGCCGCTCGGCCTCGCGATGCACCTTGCTGACCAGCGGGCAGGTGGCATCCAGGTATAGCAGGTGGCGCCGTTGCGCCTCCTCCGGCACCGATTTCGGCACGCCGTGCGCCGAGAACACCACGTGGCCGGCTTCCGGCACCTCGTCGAGCTCTTCCACGAAGATCGCACCCTGGCGTTCCAGCGTTTCCACCACGGTGCGGTTGTGCACGATTTCGTGCCGCACGTACACGGGCGCGCCGTAGCGGCGCAGCGCCTCCTCCACCACGCGGATCGCGCGACCCACGCCGGCGCAGAAGCCGCGTGGCCCGGCCAGGATGACGCGCAGGCCGGGGC
>CAXUEX010000109.1:0-9814 GCA_964250215.1 uncultured Acetobacteraceae bacterium | reverse complement strand
ATCCTGTTCCAGCGCTCCGAGCCTGGCACGCGCCTCGGCCAGCGCCTCTTCGGCCTGCGCGATGTCGCGCGCCACCTGCTCAACCGCCATCCGGCGCCGTTCCAGCTCGGTGCGCGAAGCGGCTTCGGCCTCCCGAGGCGCCGCCAACGCGGCCTCTGCCGTCACCGAGGCCGCTTCCGCCGCCTCACGGCCCTCCGCCTGCTCCCGCTCCGTTTCCGCCGCCGCCGCCGCCGCCGCCGCACTGCGTTCCGCCGCCGCCGCCGCGCGGGCGTGCAGCACGGCGAGATGTTCGGCTTCGGCCGTGCGGATCAGGTCGGAGATGGCGCGGTAGCGGCTGGCCTGTTTTGCCTGGCGGCGTGTCGCCTCCGCCTCGATCTCGAGCTGTCCGCGGCGGTCCTCGGCACGCGCCAGATTGGCCTCGGCAGCGCGCAGCTTCAGTTCGGCTTCATGCCGCCGCGCGTGCAGGCCGCCGATCCCGGCCGCTTCCTCCAGCACCTGCCGCCGTTCTTCGGGCTTGGCCGATACCAACGTGGCCACCCGGCCCTGGCTGACGATGCCCGAGGAGCGGGCGCCGCTCGCCAGATCGGCGAACAGGGTCTGCACGTCGCGGGCGCGCATCTCGCGGCCTTGCGCGCGATAGGCCGATCCCGCGCCGCGCTCGATGCGGCGCGTCACCTGCAAGGCGCTGTCGGCCGCGAAGGGCTCCGGCAGCGCCCCGCCCTCGTCGGGTTCGAGCGTGATCGAAACCTCGGCCAGGTTGCGGCTGGCCCGGCCGCCGGAACCCGCGAAGATCACATCGTCCATGTCGCCGCCGCGCAGGGAGCGGGCCGAGCTTTCGCCCATGGCCCAGCGCAGCGCTTCCACCACATTGGATTTGCCGCAGCCGTTCGGCCCGACGATGCCGGTGAGTCCCGGCAGCAACTCGATCGAAACCGGCTCGGCGAAACTCTTGAAGCCGGCGATGCGCAGGCGGGTCAGAGCGGTCATCGGTCGTCGCTCACCGTTCGTCGGTTGGTGGTCATCGAGCGCTCAGAATCGTCGATGCGCCCGAGTCTGCAAACCGCCAACCGAAGATCGACGACTCAGCTGAGCAGCGCCGCGAACTGCTCGTATGTGAGTTCTCCGGCATGCGGCTTGCCGTTGATAATGAAGGTGGGGGTGCTGTCGATATTGTATTTCTGCTCGGCTTCGCTTTGCGCCTGGAGCAACGCGGTCTTCAGCCCGTCGTCGGCCAAAGCGCGGTCGAACGCGGCGCGCGACAGACCGGCGAGCCCGGCCATCTTCGCCAGCTCCTCGATGGGATCCACGGCGGGATCGTAGGCCCAGTGCTTCTGGTTCGCGAACAGCGCCATGACGAACGGCTCGTAGCGTGATGGCGGCAGGCTGCGGGCCACAAGGGCGGCGGAGAGGTCGGTCTTGTCGCGCGGATATTCGCGGAAGATGAAGCGCACCTTCCCGGTATCCACCAGCTTCGCCTTGATCTGCGGATAATCGTTCAGCGCGAACTCCGCGCAATGCGGGCAGGTAAAGGAGAACCATTCCTCCACCACGTTCTTGGCGGTGGGCGAGCCGTCGGAGCGCGGCGCCATGCGGTCATCGGCTGCGCGTGCCAGCAGCGGTGCCGCGGCCAGGGCGCCGGCGGTGGTGGCAAGAAGCAGGCGGCGCGGCAGCATCGGTGATCTCCGGGCGGTTCGGCTGCGCGATATTTGCCGCCGCGGGGGGGGGGAAGCAAGGCAAGCCGGGGCCCCGCCGCGGCGTACCGCGTCAGTATGTGATGAAGCCGAACGTGGCCTGGGTCGGGACGCCGCTCAGCGTGTAACAGCGCACCAGCAGGTTGCCGCTCACACTGTCGCTCTGGCAGGTGCCGTTGCCGATCGGCGTGGAGGTGGTGATCGTGGTGGCGTAGCTCAGGTAGTAGTAGTTCACGCCGGTGATGGTGACCTGATACCATTGTGAGGACGGGTTCCAGACGGCGGTGAAATTGCCGCTCCCGCTCTCCACCGTGCCGTCCTGGTACACGGCGCCGAACGCCACGGGCTTTCGCGCGACCAGCGGCCGGACAACGTGCGGCGAGAGCTTGCCCAGGGCGAAGGTCTCCGCATCGGGCGTCGCGAGCGTGGGCGAAGCGAGTGCGGGGGCGGATACCGCGGCCGCGGTGGCCGCGGCGAACAGAAACTTCCAGATCATGAAACACAACTCCGTTTAGCGCCCGTGATGGGCGGTTTGCTGCGATGCCGTTGCGGATCGCAGCCCGGAACTGCGGCGGGAACGGATTTTATGTCCTTGTCGGCATTCTGAAATGTTCTGAAAGCCGGCAGCCGCCCGCCGAACGTGGCCCCTCCCGGCATTCACCGGATGTTCAGCCGAACCCGCGCAGCTTGGCCGCGCCCAATCTTCCGGGAACCCGCATGTCACAGAACAACTGGCGCGCCGCGCAATCCGGCGACTGGAGCAATGCCGCCGACTGGAGCAGCGGGGCCGCCCCCGGCGCCTCCGACTACGTCACTATCGCGGTGCCGGGCGCCTACACGGTCACGCTCGACGGCGCCGGGCTCGCGGCCGGGCTCACGCTGAACGATGCGGGTCTGCTGCTCTACGATTCCGGTTCGCTCGCCGTAAGCGGCACGATCGCATTGCAGGCCGGCACGCTGTCGCTGGCCTACGGCACGCTGCAGGGCGGCACGCTGGCGATGGAAGGCGGCACGCTGCAATCCGCCGGCGGCACGCTCGCCGGCGTAACGGTGCAGGGCACGCTGGATTTAAGCCCGGGCGGCAGTTCGCTGTTCGTGACGAACGGGCTGACGCTGCGCGGCCCGGGCGGCGGCTCGCCAGGCACGCTGATGCTCACGGGGCGCTATGCCACGGCCGATTTCGTCGGCTCGCAGACGCTGGACGCGGCTACTGTCACGCTAGGGTCGGCCTCGCCCGGTGCCCCGGCGACGCTGGCGGTGAGCGATGCGTATGGCGCGAGCAGCGGCGCGACGCTCACGCTCGGCCCCGCGCTGTGGCTGCGGCAGACCGGCGGGCAGGGGCAGATCGCAATCGGTGCCGCAAGCACGGGCGGTCCGCCGCTGGCGGATGCGCTGCTGAACCGCGGCACGATCACCGAAAGCGGCGGCACGCTGGTCGTTTCGGGCCCCGGCAGCTTCGTCAATGCGGGCACGCTGAGCGTGAGCGGCGGCGCCGTGCTGAACGTTGCGTGCAGCGATTTCTCCAACACCGGGACGATCCTGATAAGCAACGGCACGCTGGATTTCGGCGGCACGATTGCCACCAGCCTGTTCGGCAGCCTGGGCGCGCTCACGCTCAGCCAGGCGGTGCTGGAAATCGGCTGCATGGCGACAAACGCCGGCACTTTCACGGTAGGCCAGAACATTGGCCCGGGCCCGATCACGCTTGCCGGCACGCTTGCCGGTGGCACGGTGGTGGATCGAGGCGGCGGGCTGCTGTTCGGGCCCGGCACCGGCGTGCTCGCAGGCGTTGCGTACCAGGGCACCCTGGCGCTCACCGCCGCGAATGCAGCCGTCACCCTCACCGGCGACTCCGGCTTGATCTCGGGCGGCGGTGGCCCGGGCACGGCCACCGTCACCGGAGCCAACGCGGCGCTGCTGCTGCAAGGCATCACCACGCTGGATGAGGCCGCAATCGCGCTGGGCAGCAACGCGGCTGCCGCCGTGCTCGGCACCACCGATCCGCTACTCGCCAGCCAGGCCACCACGGCCACGCTCGGACCCGGGCTCAGCGTCACGCAGGCCGGCGCGAACGCGGCAATCGATGCGAATGCGCAAACGCCCATCCCCGGCGTGGGCCTGTCCGACACGTTGATTTCCCAAGCCACGATCGCTGCCGGCGTGCATGGCGGCACGCTGACGCTGGGCGGCTACGGCACCCTTATCAACGAAGGCACGATCGCCGCCAGCAACGGCGATACCGTGCTGGTGAGCGCGGCGCAATTCTCCAACACCGGTGGCATCACGATCGGCTCCGGCGCGGTGCTGGAATTGGGCGCGCCGGGCGATCCGTATCAGCCGCCCACCTGGTCCAACACCGGCAGCATCGTGGTGAACGGCGGCACGCTGGAACTCGCCGGCAGCTTCGGCACCACCCAACTCGGCCAAATCAGCGAAACCAGCGGCACCATCGCGCTGCTCGGCACGCTCGGCAATGCCGGCAGCACGCTCACACTCGGGCCGGGCGGAACGCTGCCCTGGCTCAGCCTCTCCGGCACGATCGCCGGCGGCACGATCCGTGATGCCGGCGGCTATCTATCACCTGGCGCCGGCGGGGGAGCGCTGCTCGACGGCGTGAGCTACATCGGCACGCTCGGGCTTACCCAGGCGCGCGAATATCTGCGCATCCGTGACGGGCTGACGCTCGCGGGCATGGCGGAAATCACCGGCGCCGGCGCGGTCCTGGCATTTCAGGGCAGCGAAACGCTGGCGCATGGGCAGGTCATGCTGGGCGCGGCAGGCGCAGCCGCCGCGATCGACGGGCTGCACGATTATTCCGTCACCGGCGGCAGCACGCTCACGCTGGGCGCGGGGCTGACGATCACCCAGGCCGGGGCGCTCGCCGATATCGGGCTGGCTTCGGATCTGGCGGGCGATGCGATCGTGAACGCCGGCATGATCGTGGCGGCCCTGGCCGGCGGCACGCTGGCGCTTGGCGGCGCCGATTTCATGAACAACGGCACGATCTCGGTCAGCAACGGCGATACGCTCGCAATCGATGCCGCGATGTTCAGCAATTCCGGCACGATCGGGATCGCCAACGCCACGCTGGCCATTGCCGACGATCTCATGCTCGCCCAACTCGGCAGCCTGGAGCTGTCGAACGCGGCGATTTCGGTTTCCGGCACGCTGGACGCCACCGGCGGCACGCTAACGCTGGGCACCGGCAGCGCATGGGGCCGGCTGGGGCTGACCGGCACGATCCTGGGCGGCACGGTCGTGAACGAAGGCGGCGGCCTGCTGGCCGGCGGTGCCGCCACGTTGAATGGCGTGACCTATCGCGGCGTGCTCGATCTCTCCCGCCCGTTCCAAACGCTGGCTATCGCCAATGGCCTCGCGCTCACCGATCTCTCCGGCACCATGCCCGGCAGCGTGCTGCTGACCGGGCCGGTGACACGCCTGATCGTGGCCGGAACCGAGACGCTCGACAGTGCCACGCTCTACGTCGGCGATGCCAGCCTGACCTATCAAGGCATGAAAGTTGCGCCTCCGGAACTGACGGTGGCGCCCGGCAGCACGCTCACCATCGGCGCGCACGCCATGATCCGAACCGCCAACCTGTTCGGCACCATTGGCGATGCGAATTTTGGCCAGTGGACCGACAGCATCGTGAACGAAGGCATGATCCTGGCCGGCAATGCCGGCGGCACGCTCACGCTGAGCAGCAGCTTTTTTCTCAATACCGGCGGCCTGCTGATCGGCGGCAACGACAATGTGGTGCTGGGTGGCGTTAGCTTCACAAACCAGGGCGAGATCGCGCTGTCACAGGGATCGAGCCTGCAGATTTCGCTCTGGAACTACTATGCGGCGCCGAATGCCGGCAGCACGCCGTTCAGCAATGCGGGCACCTTGAAGATCACGGGCGGCGTGCTGGCCGAGTCCACCGGCAGCGGACTGTTTCCCGCCGTGCCGCTCGCCAATCTTCCGGGCGGACTGATCCAGGGCCTCGGCACGATCTTGGCGCCCGTGCTGAACGACGGCACGATCCAATCCTCTTTCGGACAGGTTCTGGCGCTTGCGCAATCGATTACCGGAACCGGCTCGCTGCTGATCGATCCGAAATGCACATTGGAACTTGCCGGCAACGTCGCCTCCAGCCAAACCGTGAGTTTCTCGGCCGCCAGCGAAACGCTGAAACTGGATCTGGCGAGCGGATTCGGCGCCGCCGTTGCGGGTTACAACACGGGAGATACAGTTGATCTCACGGGCATGCAGTTGCAGGCCCTCGCGCTTGCCTCCGGCACGCTGGTGGCCACGTCGCCGAGTTTCAATTTTCGGCTGAATGCCACATCGTTGCTCGCGGGCGAGCTTTCCGGCGCGCCGGATGGGCACGGCGGCACCGATATCACCTACACCGCGCAGGCGCATGGCAGCGGCACGATCGCCATCGCCGCGAACGCGCCCGCCATGCTGTTCTGGGCGAGCCCGGTGGGCGACATCTTTACCGGCCCCAGCAACGATCTGAACGGCGCGCGTATCGGCAATTGGGGCATCAACGACGCGCTCGACATCCAGGACATGCTCGCGGCGAATACGCAGCTCAGCTACGTGCAAGGCAACGGCCAGGGCACGCTGTCGCTCACCGACGGCACGCACAGCGCGAATGTCACGATTTTCGGCGCGTGGACGGCTTCGGGATTTCACGTGGGCGCGGATAGCGGCGGCGCCGCGCTCATCACCTATCACCCGTAAGCCGACCCGCGGGGTGACGGCGCGTGCGGCCCGGTGTAAGCGGCGCGCATGGCCGATTTCCGCACCACTGCCCGCTACATCGCCTCCCGTGACCTGGAGGTGGCCGTGAACGCTGCCGTGGCCCTGGAAAGGCCCTTGCTGGTGAAGGGCGAACCCGGCACCGGCAAGACCGTGCTGGCCCAGGAAGTCGCATCCAGCCTCGAACTGCCGCTTATTGAATGGCACATCAAGAGCACCACGAAA
Organism: uncultured Acetobacteraceae bacterium; assembly: GCA_964250215.1. GTDB lineage: Bacteria > Pseudomonadota > Alphaproteobacteria > Acetobacterales > Acetobacteraceae > DAIDJM01. The sequence goes on along the minus strand of CAXUEX010000109.1, from coordinate 3,149 downwards.
GCGCAGCAGGGCCTCTACGAATACGACGCGGTCTCGCGCCTGCGTGACGGCCAGCTCGGCGACGAACGCGTGCACGATATCGGCAACTACATCGTGCGCGGCAAGCTGTGGGACGCGCTGGCGAGCGAAACGCGCGTCGTGCTGCTGATCGACGAGATCGACAAGGCCGATATCGAGTTCCCGAACGATCTGCTACTGGAACTGGATCGTATGCAGTTCTTCGTCTATGAGACGCGGCAGACCGTGCTGGCGCGCCACCGTCCGGTGGTGATCATCACCTCGAACAACGAAAAGGAGCTGCCCGACGCCTTCTTGCGCCGCTGCTTCTTCCACTACATCCGCTTTCCCGACCGCGAGACCATGGAACGGATCGTGCAGGCGCATTATCCCCACATCCGGCAGGATCTGGTGCGTGAGGCGCTCACGGCGTTCTTCCGCATCCGCGACCTGCCAGGGCTGAAGAAGAAGCCGGCCACAAGCGAATTTCTCGACTGGTTGAAGCTGTTGATGATCGAGGATATGCCGGCCGAGGCGCTGCGCAGCCCCGACCGGCACGTGGCGATCCCGCCGCTGCATGGCGCGCTGCTGAAGAACGAGCAGGACGTGCATCTGTTCGAACGATTGGCGTTTCTGGCGCGGCGCGAGGGCTAGTGCGTGAAACGCTATTGCCTCGACGCCGCTTTGAAGGCGAAATCCAGGATGAGCGTGTTGCTGGATTGCACCGTGACACCTTCGACGTTGAACGTAACGGACGAGCCTGTGAATTTCAGCGATTTTGGCGCGATCGTGCTCGCCGCATCGACTGTCACCGCAGAAAACACCGGCGCGCCCCGAAAATTGAAACTGTAGCCGTTGAATGCCGCCACCTTGAACCTTCCGGTGTAGTTTGGCTCGAAGAGCAATTGGTTTCGGGTGATATCGATCACCTGTTGCCCGTCTCCGCCCAACGTGCCGGGCGGGAATTCGACGCCCGGACCGACGACCGCCTTGGCCGGCCCGGCCGAGACCGTGTGCTTGTTGGGAAAGAGCTGGCGGCCAGTCACCTTCGACCCATAGAGGTCGGAGCCGGCAACCGCCACTTGGCTGATGCCGGAAATTGCCGCGGCAAAAACAATAGCTCGGCTCGACGTGCCGCTGAGCGCAAAGCCATGCCGCGCACGTCGCCTTGGGTCATTTCTCACGTAAGACATGCCTGTCGCCTTTCGCTGGACAACTTTGCTTGTTGGCTAGAAGGCTGCGGTTGCGCGCAGCCTAAGCGGGAAACAGAATCACCTGTTTCCCGCTTTCGGCGGCGTTGTTCCGGTTATCGCACGTAATTGGTGTGCGCCGGCATCTTGATGGCATTCATGCCCTGATACGTCATCGTGAACGACTGTTTGGGCACCGAGCAGAAAATTGCCTTCTTTGGAAATTTCGTGTAGGCGGCGAAGCTCGGCGTGGACTCCACGATCGTGCCGGTGACGTTGTTGCTGCTGTCCACCGACAGGACGACATTGAGGAAGAGATACGGGTAGCCGTTGCCGAATACGAACCTGGCTTTGCCGTGCGCGAAATCGACGTTCGGGCCAATGCCCCAGCCGGTATTGATGCTGCCTGAAGGCCTGCAATTGCCGGTGATGCTGACCCCGAAGCCGGTAATTTCCGGGCTGCCCGTGGTGGTATCGGTAGCGACGGTCATGCTGATGCCCGCCCCGTTGGCCTGGGTGCCGCTGTAATTGCCCAGCGCCTGCGCCTGGGCCGCACCGGCGAACGCCAGGGCTACGCCGGAAGCGGCCACGATCGTGCGAATGAACATGTTGGTTTCCTCGTGAATTTGCGAAACGGTCCAGCGCGTGCCGGTGCCGTCGACAAGGCATGAACTGGCACGGTGAAAAAATCCTGACGGATTTCCGAAATCGTAGCGGCCAGCGCTATATTCTGTTGCGGGGAGGCGCGATTGACCGAAATCCGGCAAGTTGTTCCCGGCACCGGCGCGCTCGTTTGGAGCTTCGGGCCGGTGCAGTTCGATGAGGCGGCGCTGGTCCTCACGGTTGCCGGCCGCCCGGTGCCCCTGGAGCGTCGGCCGCTGGAGCTGCTGCTGCTGCTGCTGCGCCACGCTGGCGAGGTGGTGACCAAGGAGGAGCTGCTCGACGCCCTCTGGCCCGACCGGATCGTGACCGAGGCCTCGCTCACGAAATGTCTCTCGCGCCTGCGTCAGGCGCTGGGCGATGCCGACCAGAAGCTGATCCGCACCGTGCACGGCTACGGCTACCGGCTCGCGGCGGACGTACGGGTGAGCGGCAGCTCGCACCCGGCACCAAGGCCGGCCGCCGTCGATCTGGCGCCGGATACGGCCGTGCCGCACCGGCCCGGCTGGCGGCTGCGGCAGCGGCTCGCCATCGGCGGATTCGGCGATGTGTGGCTCGCCGAGATCGTCGGGGGCGCCGAGCGGCGCGTCTTCAAGTTCGCCGAGGACTCGGCCCGGCTGGCCGCGCTCCGGCGCGAGATCGCGGTATCGCGCCTGCTGCGCGCCGGGCTCGGGCCGCGCGACGACATCGCCCGCGTTCTGGCCGCCAATCTGGAAGAGCCGCCCTACTTCCTTGAGACCGAGTGGAGCGCCGAAGGCAATCTGGCGCAGTTCCTGGCGGCTTGCGGCGGCGCGGCTGCCCTGTCGATGGAAACCCGGGTAGCGCTGGTGGCTGAAATCGCCGAGGCGCTGGCTGCGGCACACGGCATGGGCGTGCTGCACCGTGACCTGAAACCCGGCAACGTGCTGATCTGGCGCGACGCGGCGGGCGAGCCGCGCATCCGGCTAGCCGATTTCGGCAGCGGCCGCGTGCTGGATCCGGCGCAGCTCGACGCTTTCGGCATCACGAGGCTGCCCACAGTGGAGGAAACCGACAGCAGCTTCACGCTGCCCTATCGCGCGCCGGAACTGCTGGCCGGGCGCACCCCTACCGTGCAGGGCGACATCTTTGCGCTCGGCGTGGTGCTGTTCCAGCTCGTGGTGGGCGATCTGGCGGCCCCGCTCGCGCCGGGTTGGGAAAGCCGGGTCGCCGATCCACTGCTGCGGCAGGATATCGCGGCGGCTTGCGACGGCGATCCAACGCGCCGGCTGGGCAGCGCGGCCGTATTGGCCGAGCGGTTGCGGCACCTGCCACAGCGGCGGC
>CAXUEX010000108.1:0-9834 GCA_964250215.1 uncultured Acetobacteraceae bacterium | reverse complement strand
CCGGGCGGGGTGGCGCCGGCCCCCGGGCGGGGGGGGGGGGGGGGGGGGGCCCCCCCCCGCGCCGGCACCGCTTCCACGAGATAGCGGATGGCGGGCAGCGCATCTTCGGCGCGCCTGGCCGGCAGCGGCAGGCTTGCGGCCAAGGCGCGACCCACCAGCCAAAGCTTCGTGCTGGCCGGCACCACCGCGCGCCGCGCCACGGGATCGAAGCCGCGCGCCCCGGCGGCATGGCCGATGGCGCGATACAGCAGCCTGGCCGCGTGAATGCCGGGGCGGCAATCCGCGGCCAGGTCGCCGATGCCGGAGGCGGCGCGCATGTAGAGGAAATCGGCTTCGTCGAGCAGCCGCCGGATGACGTAGCCGAGTGCCGGCGAGTGCCTTGGGCGGACCAGGAACTCTTCGGCGTCGATGCCGGCGGTGCCGAGCCAATCCATGGGCAGATAGAGGCGGCCGGCGCGCGCATCCTCGCCGACGTCGCGGGCGATGTTGGTGAGCTGCATGGCCACGCCGAGTTCGCACGCGCGGGCCAGCGTGGCGGTGCCGGAGGCGCCCATGACGATGGCCATCATGGCGCCGACGCTGCCAGCCACGCGCGCGGCGTAATCCTGCAGCGCGGCGAAATCGGCATAGCGCCGGCCGGCGGCATCCCAGGCGAACCCATCGAGCAGCGCTTCGGGCAGTGCGGCCGGGATGGCGTGCGCTTCAACCACTTCGGCGAAGGCGCGATCGGCGGCGATGGGTTCCGGCCTTCCGGCATAGATGCGCGCCAGACGCTCACGCAGGCGATCGACGGCGGCGTCGGCGGAGATGGCTGCGGCATCCACGGCATCGTCGGCGACGCGGCAGAACGCATAGAGGGCCGCCGCATCGCGCCGCACGCGCCTGGGCAGCACGCGCGAGGCGGCATGGAAGCTGCGCGATCCCGAGCACAGCAGCTCGGCACATTCCCGTGCATCAGACATAGGCCGAAGCTTCCCCCACCACGCGATCCAACACGCGCGCCGAACTCAGCACGCCCGGCACGCCGCCGCCGGGGTGCGTTCCGGCGCCGACCAGAAAGAGATTGGCGATGCGGCTGCGATTGTGCGGCCGGAACCAGGCGCTTTGCGTGAGCACCGGTTCCAGGCCGAAGCCGGCGCCGTTCACCGAGCGCAGCTCGTCGTGAAAATGTTGCGGCGTCATGACGCGCGAGGTGATCACGGCTTCGCGCAATCCCGGCAGCATTGTTTGTTCCAGATGGTGTTCGATGGCGCGGCGGTAATTTTCCGCGAGGTGGGACCAATCCGCGCCGCCGCCCAGATGCGGCACTGGCGAGAGCACGTAGAACGCATCGCAATCCGGCGGCGCCAGCGAGGGATCGGTGGCGGTGGGGCGGTGCAGATACAGCGAGAAATCCTGGGCCATCGAGCGGCGATCGAAGATATCCCGCAGCAGGCCGCGGTAGCGCGGGCCGAGCAGGATGGAATGGTGGGCCACATCGGGGTATTTTTTTCGCGTGCCGAAATACCAGACGAACAGGCCCATGGAATAGCGCGCCCGGGCCAGCCGGCGATTGGACCATTCGGTGCGGTGTTCGGGCGGCAGCAGATGGCCGTGCGTGCATGCGCTGTCGGCGTTGGAGACCACGATATCGGCCGCGATGCGTTCGCCGTCGGCGAGCTGCACGCCGACGGCGCGGCCTCGTTCGACGCGGATCCGTTGCACATCCGCATTGCAGCGCAGCTTGCCTCCCTGGCCTTCGATCAACCCCACCATGCCGGTGATCAGCTTGCCGGTGCCGCCCATGGCGAAATGCACGCCGTGCGCCCGTTCCAGGTGCGCAATGAGTGCATAGATCGCGCTGGCGCGGAACGGATTGCCGCCGATCAGCAGCGGGTGGAAGCTCAGCACGGTGCGGATGCGTTCGTCGTCGATGAAGCGCGAGACGAAGCCATAGACGCTGCGCCAGGCCTGGTGCTTCAGCAGGCCGGGGGCGACGCGCGCCATATCGGTCCAGCGGTCGAACGGCACGTCGCCCAGCTCCTCGAAGCCGGTGCGGTAGATGGCGGCGCTGGCGGCCATGAAGCGGTCGTAGCCGGCCGCGTCGTCGGGCGAGAAGCGGGCGATTTCGCGGCGCATCTGGTCCGGATCGCCGGTGTAGTCGAAACTGGTTCCGTCATCGAAGCGGATGCGGTAGAACGGCGAGATCGGCACCAAAGCCACGTCGTCGGCGAGTTGGCGGCCGCACATGGCCCAGAGCTCTTCGAGTAGGAACGGGGCGGTGATGACGGTGGGGCCGGCATCGAAGGTGAAACCGTCTTGCCGGAAGACACGGGCGCGGCCGCCGGGCTGATCCAGCCGTTCCAGCACAGTCACGCGCCAGCCGCGCGCGCCGAGCCGGATGGAAGCCGCCAAGCCGCCGAAGCCGCTGCCGATCACCACCGCGTGCGGTCGAGGTGTCAACGCCAACATACAGCCGGACTGTAAAGCCAAATTGACAAAAGGAAAGTCCCTCCTTGCCGGCCGTGAGCCACCCCGGCACAGATTTGCCATGCCCATCGTGGAGACCGGCCATGTCACGGCGATGCGCCTGTTCGACGTGGCCAATGCGATCGATCTGACCCGCGCCGAGGCGCTTTGGGCGCGGCCGGGCGCGCGTTCGCGGCTGACGGGCACGCCGCCGAAGGCCGTGAGTTTCGGCGATCCGCCGCTGGGGCTTTCGCTGCCGCCGCTGCGGCTGGAACTGCCGGGTGGCGCGGTGGAAGCGGCGGCTACGGCGCGGCTGTATATTTTCGGCGTGATCACGCTGGCGCTGCGGGTGCCGGCGGACGGGCTGGACTGGCCGGCGCTGGCAGCGCTGACCAACGCGATGCAGTTGGCCGAGGGCGATCCAGCGTGGCAGGCGGCGCTGGCGCCGTTGCTGGCGGCGATCGGTCCGGCGCTGGACCGGCCGGCGCAATCGGGGCTGGAAGAGGATTACCTGATCACCACGGTGCACGGCTTTACCGAGCCGGTTTCGGCGGCGGCGATCGGCACGGAGATCGATCTGGTGCCGCTGCTTTCGGGCGAGGTTCGGCGGCTGGCAGATGGCGCGCGGGCCGATCTGCTGAGCCGGCGGTTCAGTTATTACACCGACGATCTGGTGGTGCTGACCTGGGATCGCGCCTTCATCTACGAACCGCGGCGCGACACGGATGTGGCGGACGTGCTGGAAGTGGCGAACGCGCAGTTGCTGGAGATGCGGTATTACGACGAGCTGCTGGATGCCGAGCTGCCGCGGATGTACGATCTTGTGGAGGCGACGCGAAGCTGGCGCCGCGGGCCGCGGCGCTTCGCCAGCCTGGCGCGGCGGCTGTATGCGCTGGTGGCGGAAGTGACGGAACTGACCGAGAAGGTGGACAACGCGTTGCAGGTGACGGAGGACGTTTACCTGGCGCGCGTGTATGCCGCGGCGCTGGAATTGTTCCGTGTGCAGCCGGTGAGCGACGCGGTGGACCGGAAGCTTGCGATCATCCGCGACACGTATGCGGCGCTGTACGACGAGGCGGCGAGCGGGCGGGCCGGGTTCATGGAGGCGCTGGTGGTGGCGCTGATCGCGGTGGAGATCTTGCTGGCGCTGTTCGGGCGGCGTTGAGGCCGGAATCAACCTTCGGCCGGCCGCATCGTTGAGGGCGGGGACCGGGCTTGGCCTGGCGGCGGCTTATGCGGGAGGCGAGATGCAGTTTTCGATCAACGGCAGGCAGGTGGATGCCGAATTCGACCTGCGCACGTCCCTACTGGACCTTCTGCGCGACCATCTGGGCCTGTTCGGCACGAAAAAGGGCTGCAACCAGGGCGCATGCGGCGCGTGCACCGTATTGGTGGACGGCGTACGCATCAATTCCTGCCTGGCGCTGGCGGTGCAGTATCAGGGGCAGGCCATTACCACGGTGGAGGGGCTGGGCGCGGCGGGCGAGTTGCATCCGTTGCAGCGGGCGTTCCTGGAACACGATGGGTTTCAGTGCGGATATTGCACGCCTGGGCAAATCTGCTCGGCGCTGGGGATGCTGGACGAAGCGGAGCGCGGCGTGCCGAGCGTTCTCACCCGCGATTTGGGCGCGGAGAGCATTGTGCTGGATGGCGACGAGCTGCGGGAGCGGATGAGCGGCAATCTGTGCCGCTGCGGCGCGTATAATGGGATTATCGACGCGGTGGCGACGCTGGCGCCGGCAGGGGCGGGCGCATGACCCCGCTGAGCTACGCGCGCGCGTCCGACGCGGCCGAGGCGGTGCGGCTGGGCCAGCTTGCGGGCGCCCGCTATCTCGGGGGCGGCACCAATCTGGTGGACCTGATGCGCGAGACGGTGGAGCGGCCGGAATCGCTGGTGGACGTGACCGGCATTTCGCGGCGCATCGAGGCGCTCGAGGATGGCGGCATCCGGATTGGCGCGGGTGCGACGAATACGGACGTGGCGAGCGACCGGGCGGTGCGAACGCGGTTTCCGGCCTTGTCGCGCGCTATTCTTGCGGGCGCCAGCGGGCAGATTCGCAACATGGCGACGGTGGGCGGGAATATTCTGCAGCGCACCCGCTGCGCCTATTTCTACGATGACGCCGCGCACTGCAACAAGCGCGCGCCGGGCGACGGGTGCGACGCGATCGGCGGTTTCCATCGCAACCACGCCATTCTCGGCGCCTCGCCATCCTGCATCGCCACGCATCCCTCCGACATGTGCGTGGCGCTGGCGATGTACGACGCGATTGTGCATGTGCAGGGCCCGGAGGGGCCGCGCACCGTTAAACTGACCGACCTGCATCGCCTGCCCGGCGATCGGCCCGATCGGGAGACGGAACTGGGCGGCGGCGAGCTAATCACGGCGGTGGAGCTGCCGCCGCTCGCGTTCGGGCAGCACGCCACGTATCGCAAGGTGCGGGACCGGGCGAGCTATGCTTTCGCGCTTGTTTCCGTGGCGGTGGCGCTGGAAGTGGCGGCGGACGGCACGGTGCGGGACGTGCGTTTGGCGCTGGGCGGCGTTGCGCCCAAGCCTTGGCGCGCGTGGCAGGCGGAGGCGGCATTGCGCGGTGCGCCGGCCACAATGCCGAGTTTTCGCGCTGCGGCCGATGCCGAGCTGAAGGACGCCGCGGGGCTGCCGCAGAACAGTTTCAAGATCGAACTGGCAAAGCGCGTGGTTGCGGCGACGTTGCGCGAACTTGCCGGGGGGGCCGCGCCATGAGTGCGCCCTTGGACGCGCGGGCGCACGCCACCTGGCGCCCGGCCGGGGCACCGGATCCGCTTAGCGGCAAGCACGGCGCCATCGGCGCGCCGGTTACGCGCGTGGACGGCCAACTGAAGGTTACGGGGCGCGCCCGCTTCGCGGCGGAAGTGAAGCTGCCGAACCTGCTATATGCCGCGCTGGTGCACAGCACGGTGGCGCGCGGCCGGATCGACACGCTGGACGTGGCGGAGGCAGAAGCGGCGCCGGGTGTGGCGTTGGTGATGACGTATCGCAACGCGCCACGGATGCGGCCGCCGCCGCTGTTCCTGACGGCGCCGCTGGCCGCGGCACCGAGCGACCTGCCGGTGATGCAGGATGCGGAGGTGAACTGGAACGGCCAGCCGGTGGCGGTGGTGCTTGCCGAGACGCAGGAGCAGGCGGACCACGCGGCTTCGCTCGTGCGCGTGCAGTATGTGCCGGCGCCGGCGGCAACGGTGTTCGAAACGGCGAAAGGCTCGGCGCACCCGCCCGACAATGTGCTGGGTGAGCCGGCTTGCGTGGCGGTCGGCGACGCGGAAGCCGCGCTGGCGGGCGCGGCGTTCCGGGTGGATCAGACCTATTGCACGCCGCGGCACAACCACAATGCGATCGAACCGCACGCCTGCACGGTGTTCTGGGAAGACGACCGGCTTGTGGTGCACGACGCCTCGCAACTCGTGAATGCCACCGCCTGGACGCTGGCGCAGGTTTTCGCGATGGACGCCGCGGACGTGCGCGTGATTTCGCCCTATGTGGGCGGCGGGTTCGGCGGCAAATGCCTGTGGGACCATCAGATTCTTGCGGCGGCGGCGGCGCGGACGAGCGGCCGGCCGGTGCGCATGGCGCTTTCGCGGGAGAGCGTGTTCCGCGTGGTGGGCGGCCGCACCTGCACGGAACAGCGGGTGGCGCTGGGTGCCAGGGCGGATGGCCGGCTGGCGGCGCTGATCCACACGGGCGTGGCGGCGATGACAGCACACAATGCGATGCCGGAACAGTTCACGTTTCCGGCGCGCCACATGTACGCAGCCGACAGCATCAAGCTTTCGCAGATGGTGGTGGAGCTGGACATGCTGGCCAACACGTTCATGCGCGCGCCCGGCGAAAGCATTGGCACGTTCGCGCTGGAATGCGCGGTGGACGAGCTGGCCGAAGCGATGCGGCTGGACCCCATCGAGCTGCGCCGTCGGATGGAGCCCGAAAAGGACCCAACATCCGGCCTGGCGTTTTCCTCCCGCAACATCCTGGAGGCGTACCAACGCGGCGCGGCAAGGTTCGGTTGGGCGGAGCGCAGCCCGATTCCGGGGGTGCGGCGGGACGGTGCGTGGCGGATCGGCATGGGCGTGGCGACCGCGACCTATCCGTATTTCCGGATGCCGGGCGGGGCGGCGCGCATCCGGCTGACCGCTGAGGGCGCGGTGGTGCAGATGGCGAGCCATGAGATGGGCATGGGCACGGCCACGGTGCAGGCGCAGCACGCGGCCGAACGGCTAGGGCTGTTGCCGCAACAGGTGATTTTCGAATACGGCGACACGGCGCTGCCGAGCGGCACGGTTGCCGGTGGATCTTCGCAGAGCGCATCGATCGTGGCGGCGGTGGCGGCTGCCTATGATGTTCTGGTGGCGGAACTGCTACAGCTTGCGGGCAATTCCTCGCCGCTTGCGGGGTTGCAGCCGGCGGAGGTGGAATCGCGCGGCGGCGGGCTAGGCCAGGTGGGAGTGCCGGACCGTTTTGAAAGCTATGCCGCCATCCTGAAACGCGCCGGGCGGAGCGAGCTGGCGGCGGAGGCGCAAGCGCCGCCGCCCGAGGAGATGAAGCAGCATTCGATGCATTCGTTCGGCGCGCAGTTCTGCGAGGTGCGGGTGAACGAGGACACCGGCGAGATACGGGTTTCGCGTTTTCTCGGGTCCTTCGACACCGGGCGCATCCTGAATGCACGTACCGCTTCCAGCCAGTTTCGCGGTGGTATCATCATGGGGCTTGGCTTGGCGCTGATGGAGGAAGCGCAGTTCGACGAGCGCAGCGGACGGATCACTAACCCATCGCTCGCCGAATACCATGTGCCGGTGCACATGGACGTGCCGCACATCGAGGTGATGTGGACCGATATTCCGGATCCCCATTCGCCGGGCGGCTTGCGGGGCATCGGCGAGATCGGCATCACGGGAGTGGGCGCGGCGGTGGCGAACGCGGTTTACAACGCAACTGGCAAGCGCGTGCGCACGTTGCCGATCACGCTGGACAAGCTGATGTAGGTTGCGGCGAGGCCAGCTTTTCCGCGGGCGCGTGGCCGAGTTCTGCCTGCGCGAGGCAGCTGCGATCTCGCATCCATTCGGCCAGTGCCGCCATATCGCGGTCGCGATCCATGCCGCAGGCGGCGGCGACCGTGCCGTTCTTCAGGTAGTAGGCGAGAAATTCGGGTTTTTCGGGATCGCCGTGCAGCTCGATGTGGTCCCATTCCGCGGCGTGGCCGATGTAATCGAGGCGTTTGCGGTATTGGATCGTCCAGAACAGCGGCGGGGCGGTGTATGTCTCGTGCGCGCCGAGCATGTTCAGCGCGGCGATGCGGCCATGCTGCTGCGCCACGCGCCAATGTTCCACGCGGATGCGCGGGCCGTTGCCTGGCAGCGGAAACGCGGCCACGTCGCCGGCGGCCCATAGGGCTTCGGCCGCGTGCAATTCGGCATCCACGGCGATGCCGCCATCCTGTTGCAGCGCGATGCCGTGCACGAAGCCGGTGGCCGGGCGCACGCCGAAGCCGATGACCACGAGATCGGCCGCGACCGTCTCGCCGACGCGCAGGCACACGCCGGCGGGTTCGATGCGTTCCACTTCGGTTTGCAGACGGAACCGCACGCCGCGTTTTTCGTGCAACCGGACGAAGGCGTGGCCGACCTCGCGGCCGAGCGTTTTTTCGAACGGCACGGATTGTTGCGCGATCACCGTGACGTCGAGGCCGCGCTCGCGCAGGCTGGCGGCGACTTCCATGCCGATGAAGCTGGCGCCGAGCACCGCGGCGGTGCTGCTGCGTTCGGCGGCGGCGAGCAGCGCATCGGCATCGGCGCGGCTGCGCAGCAGGAACACGTTTGGCAGCCTCGCGCCCGGCAGATCCGGCTGGATGGGGCGCGCGCCAGTGGCGATCAGCGCGGCATCGTAGGCAATCGTTTCTGACCCGCACTCGATGCGCCGCGCAGGTGCATCGAGCTTCGTGATTTCGGCGGTGCGGCGCTCGATGTGCTGCGCGCGCCACCAGGATTGCGGCTGCAGCGGCGATTTCTCCGCGCCCTTTTCGCCCGAGAGATGATACTTGCTGAGCAGCGTGCGGTCGTAGGGCACGCGATTGGCGACATCGAGCAGCAGCAGCTTTCCGCCGAAGCCGGCCTCCCGCAAGGTTTGCGCCGCCATGGCGCCCGCGGCGCCCGCGCCGGCGATGACGAAGCACCGGGCATCGCCGGTGCGGATGGCGGGCTTGGGCGGGGACGCGGCAGGCTCGAGACGGATGCGACCGTTTTCGATGCGGGCGGGGCGCATTGGCAGCGCATCGAGCGCCGGCGGTTCCAGCACGCGGCCGGTGCGCAGGCAGAAAGTGGCTTTGTGCCAGGGGCAGACCAGCCGGTCGCCGTTGCGCACGCCTTGGGCCAATGGCGCGCCGGCATGGGGACATGTGGCGGTGAGCGCGCGGAGGCCGGCAGCGTCGCGCACGAGCAGCCATTTTTCGCCGGCGAGTTCCACTTCGCGCACACCGCCTTCTTCGGGCAGCGCGTCCGCCGACAGGAAATCGCGGTTTGTTTCTGCCACTGCGCTCTCCGCTATCCTGCGACGGCTGGGAACGCGGGGCGGGCGCGCTGCGTTGCCGCGGCCGATGCGATCGCAAGAGGTTGCCGCCGGGCTGGCCGGCCGCCGCCGGCAATTTCTGGCCGGGCTGGCGCGTCTGGTGCCGGAAATGCAGCGCCGGGCACCGGTGCTGGATGCAGCGGGCGCGTTTCCGGTGGAGGATCTGGCCCAGTTGCGCGAGCTGGCGGCATTGGCGGCGCCCTTGCCGGAGGCGCTGGGCGGGCTGGGCATGGGCACGGAACCGGCGGGTGCCATGGCGCTGATGCAGGCGTTGCGCTGGCTGGGGAGCGGCAATGTTTCGCTCGGGCGGGTTTTCGAGGCGCACGTGAACGCGCTGCGGCTGATTGTGCGCTACGGCAGCGATGCGGCGGTTCGGCAGGCGGCGTGCGATGCCTGCGGCGGCGAACTGTTCGGGCTGTGGGTGACGGATCTGGCGGACGATCCGCTGCTTTTGGACGAGAGCGGAACATTGCGCGGCACGAAGGCACCCTGCTCCGCTGCCGGCTTTGCCACGCGCGCGCTGGTGACGGTGACGCGCAAGGGTGGCGAAAGCTGCATGATGCTGCTGCGGCTGGGCGGCGGCGAGCGCGTGGACGCGGCGGGTTGGGAGGCGCACGGGATGCGGGCGGCGCGCAGCTTGCGGGTGGATTTCGCGGGCGTGGCTGCCGGAATGCCGGTCGGCAGCGCCGGCGATTATCTGCGCGAGCCGGATTTTTCCGCGGGCGCGTGGCGGAGTTCGGCGGTGGCGCTGGGCGGGATGCTGCGGCGGATGTTCAGGCTGGGCACCTTCG
>CAXUEX010000107.1:0-9953 GCA_964250215.1 uncultured Acetobacteraceae bacterium | reverse complement strand
CGGCGAAGTGCAGGATTACGCGCAGGGCCTGCACATCACCGATATAGCGGCCCGCATCGAAGCCGCCGGGAACACCATCCGCATCGCGCAATTCACCGGCCGCGCCGGCCCCGGCACGCTCGGCGCCAGCGGCACCATCGGCATCGCGTCGCCCATGCCGGTCGATTTGCACCTTACCGCCAACAACGCCCGCCCGCTCGCCAGCGATCTGCTCACCGCCACGCTCGATGCCGATCTTTCGGTGCATGGCCAGGCGCAAGGCACGTTGGATGCCGCCGGGCGCGTAAAGCTTCGCCGCGCCGACATCAACATCCCCGACAGCCTGCCGCCCTCGGTCGCCGTGCTGAATGTGCGCCGCGCGGGCGAAAAGCCGCCGCCGCCGGCGCCGCCCGCGCCGCCTTCGATCGTTCGCCTGGCGATTGATCTTGATGCGCCCAGCGCCGTGTTCGTGCGCGGCCACGGCCTGGATGCCGAGCTTGGCGGCACGGTGCATGTGCGCGGCACCAGCACCACGCCGCAAATCTCCGGCGGCTTCGAGATGCGCCGCGGCGAATTCTCGCTCGCCGGCACCACGCTGCAATTCACCAAGGGCGAAGTGAGTTTCAACGGCGCCGGCGTCACCGGCAAAATAGATCCCACGCTCGATTTTGAAGCCGATAGTTTCCAAGGCGGCATCACCGCCACGCTGAAAATCACCGGTTACGCCGACGCGCCAAAGATCGCGCTCTCCAGCGTGCCCGATCTGCCGCAGGACGAAGTGCTCGCCCATTTGCTGTTCGGCCAGAGCATGTCGAGCCTGAGCCCGTTGCAGATTGCCGAAATCGGCGCGGCGCTGGCGGAAATCTCTGGGCTGACCGGCGGCGGCGAAGGCCCGCTCGGCTCCATCCGCAAAGGTCTCGGCCTCGATCGGCTCTCGATTGGCGGTGGCACGAACGGTGCTGGCGCCAGCGTGCAGGCTGGTCGCTACGTCGCGCCCGGTGTGTATGTCGGCGCCAAGCAGGCTACCTCGGGCGCCGGCGGCACGCAAGCGCAGGTGCAGGTAGATCTCACGCGTCACCTGAAACTGCAATCCACGCTGGGCACGGGGGGAAGCACCCAGGGTGCCACGCCGGATAACGATCCAGGGAGCAGCATCGGGCTTTCTTATCAGTTTGAGTATTGAAACAGAAAGAAAGTTCTTCTTTCTTGAAAGAAAGAAGCAAAAAACTTTCACTCATTTCGGGCTGCGTGCGCGATGCGCCCCGCCGAACGCGACCCCGCCGGCATCTCGCAGCCGAAGCGCGTCAGCAATTCCACCGCATCCCAATCGCACACCCGCGAGAACCCTGCATCTCTCAGCATCGCCGCCATCTGGTCGAGCTCGAAATAACTCACCCACGCCTCGCCCAGCGCCGCCACCGCGGCTGCGCGCTGCTCCATGAACGCGCGCATCTCCGGCGGCAACCCAGCCGCGTGGCAGGCGTAATCGAAAACGATCTCCGCCGTGGGAAATTCCGCCGCAAACCGCAGGGTTTTCCGAATTGCCGCCGAGGTCAGATACGGCACCACGCCCAGCCACACGAAAAACACCGGCAAATCCGCGCGCATTCCCGCCGCCGCCAGCGCTTCCCCCAGATCGTCGCGCTCGAAATCCACGGGCACGAATCGCAACCCGGCTGGCGGCGAAATCCCCACACGCGCCAAATGCGCGCGCTTCCAATGCTGCATCGCCGCCCGGTCCACCTCGAAAACGTCCACCGCCGCGCCATGCCGCAGCCCGGTGGTGTCCAGCCCGGCCCCCAGCACCACCACCTGCCGCACACCGCGCGCCCGCGCCGCTCGCAGCGCATCCTCCGCCACCCGGCTGCGCGCTGCGATGAACGCGCGATAGCGCGCCGATTGCGGCGTCTCCGCCGCGTCAGGCTCGGCCGCGCCGTCAACGATTCGCAGCGCAAACGGGTCGGCAAAGATCGTGCTGCCATCGCGCACCTGGTGCACAGCCCGCATGCGTGCGACCCGCCACGCAGTGGCACTCGGGCTATTCACGCAATCGTCATAGATCGGCATGGCAGCCCATGATACGCTACCGCACAAAGTTTGGGCAGGGTCCGTGTCATGAAGCTTCCGCTCTATGCCGCTCTACCGATGCTGCTCGCCACGCCCGCCGTTTCCGGCACGCTCACCACGCTCCACACGTTCCTGCCCGGCACCGCGCCCGGCGGCAGCCTGGTTCTCGCCTCCCAGAATGGCTACGATGTGTTCTATGGCGTCAGCCAAGCCGGCGGTTATGGGCAGGTCTATCGCTTCCGGTTCACCAGCGCCGGCACGGGATTCAGCGTGCTCTGGCGCTTCGCCCCCGGCGCGGTAGGCATCTATGCGGGTGGCCTCAGCGGCACACCCGCCCAGTTCTTCGGCGCCACGGGTGCCAATCGCATCGGCGAAAATTACGGTTGCGGTTCGGTCTTCCGGCTCACACAGGCAGCTTCCGGCCAATACGCCGCCGCGCCGCTCGCCAATCTGAACAACAACAACAAAGGCTGCTATCCGAACGCGCCGGTGAACGTCGCCACGAATGGTGACGTGTTCGCGCTGTTCCCTAGCGGTGGCACCAATCAGGGCGGTTACGGCAGCATCGTCCGCTTCCATCCGCTGAATTCTATCCATACAAAATGGTCGGAGGAGCTGCTCTACAGCTTCCAGGGCAAGGCGGACGGCATCTATCCCACGCAACCCATGCTGCTCGGCGCCTCGGGCGCGCTTTACGGCACCGCGATCGCCTCATCCAACGGCAAGGCTTTCCCAACCCCCGTCTGGCAGCTCTCCCCGCCCGCGCCGCACGAGACCCTCTGGCATTTCTCGCTGATCCACCAATTCTCCGGCAGGAACGAATGCGCCGACGGCATCGGCCAGCTCATCCAAGGCGCGGACGGCACGATATACGGCCCTTGCAAGCAGACGCAAAACGGCACAAAGGATCAGTACGGCAACATCTTTAGCCTCACCCCGCCCGCCAGCGGCCAGGGCAGATGGGCCTACACGAAACTCTACACCTTCGAAGGCCAAGGCGACGGCGCTTATCCGCTGAACGCGCTCGCGCTCGATCAATACGGCAACCTGTACGGCACAACCTCGAAAAACCACGGCACGGTCTTCGAGCTCCTGGCACCGACCAGCACCAATCCGAGTTGGCAGCTCCATACGCTCTACACGTTCGGCGGCGCCGACGGGGATCACCCATCCAGCCCGCTGATTGTCACCAGCGATCTCATGCTGTTGGGCACCACCGCCGCTGGAGGCAGCACCAACGGCGGCACGCTGTTCGATCTAGTGCCGTAACAGCCATCGCCCGGTTTACCGCTCGTCGATCTGCACGCTCGTGGTCTGCCCCACCACCAGCCGCACCCCGGGCGGCACGCGATCGATATGGATACGCACCGGAATCCGCTGCGCCAGCCGCACCCAGGTGAAAATCGGGTTCACCGTCGCCAGGCCGCCGCCACCCGGCTGCACGTTCGCCACCGCAATGCCGCGGGCCACGCTGTCCACATGGCCGCGGATGGTCGCCCGATACCCCATCAGCTTCACCGTCGCCGGGTCGCCTTCATGGATGCGCGCCAGGCTCGTCTCCTCGAAATAGCCTGCCACCCAGAAGGAATCCGCATCCACCACGGAAATCAGGCTCTCGCCCACATTCGCGTAATTCCCCTGCTGCTGCAGAAGGTTCGTCACGTAGCCATTCACCGGCGAGCGCAATGTGGTTCGTTCCAAGTTCACCCTTGCGGCCGCCAAGGCCGCATCGGCCTGACGCGCGGCGGCGTCGTCGGCCGCCGCGGTGGTCTGATAGCGCTGCTTCTCCTCCACCGAGGTTTCCAGTGTCGTCAGTTGCGCCCGCCGCTCCGCCTCGCGCCGAGCATTCTGCGCGTTCAGCCGCGCCTGGTCCGCCGTCGCCTCGGCCCGCGCAACCGCCAGCGCATAGTCGGTGGGGTCGATCACCGCCAGCAGATCGCCGCGGTGCACGAACTGGTTGTCGTGCACCGGCAGTTTCGTGATCAAACCGGAAATCTGCGGTGCGATCGTCACCACATAGGCCAGCACCGTGCCATCCCGGGTCCACGGCGCGGCCACATAGGCGGCCCACATCGCCGAGCCCAGACCACCCGCCAACGCCACCGCAATCAGCGTCACCAGCACCGGCAGCGCGCGCAGCCGTGTCACCGCCGGCACCGCTTGGGCGCGGGGCATGGGCGAGACGTCCGGCATCAGCCGAACACGCCGCCGGCCAGAAGCACGATCGCGCTCAGCACGATCACATAGGCGGCGCACAGGAACAGCGCCGGGTGCCACACGAAGCGGAACAGTCCGAAATAATCGGCGGCACGCCGAAGCGGCAGCATCAGCAGCCACGCGAGCAGCAGCATCGGCGCGATCGGCGCCACATACACGCCCAGCACGTTCACCTCCGCAAAGCGCATTGCCGCTCAACCTCCATGCGCATCGAAATAGTCGCCGTGCACCGCGAGCGATTCGGCGATCACCAGAGAATTCGCCCGCGCTCGCTGCCGCAACCGCTCGTTCGCGCCGCTTGCCCCGTGCAGGGCTTCCACCGTCGCATCGAACGCGGCCAGATTCGCGATCGCCTCCCGGCTTCGGCCCGTCCGCAGCGCGTGCAGCGCGCTTTCCAGCGCCGGGCTGGCGTGCAACCGCGCCGCCGCCGCCCGCAGCCGGATCGCCGAGCTGCCCACCGCCATGGCCGCGACCAGTCGCGCGGGCTGCACCGGCGCTGCGGCTTCCGGCATTGCCGACAACCGCGTGTTCTGCCGGCCTTCCCACGCGCTCACGGAAACAAACCTGCTGTCGCCGGCCAGAAGCTGCAGATCGCGCAACGCCAGCGCCAGAAGCCGCCGCGCCCGCCAAGCGGGCGGTAGCGGCGGCATCAGCTTGAACGACAGGGCTGCCAGCGCGACGCCCAGCACGATCGGCAACGCCGAATTGTAAAACCTGCCCGGATCGTACGTCATCGGGTTGGCTGGCGCCAGAAGCGGAATGAAATTGCTGGCCAGGGCGACGAATACCGGCTGCTGCCAAGCCTGCCCCGCCAGCGCGCCGGCGGGCACCAGAACCAAGCCGATACCAAAACAGAATCCGCCAAACCCGGTCTGCTGCGGCAGCACCGCAAACGCGATCACGGCGGCCAGCACCGCGGTGGCCACGCTGCCCAGCAGGAAGCGCCAGGTCTGCCCAAAGGCCCCCTCCGCCTGCGGCGCGAACAGCGTCACCACAACGGCGGCGAACACCACCATCGACATCCCGCCCGGCCAGGCCGTGACCACCCAGAACAGTTCCGCGGCCCCGATCGTGAGGAACGCGCGCACGCCGTTCAGCAGCGGCGGCAGCAGATCGGGCGGGCCGGCCCGCGCCGGCCGCGCCCGCACCGCGATCCCGCCCGGCCGCGTCAGCAGCGCCACGCCCAGCAGCGCCTGACGTATCCCCAGCAGACCGCCGGCCAACGCATCGGTCAGCAGCCTGCCGGAAACATCGCCCGTGGGCCGGCGCAGCAGCGCGCGCGTGGCAAGCAGGCAATCATGCCGTAACGCCAGAGCATTGTCTTCCCACCTGCCATGTGACGCCAGCCATCGCAGCCGGGCCGGCAGACAATCCAGCAATCCGGCAGTGCTCACCTCGGGGTGCGTGAACCGATGCGTCGCGGCCAGGCGCCAGGCCGACAGCGTGCGAAAGATGCCTTGCACCGAAAGCTGCAACACGCGCGGCCGGAAGGGCAGGCTGGAAATCTCCCCGGCCGCCTGATCCAGCGCCACCGAAAGCCCGGCGGCCCGCAGCAGCAGCGCCCGCCGCGGCGCGCGTGCCGCATCCGGCGGCGCTGCGGGCCCCAGCGCGCCGCAGAGCCCGGCCAGGGTCTGGAACGCCATTCCCGCCAGCATCTCGCCCAGTGCCCGCCGCGCGCCACCGAGATCGGTCAATGCCAGCACCGCCGTGCCGCTCGCGATGCCGATGCCGATCTCTGTCGCCCGCAAGACCGCGTAATCGAACACGGTGGCGCTCGCGCCACCCACATCGCCCAGCGTGTCGCCCGCCACGATCGCCGCCGTGTAGCCAGCCAGCGCCGCCGCATACGAGGCGAAGTTGCGCAGCAGGCTCGCCGTCATGGCGCACGCGCCGCCCCACAGCGCGAGCCCCACCAGGAACCCCACGCGGCTCTGCGGAAACAGGGCGCTCAGCAGCACGATGGCCACGGCGCCGATCACGGTGCCGATCATCCGGAACCACCCCTTGCGCAAGCTCGCCCCTACCACCGGCTGGCACACGATGGCCGCCGTGGTGCCGGCCCAGGAGGGGCTCTGCAGCTCCAGCCGGAACGCGATGTAGAGCGCCAGGCACACCGCCGCCCACATCCGCACGCCGTAGAACAGCGCCGGCCAACCCAGCGGAAGCGTGCCGGAAAGCGGGCCGGGAGCCGCGGCAGCCGCGGTGCCGCCGCCGGTCAGCTTCACGGCGCCAGCGCCGCCCATGCCGGCGCGTATCGCCTTGCCTGCGCGTATTTCGCCGCGGCACCCTGCGCGTCGCCGTGCCGGGCCAGCGCGTCGCCCCATGCCTTTAACGGGTCGGCGAAATGCGGCGCCTTGGCGTGCGCGGTCGAGAAATCGGCCTCTGCCGACGCCAAGTTCCCCGCCGCCAGCGCCGCCTGGCCGCGCGCCAGATACACGAATGGCAGGTCCGGCGCCGCGAGCAGCCCCGCCGCCCACACTTTCGCCGCGCCGGCTGCATCGCCGGCAGCCGCCAACGCCTGGCCGTGGAACGCTGTGCAACGCGACCACGGGCCGATGCGTGCGAACAATTTTTCGGCCTCGGCTGGCTGCCCCGACAGCCCAAGCGCCAGCCCCAGATAGCAAGGCGTGTCCGGATATGCCGATTGCAGGTTCGGGTCGCCCTGCCACGCGACATAGTATGCGCGCAGCGGCGCCACCGCGGCGGCCGGATCGCCCCGATCCAATGCCGCGTAGCCGGCCAGAAGCTTGGTCTCCAAGCCGGTCATCGGATCGGCCGGATCGCTCGCGGCGATGGCTCGGGCCGCCGCCGCCGGGTCGTGCATCAGCGCGTGGATGTCGGCCAGCACCGGCCCATCAATTACCGAAGTGGCACCGGCGCCGCCGTTCTGCTTCGCGTCGTCCTCGATGGCCGCGAGAAAGCCGGGCAGGTCCCACACCGCTTCATAGGCGTTGGTGCCGAGCCGCAGCTTCGGCCGCTGCCCCACGGGCGCCGCTGCCGCCTCGTTCAGGTAGGCTTGCCCTTCCTGCCACATCCGCTCCTCGCCCTCGCCGATCCGGGCGTTGATCACGTTGGTCCACGCGGTCCACCACTCGGGCGAGTGGCGCGGCACCAGCGCCATGGCCAACTGGTATTTCTCCAACGCCGGCGCCTGCCGGTTCTCGCCGGCGAAGGCCGCGCCCCAGTCATTGGCCAGCAACGCCCGCTCCCGATCGTTCTCAGCGCGCGCGAATGCATCCGGCACGAAGGCCAGCGCCTCCTCGAACCGTCCGGTCTGCACCAGATAAACCGCATAGCGCGCCGGCTGCGACCGGCCATACACGTATTCCGCCGCTTGCAGCGTAAGCTGGTCGAGGCCCGAGGCGGCGCCGCGGAATGTCCGCGCCGGCACATTCCGGCTGCGCACCGTCAGCGCCACCTGGTCATGGCTCAGCAGCACCAGTTCGCCGTCGATCGGCTCGTCGTTGCCCAGCTGAGCGTGCAGCAGCCGGTCGATCTCGCCGATCGAAAGCCCGGTCTCCGGCACCGCGACCTTGATGTCGGAAGCCCAGGCCCCCACCGTGGTCCGCCCGGCGCTGGTGGCCCGCGTCGCCGCCTGCAACCGGCGCAGCGTGTCCAGGATGCCGGTGGCCACGGTCCGGCCGTTCACGCCCGTTGCGGCCAGCGCCGGCGGGGTGGCGAAATCGTCCACCACCACGGATCGCGAATTGGCGGCCTGCACCACCATCCACAGCAGCGCCCCGGCCGCGATACTCAGCGCCAGCGCCGTGAAGGCCTGTAGCATCACGCGGATGCGCAGCCCCGTGCGCTGGCCGCGCATCATGGACGTGCGCAGCGCCTGCTCGTCGTTCAAATGGTGCAATTGCGCCCGCAGCAGGGCGCCCTGGTGCAACAGCAGCTCGCGTTGCGCGCGCAGGAACGAAACCGTTTCGGCCGCCACCTCTGGCCCGTAGCCGGCCTGGTGCAACGCCACGGCAGCGGCGAACGCGTCGGCGCCCAGTGTCGCCTCGGCGCGCGCGATATCCGCCGCCTTCTCGATATCGTCCGGCTGCTCCTCGCCGCCCAGCAGCCCGCCCAGCATGTTATCGGCCATGCGCGCGCCCCCAATGCCAGAGTGGTCCACGCCCCGCCAATTGTGAAGCAACCACGCGGGTTGACAATCCCGCCCGGCGCCACTACCCACGCGCCTCGTTCAAGGAACGTGGGAGACGGAAGCTCCGGCAGGCCGCATGGCCCTCCGGCGCCTATTCGTCGTTTGCACCACGGGCCTGCGTGTGCAGGAGGCCATCGTGGCGAAGAAGATCGTCGGCTATATCAAGTTGCAAATACCCGCCGGCAAGGCCAACCCTTCGCCGCCGGTGGGCCCCGCGTTGGGCCAACGCGGCCTGAACATCATGCAGTTCTGCAAGGAATTCAACGCCCGCACGCAGAGCATGGAGCCCGGCATGCCGGTGCCCATCGTGATCACGGCCTATGGCGACCGCAGTTTCAGTTTCATCACGAAAACCCCGCCCAACACCTATTTTATCAAGAAGGCAGCCGGAGTCACCGCGGGCAGCACCACGCCGGGCAAAGGGGCAACCGCCGGCCGCGTGACCATCGCCCAGTTGCGTGAGATCGCGGCGCAGAAGATGATCGATATGAACGCCAGCGACGTGGAAGGCGCCGTACGCATGCTGGCCGGCTCGGCCCGCTCCATGGGCCTCACCGTAGTGGAGGGCTGATCGCATGGCCCAGCTCGGCAAGCGCCTGAAATCCGCGCACGAAAGCGTCGATCGCGCGCGCAACTACCCGCTCCCCGAGGCGATCGCGCTGGTCAAGCAGAACGCGCGCGCCAAATTCGACGAAACCGTCGAGATTTCGATGAATCTCGGCATCGATCCGCGCCACGCCGACCAGATGGTGCGCGGGCTGATCAGTCTGCCGAACGGCACCGGCCGAACCCTGCGCGTCGGCGTCTTCGCGCGCGGGCCGAAAGCCGCCGAGGCCGAGGCCGCCGGCGCCGACGTGGTGGGTGCCGAGGATCTGGCCGAGAAGATCCAGGCCGGCGACATTCAGTTCGACCGCTGCATCGCCACGCCCGACATGATGGCGCTGGTCGGGCGACTGGGCAAAATTCTCGGGCCCCGCGGCCTGATGCCCAACCCCAAGCTGGGCACCGTGACCATGGACGTGAAGGGCGCCGTTTCGGCCGCCAAAGCGGGCCAGGTGGAGTTCCGGGCGGAAAAGGCGGGCATCGTCCATGCCGGCATCGGCCGCGCCAGTTTTGCCGCCGAGAAGCTGGCCGAGAACGCGCGCGCTATCGTCGATGCCATCCAGAAGGCCAAGCCCACGGGCGCCAAGGGCACCTATCTGCAAAAGATTTCCCTCAGCTCCACCATGGGCCCCGGCGTCCGCGTGGACGTGGCCAGCATCGGAGGCTGAGGCAACGCAATACGCCGGACCGGCAACGGCCTGGCGGACAGGGGAGCAATCCCCGAACCTGTCCAAGACCGCACGCACCCCTAGGGGTTCAATGGGCATCCGCCCGCGCGCGGAAGACGGGGAAGCCGGAGGCGATGCGCGTCCGGTGGGTCCGACTTCGATCAGGACAGGCGAACCGGGCCGGGCAACCGGCCCATTGGCAACCCGCCTGCCGGCGCGCCAGCGCCCGGGGGGGCCGGGGGGGCGCGCCCGCCCGGGGGGGGGAC
>CAXUEX010000106.1:2595-10147 GCA_964250215.1 uncultured Acetobacteraceae bacterium | reverse complement strand
GGCACCACCCACCTCGGTCTCGAAATCGCCTGAACGCGGTCAGGCCTTTCGCACGCCCAATTCATTCCGTTTGCGTAATGGAAGGCCGGCGCAGGTGCCTTGTGCTAAGCCCCCCACGAGACCCGCCGCGCACCGCCATGGACGAAGTCATCCGGCTGCGAGTTGGTTTTGCGGTCGAGATAAGCAGCAAGCCTAGCTCGTTAATCGAAAGCTCTTTGGTTCTTTCTTTCAAGAAAGAACAAAGCCTTGCTTGTTTCGTACGCCCTCGCCGGTGCGCTTTACGGGTCCGTTCTGTGCCGCACGCCAGGCAGCGCCAGCGCCAGCAGACCCAGCAGCGGCAGGAACGAGCAAAGCAGATACACCATCCGCAGCCCCGCAAAATCCGCGAGTTGCCCCAGCAAAGCGGCCCCCGCCCCCCCGGCGCCGAACGCAATGCCGAACATCAGGCCGGAGACCATGCCCACTCGGCCGGGCAGCAATTCCTGCGCATACACCACGATCGCCGGGAACGCGCTGGCCAGCAGCAGGCCGATCGGCACCGTGAGCGCCACGGTGGCGGCCAGCCCGACATGCGGCAGCACCAGCGTGAACGGCAGCACGCCGAGAATGGAGACCAGGATCACGCGCTTGCGGCCGATGCGGTCGCCGATCGGGCCGCCGGCGATCGTGCCAAGCGCCACCGAGCCCAAAAACACGAACAAGCAAAGCTGCGCGGTTTGCAGCGGCAGGTGGAAGCGCTGGATGAGATAGAATGTGTAATAATTGCTCAGGCTAGCCATGTACCAGAACTTGCTGATCATCAGCACCACCAAGATGGCCATGGCCCAAAGCACCCGGCGCGGCGCGTGCGCGTGCAACGCGGCATGGTGCAGCACGCGTGCGGCATGGCCGCGATACCAGGTGCCGACACCGGTGAGCAGCAGAATGCCGAGCAGGGCGGCCAGCGCGAACCAGGCGATCGCGCCCTGGCCATCGGGCGTCACCACGAAGGCGGCGGCCAGCGGCCCCAGCGAGGCGCCGGCGCTGCCGCCAGCCTGGAACAACGATTGGGCGAAGCCATGCCGGCCGCCGGAGGCCAGCCGGGCCACGCGCGAGCTTTCCGGATGGAATATCGAGGAGCCGACGCCCACCAGGGCAACAGCCAGCAGCAGCGCCGCGTAGCTCTGCGCCCAGGCCACCATCAGGATGCCGGCCAGCGTGCAGGCCATGCCGGCGGGCAGCGAAAACGGCATCGGCCGCCGGTCGGTGGCGTGTCCCACCATCGGTTGCAGCAGGCTGGCGGTGAGCGTGTTAACCAGAGAAATGGCGCCGATCTGGCCGAAGCTGAGGCTGAAGCGCGCCTTTAATACGGGATACACCGCCGGCAGCAGCGATTGCAGCAGATCGTTCAGCGTGTGGCTGAGGCTGATGGCAACAAGCACGGCAAGGGTGGTGCCCGCGGCCTTCCGCCCGGCGGCGATCGTCTGGCTCACTTCCGATAAATCTCCTGGCGCGAAACAATAAGCCGTGCGCGGTATTTAGTCAGGCGGCGGAACGGTGCCCAGGGTTGCATGGCAGGTTGCGTGGCAGGGTGCGCAGCAGGGTTGCGCGGCGACCCGGCGCACGCGAGTTTTCGGGCCGGAGGGTTGCATGGCGAACGCGTGGGCGCGGAAAGTCGGTCAGATGCTGCGCACGGTGCGCCCGGGCGTCGGTGCCTTGGCCACCAGCCGCCTGGGGCTGCCGACGCGCGGCATGGTGATCACCAGCCCCGCTTTCCTCGATGGCGGCACCATGCCGGACCGCTTCACCCAGGATGGCGAAAGCCTGTTTCCGCCGCTGCTGTGGGAAGGCGTGCCGGAAGGAACGCGCTCCCTGGCGCTGCTGGTGGAGGACGCGGACGCGCCGTTTCCGCGGCCGCTGGTGCATGCGGTGCTGCATTCCATCCCGCCGACGCTTTCCGGCATTCCCGAAGGCGGCGTGGCGATGCGGCAGTTGCGGCCGTCGCCGCTGGGGTTCAAGGCGGGGCGCAACTCGGTGGCGCGGGCGGGCTGGATGGCGCCTTCGCCGGTGCCGGGGCACGGGCCGCACCGCTATGCGTTCCAGCTGCTGGCGCTCGATACGATGCCGAGTTTTTCCAGCCCACCCGGGCGCGGCCAGTTCCTGCGAGCAATGCGGCACCACCTGCTCGCCGCCGCCCGCGTGGTCGGCGTGTATCAGCGGCCCTGATCTCACAAGCGCTCGACGGCAGCCGAGACAGGGGTCAGGCCGGCGAGCCGCGGCAGCAGCGCCGCCACATCGGGGACGAATTCGATCAGGCTTTCGGGCGGTCCGGCGAAGCCGTCGGCATGCGCGGCCTGCAAGGCGGCGCGGATGCCGCGGCTCCAATGGCCGCATTCCATGAGATAGATCGGCTTGGTGTGCAGCCCGAGCTGCCGCCAGGTAACGATCTCGATGGTCTCGTCGAGCGTGCCGATGCCGCCGGGCAGCGTGACGAAGGCCTCGGCCAGTGCGAACATGCGCTGCTTGCGTTCGTGCATGGAGAAGGTGATTTCCAGCGCGGATAGGCCCGGATGGGCGAGTTCCGCCTGGCGCAGGAAATCCGGGATCACGCCGATCACGGTGCCGCCTTCGGCCAGCGCCGCTTCGGCCAGCACGCCCATGATCCCGCGCCTGCCGCCGCCATAGATCAGTGTATGGCCGGCGCGGGCCAGCGCCCGGCCGAGTTCCGCCGCGAGCGCGGCGGCTTCCGGGTAATGGCCGAGCCGGGAGCCGCAGAACACGGCGACCGGAGCGGGCGGGGGCGGCTTTGGCTGCATCACGCAACGGGTTCTGGCGTTCGGCCGCGGCGGGTGCAACGATGCGAAGCGGCCCGTGCGTGGGTCGGGGGAGGATTCGCATGCCGATACGCCTGAAGCTGTTTGCCGCCTTGCTGGGCTTTGCCGGTGCCGGGTTCGCGGGTTTCGCGCAGGCCCAGACCGTGACCGTGCCGGCCACCACGATCATCGCCGCGCGGCAGACCGCGTTTGCGCTCTCGGCCGGCACGTTCGCCGGCATGAAGGCCGCCATCCAGCACAAGGACCATGTGAAGCCCTGGGCCGAGGCGGCGGGCGAGTTGGAGGAATGGGCGGGGCTGATCCCCGCGATGTTCCCGGACGGCACGCAGACCGGGCACGACACCAAGGCAAAGCCGGAAATCTGGTCGGACCGCGCCGGGTTCGAGAAGCGGGCGAAGGCCTATGCGCAGGCAGCGATGTCGCTGGAGGCGGCGGCACGGGCCGACGATACGGCGGCGTTCACGGCGGCGTTCAAATCCGTGGGCCAAGCCTGCGGCGCCTGCCACAAGAGCTATCGCGCCAAGGAGTAACGGCGGCGGCTGGATTTAACCGGGGCGCTTGGTAAGCTTGCGGCCGATTCGCTTCAGGCCGGCGCTTTCCGGCCGCTTCGGGGACCAGCCGCATGAAACTTCGGGCCGACCGCGCAACCTTGATGAGGGCGCTGGGCCATATCCAGAGCGTGGCCGAGAAGCGGAACACCATTCCGATCCTGGCCAACGTGCTGATCGCGGTGCGCGAGGGGCGGCTTTCCTTCACCGCCACCGATATGGAAATCGCGATCGTGGAGGAGGTGGCCGCGAGCACAAGCCGCGACGGCGCGGCCACCGCGCCGGCAGCGACGCTGTACGAGATCGTGCGCAAGCTGCCCGAGAATGCGGAGATCGAATTCGATCATCCCGGCGGCGACGCGCCGCTGGCGTTGCGCGCCGGCCGCTTCACCACCAGCCTGGTGGTGCTGCCGGTGGAGGATTTCCCCAGCATGACGGCGGGGCAGTTGCCGCACCGGTTCCATCTTTCGGCGCTGATGCTGCGCGGCCTGATCGACCGCACGCGGTTTGCGATCAGCACCGAGGAGACACGTTATTATCTGAACGGAATATACCTGCACAAGGCCGAGGTGGATGGCGAGGCCGTGCTGCGCGCCGTGGCCACCGACGGTCACCGCCTGGCGCGGGTGGAGGAAAAGCTGCCGGACGGGGCGGGATCGATCCCCGGCGTGATCGTGCCGCGAAAAACCGTGGGCGAATTGCGGCGGCTGCTGGAAGATGAGAGCGGCAGCGTGGAGCTGGCGCTTTCGGACACCAAAATCCAGTTCAAGGTGGGCCCGATCACGCTGACCAGCAAGCTGATCGACGGCACGTTCCCGGAATACGAACGGGTGATCCCGCGCGAGAACGACAAGGTGCTGCGCGTGGGCAAGAAGGATTTCGCCGATGCGGTCGCGCGCGTGGCGGCGATCAGCAGCGAGCGTTCGCGGCCGGTGAAGCTGAGCTTGCAGAAGGATTTGCTCACCCTGTCGGCCGCCAGCGCCGAACAGGGATCGGCGGTGGAGGAACTGGACGGCGACCGCGTGACGTATGCGGCGAGCCCGCTGGAGATCGGCTTTCAGGCAAGATATCTGAACGACATCACCGATCAGATCACGGAGAGCGTGGAGTTTTGTTTCTCCGACGGATCGGCACCGACGGTGGTGCGGGATGCGGCGGATCAATCCGCGCTATACGTGCTGATGCCGATGCGGGTTTGATCGGCGGATCAGAGTTTCTTGTTTTCCTGCAACTGATCGGCGATCGGCGCGTGGTTCAGCAGCGCCGCCAGCGCCGTGCCGCCGAAGGAATTGCCGAGCAGCGTGGGGACAAGAAATTTCCACGTGTAGTCCAGCACCGTGGCGTGCCCCGTGAACACCGCGAATGCCGCATCCACCGAGCCCGCGATGATGTGCGGGAACTGGCACATCGCCACCACATAGGTGAGCAGCACGATGATCACCGGCCGCGCCGAGCCGGCGGGCGGCAGCAGCCAAACCATCAGCCCAATCAGCCAGCCGGCGGCGATGGCGCGCACGGCGCAGATCCAGAACGGCATCTGCAGCAGCTTCACCGAAATCGCCACCATGGCGTCGTGCGCCTCGTTCGAGAACACGCCGGGCTGCGCCGCGATGGCGGCGAAGGCGAACGTGCCGAGCAGATTGCCGATCAGCACGATCGCCCATACCCGCAACGTGGAGCGCAGCGAAGCCAGATCGCGGCGCGTGAGCGTGGGGATCAGCGCCGTGAGCGTGGTTTCGGTGAAGAGCTGCTGCCTTCCCATGACCACGATCAGGAAGCCCAGGCAGTAGCCGAACGATGCCACCAGCCTCCGCCAGGGCGCATCCGGCAGGCCCGCTTGCAGATAGGCTTGAGCGACCAGCGAAAAGCCGATCGAGAGCCCGGCCGCGAGTGACGACCAGGCAAGGCCGGAGAAGCGGCGTTCCAGCTCGTGGATGCCTTCGCCGCGGACGATTTCGTGGATGACCAGCGCGCCGGGGGCGGTGCTGTCGGCCGCCTGCCGCTTCTGTTGCCGGTCGAGCAGCGGGGAGTTTTCGCCGGCTTCGGTCATTGCGCGCCTTGCAGGTTGCCGGGCGCGGGGACGCTTGCGGCGGCTGCAAAGTTCCCTGTTTCCGGGCCGAGGGCCGCGCGCAGCTCGCCGAGCCAGGGTTCGTAGTGGCGCCAATGATCGATGCCGTCTCGAAATATCGGCCGGCGCACCTGCTCGGAACTGGCGGTGCGCACGGCCCGCTTGTTGCTATGGAAATCGAGGCAAGCGGGATGGAATTGCAGGCCGCAGAACGCGAGCAGCCGGCAGATTTCGGCTTCGGTATTTTCCACCAGGGTTTCGTGCTGCACGCGCAGGATGCGGCCGGGGAGCACGGCCGCGAACTGCGCCATCAGTGCGGCGTAATCGGCATAATACCGGCCGATCTCGGTGAGATCGTAGGAGAAATGCTGGCCGCGGGCGAAATGCTGCTTGAAGGCGGAGAAGCCGGTGGCCATGGGGTGGCGGCGCGCATCGATGATGGTGGCGTTGGGCAGGATCAAATGGATCAGGCCGACGTGCAGCCAATTGTTCGGCATCTTGTCGATGAAGCGAGGGCGTTCCAGCCGGCGATAGATCCGCGTCCGTTCCATGTAGCGCCGGCCGAGTTCGGTGAGCGATGCGGCATCCAGTTCCCGCACCGCTTCCGGATAGCTACCATCCTGGCCGATTTCACGTGCCAGATTGGCGATTTCCGGCAGCTCCATGGTGCCTTCCACATCCGGATGGCTGGCAAGGATCTGCTCGATGAGCGTGGAACCGGCGCGCGGCAGGCCCACGATGAAGATCGCTGCGGGATCGGCGCAACCAACGCCGGCGCGGCCTTGCAGCAACGCCGGCGTGTAAAGCGCGGTGGCGCGGCGAACCTGATCGGTGGTGCGTTCGGCATCGTAACCGATCGCGGCGCGGCGGATCTTGGCACCGGCTCGATAGTGCTGGAAGGAGGTTTCGTACATGTCGGCGTCCTCCAAGGCGCGGCCGATCGCGTAATGCAAATGCAGTCGGTCTTCGGTGTCGGTGGCGGCGGCGAGCCTGGATTGCATTTCGGCCAGATCGGCGGGCGAGAACGACGCGGTTTTCAGATTTGCCAGGCTCCACCAGGCTTCGCCCAGGCCGGGCGCCAGGGCCAGACTGTTGCGGTAGGCGGCGATGCTGTCCTGGCGGCGGCCGGCGGTGCGCAGCGCGTGGCCGTAGGAGAGCCAGATGCGCGGCTGATCCCGGTAATGCGCAATCACGCCTTCGTAGAGCGCCACCGCGCGATCGGCGTCGCCGATCATGGCGAGGCAGGCGGCGAGCAGGTTGCGGTAGGCCGGGTCGGCGGGGCTGTCGGCGAGCAGGCGTTCCAGATGCGGGATCGCCTCGGCCGCGCGGTGCTGCCGGTATAGAACGATCGCGTAATTGTGCCGCGCGCCGGCGAAGCCCGGGGCCAGTGCCAGACAGCGCGCGAGCAGGGCTTCGGCATCGCGGTTGCGGCCCAGACGCGTGCCGGCTTCTGCCAACATGCGCAAGGCGGCGATGTCGGTGGGGTTTCGTTTCAAATGCGCGCGCAGCAGGCGTTCGGCCACGGGCAGATTGTTTTCGCACAAAGCGGCGGCGGCGGCGAGCAGCCCTGGATCGTTGACCGAGGCCTGGATGTGTCGCGCATAGGCGGCATCGGCACCGGCTTCGTCGCCGTATAACGTCAGCACATCGCCCAGCGCGCGCCAGGCATCCGGCATTCCGGGTTGCAGCCCGACCGCGTGACGCAGCGCGATTGTGGCGGCGGCAAATGCGCCGAGCGCGGCCAGGGCGAGCCCGTATTCCACATGCACGCGCGCCGCACCCGGCTGTTCGCGGGCGAGCGGTTCCAGCATAGTGCGCGCGGCTTCGGCATCGCCCAGCCGCCGGCGCGCGGCCGCCAGGATCAAGCGCGCCTGCGGATGGCCGGGCACCCCTTCGAGAATCGCAGCGGCCTGCCGTGCGGCGAGATCGGGCTTTGCCGCCAGGAACTGCTCGGCCCGAGTGAGAGCTGCCGCGACGGAGGTGCTGGCTTGTGCTGGTGCCGTCATGTCTGCCACGCCGGCATACGGCAAAAACGCTGTGACGTCGAAGCCTACCGCTAGAATCGCTGCGTGAGTTTCAGCCCCACGGTCATCGGCAGGATCGGCACCGCGTACACGGCGGTG
>CAXUEX010000106.1:0-2495 GCA_964250215.1 uncultured Acetobacteraceae bacterium | reverse complement strand
GGCATGCTGCCGAGAAAGAGCTTGTCTTGCTGCCGCAGCCCGGCCTGGTTGCGGCTGGCGATCACGATCCCGCCTTGCACATGCCCGTCCCAATCGAAGAACGGGAAGGTGTAGCGGGCGGTGATGTTGCCCTTTGCGGGAGGGGTGTAGGGCAGCAGCGTGCCGGCCGGCGCGAAGGATTGCGCGGTGTAGGCGCCTGGGGTGCAGGTGCTCAGCACGGTGCCCTGCTTGTTGGTGCAGAAATCCTGCGTGAGCTGGGCATCGGTGAGCGTGAGGCCGCCGGTGAGCGTCAGGTTGGGCATGGGTTGGCCGATGGCCTGCAATTCGATTCCCTTAATGTTCGCGTTCGGCGCGTTCTTGACGATGGTGAAGCTGTTCTGCCCAAGATACGAAAACTGGAACTGGCTCCAATCCTCGTAATACAGCGCGCTGTTGAAGGTGAGCCGGTGATCCAGCCAGCTTGTCTTGAAGCCGAGTTCGTAGTTCACGAGCTCGTCGGATTGGTAATCGCCCTGATCCGCGCGGCGATTGAGGCCGCCCGGCCGATAGCCGGTGGAATAGGTGAAATACACCAGCTTGTCGGGATCGAACTTGTAGGTGAGGTTGATCTTGTGCGTCTCGCCGGAACCAAATACGTTCCCGTTCAGGTTCACACAAGGTGCATCGCTGTAGCTTTTTCCGGCCACGCAGTTGTTCGGATGCCCCGGCAGGTTCTGGCCTTCGCCGGTGTTCGATCCGTAGAAAATATCGAAATTCCGGCTGAATCCAAAAAAGCCGTACAGCGAATTGGCGTAGTAATAGTAGCGCACGCCGCCGGTGACGGTGAGCTGCGGCGTGATGTCGAAGGACACTTCGCCGAAGGCGGCGAGATCGCGATCCGTGCGCAACTGATTGGTGAGCCACAGCGTGTTCGCCCAGCCGGGAATGGAATAGGTCGGCGAAAAGCCGTTGATCACGTAATCCTGCAGAATGTGGTGCGTCTGCTCTTCCTGGAACAGGCCGACCAGGAAGCGGAGCCGGTCGGTGGTGGGAGACGCAAGGCGCAGCTCGTTGCTGTATTTCGTGAAATGGTCCTTACCCAGAATATATTGCAGCGGCGCCGGCAGCGGGTTACCGTCGGCGCCCACGTAGTATTTGCCGTAGGCCGCATCGTAGGCCACCGTGTAATCGGTGTAGTCGCTGTTCGTGTGGTCGTCGCGCACGAACAGGCCGCCGGCGTAAGTGAGCGAATAGTCGCCAAGCTGGCCCTTCACGGTGAGGCCGGCTAGCGCGAATTTGTCGTGGTCGGTATCGGGCTGGAAGCGCTGCACCTTCAGATCGCCGACGCCGGGCTCGAAACCGAACACGCCGGTGTTGCGCAAATCCTGGCCCAGCACCATCGGCAGGATCGTCCAGTTCTCGTTCAGGTCCACTTTCAGCTCGGCGCGGCCGCCGAACGTGTCATTGGGATTGAAGTTGTTCTTCACCAGGCTGGAATTGTTGACCGTCACGTTCGTGGCCGGCAGGTAGCGGCTGCCGAACACGTTGTCGATATAGCCGGCGTCGTGCTCGTCGAACGCCACCAGGCGCACGGCCGCGTTGTCGGTGAGCGGGATATTTACGAAGCCCTCGCCGAGAAAGCCGCCATTGCCGTGCGTGTAGCTGCCCTGCACATCGTAGCCGGCTTCGAATTTTCCGATCACCGGCTGGTTCGTCACGATCTGCAGCGTGCCGGACTCGGAGCTGGCGCCATATAGCGTGCCTTGCGGGCCGGGCAGCACTTCCACGCGGGCAATGTCGTAGATATGCACATCGAGATTGCCGCCGATCGTGGTGATCGGGATTTCGTCGAGATACGTGCCGACCGTGGGCAGCGGCCCCGAATGGTTCATGTTGTCGCCATCGGCGACGCCGCGCAGATATACGCTCGTCATGTTCGGGCCGAGGCTCTGCTGGCTGAGGCTCGGCAAGTATTTGATGTAATCCTGAAAGCCGGTGAGGTTGAGCTGCGCGAGTTTCTTGCTGTCCAGAACCTGGATGCTCTGCGGCACCTTCTGTAGCTTCTGTTCGCGCTTTTCGGCGGTGACGACCACTTCCTCGATGCCGGCGTGCGACGCGGTGGTAGTGGTTTGCGCCCAGGCGGCGGCGATGGACATGGAGAGGACGCTGGCCCCGACAAGCTGCCGCCGCATCGAGATTGGCCCCCCAGCCGCGAAAATCCCGAAACGAGCGGAGCGTGAAACTTCGATGACACGCAAGCGGCTTTGCGCCGCGCGGGCGCGATCGGCGGCCGACTGTGCCGAAACGGCATCGGTGTCTTGCCGCCGCGCGCGGTTTTCCCGCAGGAGGCGCCGGCATGAGCCAATTGCAGCGCCTGACGCTGACCGATTTTCGCAACTATGCCGAGCTTGCCTGGCATCCCGGCCCCGGCGTTGCGGTGCTGACCGGGCCGAACGGCGCGGGCAAGACCAATCTGCTGGAAGCCGTGAGCCTGCTGGCGCCGGGGCGGGGCTTGC
>CAXUEX010000105.1:0-10353 GCA_964250215.1 uncultured Acetobacteraceae bacterium | reverse complement strand
GTGCGGGGGCTGAGCCAGGTGGCGGTGGCGGCGGGGCAGGCGGCGATCGCGGCCACGGCGATGAATGCTAGTCTGCCGTTTTTGAAGGCTTGAAGAATATTTCACTAGACAACAGTTTCTGCTTTGAGTTGCACGCTCGGCCTATCCAGTTCGGCCTGCGCCTGCACCAGCCGCAACTCGCGGGAACCTGCCTGATGCGTATGGCGCAGGATGCCGTGGATGGATGAGGCCGCGTGTTCTGCCGCAAGCACGGGATTGCGGGTGCGCAGGAAGTGGAACAGCAGCAGTGCCGCGATCGCGTCACCGGCGCCGTTGAAATCGCGGGGCAGGCGGGGCAGGCGGATGCGGTGGCAAGTGTCGGCCGCGACCAGCAGATCGAGGCCGCCGTTCAGTTCCAGGCTCGTTACGAACACCAGCGCTGGACCGGGTTTCATGCGGGATCGCAACGCGGCTGCGGCGGCGGCGGCCTGTTCCAGCGTATGGCAGGGCAGGCCGGTGAGAGTTGCGAGCTCGAACTGGTTGGGAAAGAGCAGGTCGGCGGCGGGCACGGCCCGGTTGCGGAAGAAATCGGCGACGCCGTGGCGCACGTATTCGCCGGGACCGATATCGCCGATCACCGGATCGCAGGCGTAGAGCGCTTCGGGGCTGGCGGCACGGGTGCGGGCGACGGCGTGCAGAATGGCTTGCCCCACGCCGGGATCGCCGACATAACCCGAAAGCACCGCATGGCATTGCGCCAGTGCGCCGCGGTCGGCGATGCCATTAACCAGCGCGGCGATCTGTTCCGGGCGGAATGCGTCGCCGGTGAAGCTCTCATAACCGGGGTGGTTGGAGAATTGCACGGTGTGGATGGCCCAGACTTCCGCGCCCAGGCGTTGCAGCGGAAATATGGCGCTGGCATTGCCGACGTGGCCGAAGGCGACCCAGGATTGCAGCGAGAGGATGTTCACGCGGGTGGCATAACGGTGGCGCGCGCGCCGCAGCAAGCGCGGCGGCCGTTTGCGTCATGGAACCGTCTCATACGTCTGGTTGACGCGGATGCCGCGAAACAATAGCTTTTTCGGCAAATCCGTCGAAGGTGCGCCAGGGAATGACAAATCACACGATTTCCACGGCCATTACCTCCCCGGTCGTGCTGGGCAGCAGCCAATACGGCACCGTGCTCACAATTACAGCAACCGGGTCTGTGGTGCTGGCGCAGACAAACCAGTATGAGAACGCAATATCCGGCGGGATGGGCCTGGGGACCATAAGCCTTTTGAACGAGGGCGTTGTGGTGGGGGGCTACAGTGGTGGCGCGAGCTATCGGGCGGGGGCCGGCATCTATCTTGCCTCGGCCGCGGTGATCACCAACAAAGGCGCGATCACCGGCGGCTACAGTTCCGCTTACGCCGACGGCGGCGCCGGAATCAGCCTGGTTGCCGCCGGCACGGTGCACAATACGGGTCAGATTGCGGGCGGGCTGAGCGTGGGTGGCCTGGGTGGCGTGGGCGTGGATCTGGCGGCATCCGGAACGCTGACGAATACCGGCAGGGTAACCGGCGGCGACTCCGTGGCCACGTTCAGCGCGGGTGGCGCGGGTGTGGTGCTGGGGGCACCTTCCAGCGGCCATGCAGGCGAGATCAGCAATAGCGGCAACATCGCCGGCGGCAGCGCGTTCGGCGGCGCCAGTGTGTATAATTATGTCGGCAGTGGCGGGGCGGGAATCAGCCTTCTGGCCGGCAGCGTCACGAACACTGGGCATGTGAGCGGCGGCAATGGCGCCTATTCGTATAGGGGCGGTGCCAGCAATGGCGGTGCGGGCGTGGATATCGCGGCCGGTGGTGGCGGTGTGCTGGTCAATCACGGAACGATTGCGGGCGGCAACGCCGGCGGCGGCCATGTCGGCGGTGTCGGCACGGCCGGCTGTGGCGTGGTGGACACGGGCCTGGTTGTGAACACCGGAACGATCGTCGGCGGTTCCGGCGCTGCCGGCCATGGGGTCTACGGCGCCAATGCCGCTGGCGTGTATTTGAACGGCGGAGCCCTGGTGGCGAAGGCCGGGCTGATTGAGGGGGGACAGGCACACGGCACGCCGCAGGCGGATGCGGTAAAGTTCGGGAGCTCGGACAGCACGTTGACGGTATACGGGGCGGCACGGTTCAGCGGCGCCATTGCAGCCGATGCGGCGGCGAAGGACACGCTGATTCTGGCCGGCAATTCCGGAACGCTTTCCGGGCTTGGCAGCAGCGTGAACGGATTCAATGATTACGTCGAGGACGCGAAAGCCGATTGGACTCTGAATGGCGCGGTGACCGGCAGCGGCACTTTCCAGTTGGTAGGCAGGGACATATTGCACCTGAACGGCGCGTCGGTCATTCCCACCATCGACTTCTCGATAAATTCCACCGTGGTGCTGGGCCTGCCTGACGCGGTGAGCAGCGTGTTCGGCACGTTCGGCGAGGGCGATACCATCCAGCTTCTTGGCATCACCGCGCATTCGCTGAGCTATGCGAACGGCACGCTGACGCTGCTGGGGGGTTCGGACAAGGTGGTGGACAAGCTGTTCTTTTCCGGCACATACAGCTTGGCCGATTTCAAGTTGCAGGCGATCGGCGGCGGCACCGAGGTGCTGTATGCCGGGACGGCGGCGGATCATTCGCCGGTGCATTTCGGTGCGCCGGAGACGATCGGCCACGCGGCGCTGTCGGACATGGTGAGCGGTGCGGAATCCTGGCTTGCCGCCTTGCACAGCTCGCTCAAGTAGCTCGGATACGCTCAGCACCTGCGAAAACTTCGAACCCGTCGGCGCGGGCCACGCCGATCAGCGTGATACCGGCTTGTTCCGCGGCACGAATGGCGAGAGCCGTGGGGGCCGAAACCGCCGCGAGCACTGGCGCACCCATACGGGCGGCCTTCTGCACGAGTTCGATCGAGATGCGGCTGGTGAGCAGCACGATGCCATGCTCGGCGCGTTCGCCGGCGCGCGCGAGGGCGCCGGCGAGTTTGTCGAGCGCGTTGTGGCGGCCGACATCCTCGCGCAACGCGATCAGGCCGCGATCGGCTGTCCAAAACGCGGCGGCGTGCACGGCGCGGGTGGCGGCGTTCAGCACTTGCGCCGGGGCCAATGCCGCGCAGGCGCGGGATATTGTTGCGATGTCGTAGCTGACACCGCCGGTGGGTATGCGCGGCACCGGGCGGAGCGCTTCCGCCAGGCTTTCCAGGCCGCACATGCCACAGCCGGTGGCGCCGGCCAGCCGCCGCCGCCGTTGTTCCAGGGCCCCCATCAGCGGCGGCGCGATCCACATGCGCAGTTCCAGGCCGCCGCCGGCCGGCACGATCTCCAGGCTTTCGATGGCTTCCGGCGCCGGCACGATGCCCTCGGCCAGGCTGAAGCCGGTGGCGAAATCTTCGAGGTCGGCCGGAGTGGCCAGCATCACCGCGTGCGTCAGCCGGTTGTAGGTGAAGGCGATCGCGGTTTCCTCAGGCACCTGGCGGGTGCCATGGGTGGCCACGCCAGCGCGGAAGGCCAGGCGGGGCACATCGGCGATCGGTTCGGGGAATTCCGCCATGCCCGAGCCAGTGGCCGCCGCGGCGGCGCTGTCAATCGGCGGCTGGGGTCAATCGGCGGCTTCGGGCAGGCGGTGGATGCCGCATTCGGTCTTGCCGGTGCCGAACCAGCGGCCGCTGCGCGGGTCTTCGCCCGAAGCGACCGCGCGGGTGCAGGTGGCGCAGCCTATCGAGGGATAGCCTTCCAGGCTGAGCTTGTGGCGCGGCAGGGCGCGGCGGCGCAGTTCGGCCGCGATCTCGATGGACGTCCAGTCGGCCAGTGGATTGATCTTCGTGCGGCCATCGACCTGTTCCACGAAGGGCAGGGCGATGCGGGTGAGAGTCTGGTGGCGCTTGCGGCCGGTGATCCACGCGTCGAACGGGGCCAGCGCGCGTTCCAGCGGCGAGACCTTGCGCAGCCGGCAGCACGCATCGGGGTCGAAGCGCCAGAGTTCCGCATCGGGGTCATGCGCTCGCAACTCGGCCGGTTCCGGCGCCAGCGTGCGGACGCCCGTGAGGCGGAGCCGGCGGATCAGGGCGTCGCGATAGGCCAGGGTTTCGCGGAAATGCTGACCGGTATCCACGAACAGCACCGGGGTGGCGGGATCGATGTCGGCCACCAGCGCTAACAGCAGGGCGGATTCGGCGCCGAAGGCAGAGACGACGGCAATGCGACCGGGGAAATCGCACAGCAGGGCGCGGCGCAGCACAGCCAGGCCCGGGCGTTCAGGCGTCTCGCGCTCGGGGAGAGCAATATCACGATCAAGGGCTGTGCAATCGAGCATGAAAAACCCAGGTTCTGCGTCGTGCAATATGGGCTGTTGGACGGCGAAGTCACGCGTATTCCGTTATGCACGTTTTGCAATGCGCACTTAGCCGATAGGATTTCGCGCGGGGTCAGGCGGATTGGCGCCACTTCCAAGCGCGGCTTCACGGAGTTAAGCGGCAGCGCATGAGCTTCCTTCCCGGCCCCTCGCACGCGGCGTCCACCCCCAGCGCGGCAGCGCCGGCGGGCTTGTGGCGCGTGGTGAAGACCTACGACCATGCGGAGGGGCTTTCCTGCTGCTTCCGGCAGTGGCAGGCGGGGCATTCGCACTGTCGTTATCTGCACGGCTACGCGCTGGCGTTCCGCTTCACCTTCGTGACGCGCGAACTGGATGGGCGCGGGTGGGGCATCGATTTCGGCGGACTGAAGCCGTTGCGCGCGTGGCTGCACGAAATGTTCGACCATACGCTGCTGGCCGCCGCCGACGATCCGGAACTGCCGGCGCTGCGTGGGCTTGCGGCGCAGGGGCTGGTGCAGTTGCGCGTGCTGCCGGCGGTGGGCTGCGAGGCGTTCGCGGCGCTGGCGCAGGCTTGGGCGGCAGATTTCGCGCGGCGCGAGACCGGCGGCCGGGTGGGCGTGGAACAGGTGGAGGTGCGCGAGCACGGCGCGAACGCGGCGGTGTATTCACCCGCCGACTGATCGCGGTTCAAAACCTCGGGATTGCACCTGCGTTGGCGCGCAAATGCAGGATGGAACGATCCCGCGGGAAACCCCGCCCGCTTCGCCGCCGGTACGGCGCCGCCTTCGCATCTGGCCGCTGGTGCTGGCCGGGATCGGGTTGGCGATATTGCTTCTGATCCTGTTCTGGAACTGGGACTGGTTCATTCCGCTGGTGCAGACGCGGGCCTCGGCCGCGATTGGGCGGCAGGTGACGATCCGGCATCTGCATGTGCGGCTGGGGCGGCAAACGCGGGTGACGGCGGACGATGTGGTGGTCGCCAACCCGGCGGGCTTTCCGCAGGTGGCGCCGCTGGCGCAGGTGGGCTCGCTGACGGTCGTGGCCGATGTGATGCAGTATTTGCAGCATCAGGCGATCGTGCTGCCGCTTATCGCGCTGGATCGGCCGGTGCTGAATGCGCTGGCGTTGCCGGACAAGCGCAACAATTTCACGTTGACGCTGCCGAAGGGCGGCAAGAGCCAGGCGCCGCCGCCGCGCATCGAGGATCTGCGCATCACGGGCGGCGGCGGCCGGGTTGTGGATCCCGCGCTGAAGACGGATTTCACGCTGACGGTTTCGACGCGCGAGCCGCAAGGCAGTCGGCCGGGCGAAATACTGGTGGATGCGCGCGGCACGTATGCCGGGCAGCCGGTCACCGGCAGTTTCCGCGGCGGCGGCTTGCTCACGCTGCGCGGCGCGAGCGTCGCGTATCCGATCGATCTGCGCGTGGAGAACGGTGGCACGAAGCTGCAACTGGTCGGCACCGTGCAGAACCCCATGAACTTTGCCGGCGCCCGCACGCAGTTGCGGCTTTCCGGGGCCAGCCTGGCGGCGCTGTTCCCGCTCACCGGCATTCCGCTGCCGGCGACGCCGCCCTACACGATCAGTGGCGACGTGGATTATGCGAAGCCGAAAATCCGGTTTTACAATTTCGTCGGCCGCGTCGGCTCGTCCGATCTGGAAGGCGAGATCGACG
Source organism: uncultured Acetobacteraceae bacterium (assembly GCA_964250215.1). Classification (GTDB taxonomy): domain Bacteria; phylum Pseudomonadota; class Alphaproteobacteria; order Acetobacterales; family Acetobacteraceae; genus DAIDJM01. The sequence continues at coordinate 4,365 of CAXUEX010000105.1, read as the reverse complement.
AGGATCCGGGGCTGCACGGCAAGCCGGACGTGACGATGGATCTGCGGTCCACGCGCGTGGACCTAACCGATCTCGGAGGTTTGATCGGCACGCCGCCGGGCAAGGCGAGCACGCCCGGGCAGACGCCGGCGCAACGGGCCGAACTGGCGCAGGCGGCGCATAAGAAAACTCTGCTGCCGGATACGCCGATCAACCTGCCACGACTGAAGGCGGCCGATCTGCATGTGAAATACCGTGCCGGCCACATCGAGAACAAATTCGTGCCGTTCGACAACATCGCGATGGCGATGGATGTGGTGGGCGGGCGCATCACCATCCATCCGCTGGATGTGGGGGTAGGGCGCGGGCAGATCGTGAGCAACATCGATCTGGCGCCGGACGCGAACGATACCGTGCACGCGGCGGCCGACATCCGGTTCCGGCAGCTCGATCTGGCGCGCATTATGCAGGCCACGCACAGCTTCCACGGCCAAGGCACGATCGGCGGCGAGGCGGAGATCCGCAGCACCGGCAATTCGCTGGCGGCGATGATGGGCCACGGCAATGGCGAGCTGAAGCTGATCCTGCTCGGCGGCGGCAATCTTTCGGCGCTTCTGGTGGATCTTTCGGGGCTGGAATTCGGCAATGCGCTGCTTTCGGCGCTGGGCGTGCCGCGGCAGACCGACATTCAATGTTTCGTTACCGATCTGCCGCTGAACGACGGGGTGATGAGCACGAAGGTGCTACTGCTGGAAACCAAGGAAGCGCGGGTGGTGGGCAACGGCACGGTGAATTTCCGCGACCAGACGCTGGATTATTCGATGACGACACGCAGCCACAGTTTCTCGATCGGCTCGTTCCCGGGTCCGATCGATATCAGCGGGCCGCTCGGCAGTCCGTCGATCCGGCCGGGGGCGGAGATCATTGCACGAGCCGGCGCCGCGGCGGGGCTGGGCGTGCTGCTGACGCCGCTGGGCGCGTTGCTGCCCACCATTCAGTTCGGTGTGGGCAACGACAACGCGTGCACGCGGGCGACCTCGGAGGAGCACGAGCCGCTGCGGGTGCCGCACAGCGTGCGCCGCCGGGTGCGCCGGGGCTAGGCAGCCGACAGCGGGCCCTGGCCTTTTCGCGTTGCCGTGCGGCATACCGGCGGCATGTCGCTTACTTTGCTCGACGATCTCCTGGCCGAAGCCCGCCGCGCCGGCGCCGATGCGGCCGATGCGGTGCTGTTCCGCAGTACCAGCGTGAGCGTGGAACGGCGGCTGGGGCAGATGGAGGCGCTGGAGCGGTCGGAAGCGTCCGATCTCGGCTTGCGGGTTTTCATGGGCGCGCGGTCGGCCATCGTCTCGGCCAGCGACGTGGCGCCGTCACGGTTCGCGGGGCTGGCGGCGAGGGCGGTGGCGATGGCGCGGATCGTGCCCGACGATCCGTTCGCGGGGCTGGCGGCGGAAGCGGCGCCGGCGCGCGATCCGGGGCCGCTCGATCTGGAAGACGCCGCGGAGCCGGATTTGGCCACGCTCATCGAACGGGCGCAGACGGCCGAGGAGGCGGCGCTGCTGGTGTCGGGGGTGACGAATTCGGAGGGCGGCAGCGCCGGTTATTCGCGCACGGCGGTGCACCTGGCCACCAGCGCCGGGTTTGCCGGGCAGTACGCGCGCACCAGCCATTCCGTTTCGGCCTCGGTGCTGGCGGGCAGCGGCACGGGCATGCAGCGCGACTATGCGTATCACCGGACGGTGCGGCTGGCCGATCTGGAGGATGCGGTGGCGATCGGGCGGCGGGCAGGCGACCGGGCGGTGGCGCGGCTCAACCCGCGGCAGCCGGAAACCGCGAAACTGCCGGTGGTGTACGATCCGCGTGTATCGGGCAGCTTGCTGGGCCATCTTTCGAGCGCGATCAACGGCGCCGCGATCGCGCGCGGCACGAGCTTCCTCAAGGACCGGCTGGGTCAGCGCCTGTTCCCGGCCGGCACCACCATCATTGACGATCCGCTGCGGGTGCGCGGGCTTTCCAGCCGGCCGTTCGACGGCGAGGGCGTGCCGACCGCCCGGCGTGCGATCGTGCAGGACGGGGTGCTGACCACGTGGCTGCTGGACAGCCGCAGCGCGCGGCAGCTCGGCATGGCCAGCACCGGTCATGCGGCGCGCGGCACAAGCGGGCCGCCCTCGCCATCGGCCACGAACCTGTATTTGGAAGCGGGGCGGCAGAGCCCGGCGGCGCTGATGGCCGATATCGGGCTGGGCCTGTATGTGACGGAGTTCCTCGGCGCGAGCCTGAACCCCAACACCGGCGACTATAGCCGCGGCGCTTCCGGCTTCATGATCCGGGGCGGCGCGATTGCCGAGCCGGTGGCCGAGATCACGGTGGCGGGCAATCTGCTGGAAATGTGGGCGCACCTGGCGGCCGCCGACGACCTGGAATTCCGCCGTGGCACCGACGCACCGACCGTGCGGATCGACGGCATGGTGGTGGCGGGCGCCTGATCCTGGCTAGTTCACCCGCTCGCAGACCGTGTCCTCGCCGTTCGGGCGGCAGCGCAGCGGCACGGCGCTGACGTCCTGCGGCGGGAAGGCGACGACGTAGCCTTTCGGGTGGTTCGGGCTTTCCGGCACGTCCTGGGTGCGGGCGCGCAGCGCGGCCTGGTACTGAGCCGGGTTCGGCGGCGGGGTGGCGCAGCCGGCAAGCAGCAGCACGGCGACGGCGAGAGCTGGGCGCATCGGAACCTCCTTTGCCGCAAATCGTGGCGGGGCCTGGCCTAGGCAAGCATCCTGCCACGAATAACCGCCGCCCTTGCGCAACAAATTGTCGCGCCGTCCGCGATCAAGGCGGCGGCGAGCTGGAGTTGATCGTGCCATGCCCGGCCGTGGAGGTGTAGGGCGCCGGCGTGGTGGGGGTGGAGGGTGCATGGAGCGGCGGCGGCGGTGCGCCGCCCATCGTGGGGAACGATGGCGCCGCAGGCGGTTGCGGCGTGGGGTTGGTGAAGGCCTGATTGCCTGTAGTGGGCGCCACCGCGATGGGTGCGTTGGGCAGTTCCGGCGCGGTGGGCTGCGGGTTCAGCGCCAGCGGGTTCACCGTGTAATCGAGCGAGCAACTGCTGAAGATCAGGCCGAGCATGAAGGTGAGGATGAGAAAGACCGCGACGGTGTACCACAGCGTGCTGGAGTGGACCTTCGTCTCCTCGGTTTCCAGCCATTGCTCAATGAGCGCAGTGGGCGGGTGCGGCGCTGCACCGACGATGCCGAGCATTACCGACATGGGACGGCTGGCCCGTCGCTCGATGAGTTTTTCGCGGATGTCGAGCGGCCCGGCGGTTTCCAGGGCGAGGTACCAGCGCACCAGGTCGTCGTTGTCGTATTTGCGGAATTCGCGCTCGCCCAGCAGGTTGCGCCAGAACTGCAGGATCCGGATTTCGGTCCGGAAGAATAGGCCGTCCTGCTGTTCCTGTTCCTGGGTCGCCATGCGTCGGGATATAGCAAGAGTTGGTTGCCGCGATCGCTAAAAAATCGCGGCGATCCGGGCACTCGGCAAGCTTTCTTGCGCGGCGGTGCTGCCGCCGCCGGGCGTTGCGGCGCCAGGGGAACGAGTCTAATCCGGCGCCCGGAACCCTGAGGAGCCGGCGGAACGTGGTGCGTAGCTTCGGGAGGCGGATGGCGCTTGCCGTGTCGGTAAGCCTGCTTTCCGGGTGCGGCGCGGTGACCTCGGTGAAACATGCCGTGCTGGGCGGCGGCGGTGGCGGGCCGCAGGTGCTGGCCGGCTTCATCGGCGGCGCGGCGGCTGACGAGCCGCTGGCGGTGTTGACCGCAAAGCAGGTGCTGGCCACCGGCGGCAACGCGGCCGACGCGGCGGTGGCGCGTGCATCGCGTATCAGCCGGATAGCGGGTCGCCGAACAAGGGCGTGCCAGAGGCGATCCTTTTCCTGCCCGTGTCGCCGGGCGCGGTGGTGGGCGATCGGCCAGCCGCGGTGCCGATGCTGGCGCGGGGGCTTTATCTGCTCAGCGCGCGCTACGGATCGCGCAATTTCCAGCAACTGATCGCGCCGGCCGAGCAGGCGGCGCGATTCGGGTTTTCGATTTCCCGTGCGCTCGGCAACGACCTGGCGCTGGTGGGCGGGCCGCTTTCGGGCGATCCGGCGGCCGCCAGCGTGTTCGCGCCGAACGGGGCGGTGCTGGGCGAGGGGGCGCGGCTGGTGCAGTCGGATCTCGGCGGCACGCTGGCGCAGCTTCGCACGGTGGGCGTGGGCGACATGTACCAGGGATTGCTGGCGCACAAGCTGGTGGAGGCGACGGCGCAGGCGGGCGGGCCGGTGAGCTTGAACGATCTGCGGCGGGCGCGGCCGGCGCTGGCGGTGCCGCTTTCGGTGCCGGTGGGCGACGACCAGGTGGCGCT
>CAXUEX010000104.1:0-10423 GCA_964250215.1 uncultured Acetobacteraceae bacterium | reverse complement strand
GGCGGGTGGGCCCGACTGCGATCCGCACTGCCGACCCGGGCCGGCCAACCGCCCCTTTGCCACCCCGCCGGCCGGCGCGAAAGCGCGGGTGGGAGCCGTCCGGCCGCAAGGCCGGCGGGAATCAAGGAGACGGAAGTGGACCGGTCGCAGAAACGCGAGTTCGTCGCCAGCCTCGCCGCCGTCTTTGCCGAGACGTCCGCCGTGCTCGTCACCCGCAACAATGGGTTGACGGTTGCCGACGTGACCGATCTGCGAAGGCGCATGCGCGCGGCCGGCGCGAACTTCAAAGTCGCGAAGAACCGGCTCGCCGTGCTGGCCTTGGACGGGACCAAATTCGGCGGCATTGCCCCCATGCTCAAGGGACCTACCGCGCTCGCCTGGGCGCGCGATCCCGTGGCTGTGGCCAAGGTGGCCGTCGAGTTCGCCAGAACCAACGAGAAGCTGGTGCTAATCGGCGGTGTGCTAGGCACCCAGACGCTGAATGCGGATGGGGTGAAAGCGCTCGCCGAACTGCCGTCGCTGGATGCGCTGCGCGCGGGATTGCTGGGGATGCTCGCCACCCCCGCCACCCGCATCGCCGGCGTGCTTCAGGCGCCGGCCGGCCAGCTCGCGCGGGTCATGGCAGCCTATGCCAAGCGCGACGAGGCGCAAGCCGCCTGATCGAAAGCCGCAGCCCCGGGCCACTGGCCTTGCGGGCGACCCAACCGACACTCATCTAGAGGAATACAAAAATGGCAGATCTTTCGAAGCTGGTGGACGAGCTCTCCAGCCTTACCGTGCTGGAAGCGGCCGAGCTTTCCAAGCTGCTCGAGGAGAAATGGGGCGTATCGGCCGCGGCACCGGTGGCTGTTGCTGCCGCGCCTGCCGCCGCCAGTGCCGCCGCTGCGGCGCCGGCCGAGGAGCAGACCGAGTTCACGGTGATCCTGGCCACCGCCGGCGACAAGAAGATCAACGTGATCAAGGAAATCCGCACCATCACGGGCCTGGGCCTCAAGGAAGCCAAGGATCTGGTGGAAGGGGCGCCGAAAACCGTCAAGGAGGCCGTCAGCAAGGACGATGCCGCCAAGATCAAGAAGGTTCTGGAAGAGCAGGGTGCCACTGTCGAAGTCAAGTAAGCCGCATCGGCTCGCCGACGGTTGAGCCATTGGCCTGAGATCGGGGTGGGAATCCAGGCGATTCCCGCCCCGTCCGCCGTTGCGCGGACGATCTGTTACGCGCACACCGGGGTGGCCGCCGCACCCCGCAAGGAGAAGGCAGCACGATGAACGCGATCACCCAGACGTTCACACCCCGCAAGCGGATCCGCAAGAGCTTCGGCCGCATTCCCGAAGTGGCGCCGATGCCGAACCTGATCGACGTGCAGCGCTCCAGCTACGAAGCCTTCCTACAAATGCACGTGGCACCCGACAGCCGCACCAACACCGGACTGCAGGAAGTGTTCCGCGGGGTTTTCCCGATCGACGATTTCGCCGGCCGCGGCCGTCTGGAATTCGTGAATTATGAGCTGGAAGAACCGAAATACGACGTGGAGGAATGCATTCAGCGCGGCATGAACTATGCGGCGCCGCTGAAGGTGGTGCTGCGCCTGATTGTGTGGGATCTGGACGAGGACACGGGTGCGAAGTCGATCCGCGACATCAAGGAACAGCCCGTGTACATGGGCGACATGCCGCTGATGACGGATAACGGCACTTTCATCATCAACGGCACCGAGCGGGTTATTGTTTCGCAGATGCACCGTTCACCCGGGGTGTTCTTCGATCACGATAAGGGCAAGACGCATAGTTCGGGAAAGTTCCTGTTCGCGGCGCGCGTGATCCCCTATCGCGGCTCGTGGCTGGATTTTGAGTTCGACAGCAAGGACATGGTGTATGTCCGCATTGACCGGAAGCGGAAACTGCCGGTCACGACGCTGCTATATGCGTTGGAGAGCCAGTGGAGCGAGCAGAACCGCGCCACCCGCACGGCGACCGGCGAAGATGCCGACACCATCCCGATCCGCGGCCTGGATGCGGAATCGATTCTAAATTACTTCTATAAGCAGGTGGTTTTCACGCGCACGGCGAAGGGCTGGGCGCGGCCGTTCGATCCGGATGCGTTCCGCGGCGCCAAGCTGCTGGAGCCGTTGGTGGATGCCGAGACCGGGGAGGTAGTGGCCGAGGCCGATGCCAAGCTCACCACGCGCGCCGCTCGCAAGATCGCAGAGAAAACCCGCGAGGTGCTAGTGGGCCGCGCCGATCTGCTCGGCCGCTACATGGCGGTGGACCTGGTGAACGAGGAAACCGGCGAGATTTTCGCCGATGCGGGCGAGGAACTTGCCGAAGCCCGGCTTGCGGCGCTGGAGGAAGGCGGCATCACGGAGCTGCCCACGCTCGCGGTGGATCAGGCGAACGGCCCCTGGATCCGCAACACGCTGGCGATCGACAAAAACGCCAACCGCGATGACGCGCTGGTCGACATCTACCGCGTCATGCGGCCCGGCGAGCCGCCCACGCCGGAGACCGCCGAAGCGCTGTTCCGCGGGTTGTTCTTCGACCCCGACCGCTACGATCTCTCGGCCGTGGGCCGCGTGAAGATGAACATGCGCCTAGGGCTCGACGCCGACGACAGCGTCCGCATCCTGCGCCGCGAGGACATCCTGCGCACGGTGAAAATCCTTATCGAACTCAAGGACGGCCGCGGCACGATCGACGACATCGACAATCTCGGCAACCGCCGCGTCCGTTCGGTTGGCGAACTGATGGAGAATCAGTATCGCGTCGGCCTGCTGCGCATGGAGCGCGCGATCCGGGAGCGCATGGGCTCGGTGGATATCGACACGGTGATGCCGCACGATCTGATCAATGCCAAGCCAGCGGCTGCCGCGGTCCGCGAATTCTTCGGCAGCTCGCAGCTCAGCCAGTTCATGGACCAGACTAACCCGCTCTCGGAAGTCACGCACAAGCGCCGGCTCTCCGCACTCGGCCCAGGGGGGCTCACGCGCGAGCGCGCAGGTTTCGAGGTGCGCGACGTGCATCCGACGCATTACGGCCGCATCTGCCCGATCGAGACGCCGGAAGGCCCGAATATCGGCCTGATCAACTCGCTGGCCACGTTCGCGAAGGTGAACAAATACGGCTTCATCGAAACGCCCTATCGCCTGGTCAAGAACGGGCAGGTGCAGGAAGGCTGGAAATACCTTTCCGCCATGGAAGAGGAACGCCTTGTGGTGGCGCAAGCCGACGCACCTACCGACAAATCGGGAAAATTCACCGAGGATCTAGTCTCGGTGCGCCGCCAGGGCGATTTCCGCCTTGTGCGCCCGGAAGACGTCACCGCCGTCGATGTGTCGCCGAAACAGCTTGTCTCGGTCGCCGCCGCGCTGATCCCATTCCTGGAGAACGACGACGCCAACCGCGCGCTGATGGGCAGCAACATGCAGCGCCAGGCGGTGCCGCTGGTGCAATCCGATGCGCCGCTAGTTGGCACCGGCATGGAAGCGGCGGTCGCACGGGATAGCGGCGCCACCATCGTCGCCCGCCGCGGCGGCGTGGTGGATCAGATCGATGGCGCGCGCATCGTGGTGCGCGCCACCGACACGGACGGGCTCACCCAGGGCGTGGATATCTACCGCCTGCGCAAATACATGCGCAGCAACCAATCCACCTGCATCAACCAGCGCCCGCTCGTGCGGGTGGGTGACGTGGTGGAGCCCGGCGAAATCATGGCCGACGGGCCTTCCACCGAACTCGGCGAACTGGCGCTCGGCCGCAACGTGCTTTGCGCGTTCGTGCCCTGGAACGGCTACAATTTCGAAGACAGCATCTTGATCTCCGAACGCATCGCGCGCGACGACGTGTTCACCTCGATACACATCGAGGAATTCGAGGCCATGGCGCGCGACACGAAGCTCGGCCAGGAGGAAATCACCCGCGACATCCCGAACGTGGGCGAGGAAAGCCTGAAAAACCTCGATGAGGCCGGCATTGTCTATATCGGCGCCGAAGTGAACCCGGGCGACATCCTCGTCGGCAAGGTTACGCCGAAAGGCGAAAGCCCGATGACGCCGGAAGAGAAACTGCTGCGTGCGATCTTCGGTGAAAAAGCCAGCGACGTGCGCGACACCTCGCTGAAACTGCCGCCCGGCGTTTCCGGCACCATCGTCGATGTGCGGGTGTTCAGCCGCCGTGGCGTGGACAAGGACGAGCGCGCCATGGCCATCGAGCGCGCCGAAATCGAACGTCTGTCGAAAGACCGCGACGACGAACGCGCCATCCAGGAACGCGCGTTCCTCAACCGCCTGCGCGAGAAGCTGCTGCACCGCCGCGCCAGCGCCGGCTTCAAGGGCATCAAGGCGGGCACGGTGATCGACGAAGACGTGCTGGCCGAACACCCGCGCGGTGCCTGGCGCCACATCGGCGTGCAGGACGATGCGGTGATGGCCGAAATCGAAGTGCTGAAACGCGAATTCGATGCCGCCGTCTCGCGCTTGCAGGCCCGTTTCGAGAGCAAGGTGGAGAAGCTGCAGCGCGGCGACGAACTGCCGCCCGGCGTGATGAAGATGGTGAAAGTCTTCGTCGCGGTGAAACGCAAGCTGCAGCCCGGGGACAAGATGGCTGGCCGCCACGGCAACAAAGGCGTGGTGAGCCGCGTGGTGCCGGTGGAGGACATGCCGTTCCTGGAAGACGGCACGCCGGTGGACCTGGTGCTGAATCCGCTAGGCGTGCCGAGCCGCATGAATGTGGGACAGATCCTGGAGACCCATCTCGGCTGGGCCTGCGCCAATCTGGGCCGCGAGATCGGCGAGCTCGTCGAACAATACCGCCGCACCGGCGCCGAGAAGCAGGCGCTGCTCGATCGCTTGCGTGACATCTACGGCGAACGCGCCTACCGCGAGGAAATCGCCGGGCTGAACAACGATCAGCTCATGGAACTCGCGGACAACCTCAAGAAGGGCATCCCGATCGCCACGCCGGTATTCGATGGCGCCCGCATGTCCGATATCGAAGCCATGCTCGTTCAGGCCGGGCTCGATACCTCCGGCCAGGTCACGCTGGTCGATGGCCGCACCGGCGAGCCGTTCGAGCGCAAGGTAACGGTCGGCTACATCTACATGCTGAAGCTGCACCACTTGGTGGACGACAAGATCCACGCCCGTTCCATCGGCCCCTACAGCCTCGTCACCCAGCAGCCGCTGGGCGGCAAGGCGCAGTTCGGCGGCCAGCGTTTCGGCGAGATGGAGGTGTGGGCGCTGGAAGCCTACGGCGCCGCGTACACTTTGCAGGAAATGCTGACCGTGAAATCCGACGACGTTTCCGGCCGCACCAAGGTCTATGAGGCGATCGTGCGCGAACAGGACAATTTCGAGGCCGGCATCCCGGAAAGCTTCAACGTTCTGATCAAGGAACTGAAGTCGCTCGGGCTCAATGTCGATCTGGACCAAAGCGCAGCATAAGGGCCGGCGGCTCTGCCTCCCGCACTCCCGCTGGGTCCGGAAGGCCACTGACCCCATCATTTAGGGTGAATACATGAACGAGTTGATGAAGATTTTGGGACAGGCCGGCCAGCAGGTCACCTTCGACCAGATCCGCATCCAGATGGCCTCGCCGGAGCAGATCCGCTCCTGGTCCTACGGCGAGATCAAGAAGCCCGAAACCATCAACTACCGCACCTTCAAGCCGGAGCGGGATGGGCTGTTCTGCGCCCGTATCTTCGGTCCGATCAAGGATTACGAATGCCTGTGCGGCAAATACAAGCGGATGAAGTTCCGCGGCATCATTTGCGAGAAGTGCGGCGTTGAAGTCACGCTCGCCAAGGTGCGCCGCGAGCGCATGGGCCATATCGAGCTGGCCTCGCCGGTGGCGCACATCTGGTTTTTGAAATCGTTGCCGAGCCGCATCGGCCTGATGGTCGATCTCACGCTGAAGGAGCTGGAGAAGATCCTGTATTTCGAGAGCTACGTCGTTCTCGAACCGGGCCTTACCGACCTCAAGCTGCACCAGCTCCTTACCGAAGACCAGCTGCTCGCCAAGCAGGACGAGTTCGGCGATGACGGTTTCCGTGCCGGCATCGGCGCCGAAGCCATCAAGCAGATTCTGCTGCTGATCGATACCGGCGCCGAAAAGGTCAAGCTGCGCGCCGACCTCAAGGAAACCACCAGCGAAGCCAAGCGCAAGAAGCTGGTGAAGCGCCTGAAGCTCATCGAAGCGTTCAGCGAAAGCGGCGCGAAGCCGGAATGGATGATCCTGGACGTGGTGCCGGTGATCCCGCCGGAACTGCGTCCGCTGGTGCCGCTGGATGGCGGCCGCTTTGCCACCTCGGATCTGAACGATCTCTACCGCCGCGTGATCAACCGCAACAATCGATTGAAGCGCCTGATCGAGCTGCGCGCCCCCGATATCATCGTGCGCAACGAAAAGCGCATGTTGCAGGAGTCGGTGGATGCGCTGTTCGATAACGGCCGCCGCGGGCGCGCCATCACCGGCGCCAACAAGCGCCCTCTGAAATCGCTCAGCGACATGCTGAAAGGCAAGCAGGGCCGCTTCCGCCAGAACCTGCTCGGCAAGCGCGTGGATTACTCTGGCCGCTCGGTCATCGTCGTCGGTCCGGAACTGAAATTGCATCAATGCGGTCTGCCGAAGAAGATGGCGCTCGAGCTGTTCAAGCCCTTCATCTACAGCAAGCTCGAAAAATACGGCCACGCCACCACCATCAAGGCGGCCAAGCGCATGGTGGAAAAGGAACGGCCGGAGGTGTGGGACATCCTGGAAGAGGTGATCCGCGAACATCCGGTGATGCTGAATCGCGCGCCCACGCTGCACCGTCTGGGCATCCAGGCGTTCGAGCCGGTGCTGATCGAAGGCAAGGCCATCCAGCTCCACCCGCTGGTGTGCACCGCGTTCAACGCGGATTTCGACGGCGACCAGATGGCAGTCCACGTGCCGCTCAGCCTGGAAGCGCAGCTCGAAGCCCGCGTGCTGATGATGTCCACGAACAACATCCTCAGCCCCGCGAACGGCAAGCCGATTATCGTGCCGAGCCAGGATATCGTGCTCGGCCTGTACTACCTGTCGCTGGAGACCGCCGAGTTCCGCGCGACGGAGGACAACGCCGCCTCCGCCTTCGGCACGATCGGCGAAATCGAATTCGCGCTCGCGGCCGGCGGCATCAAGCTGCACGAGAAGATTCGCGCCCGGATCGACACCATCGAGCCCGACGGCAGCCGCGCGCGCAAGATCGTCGTCACGACACCCGGCCGCATGTTGATCGCGCAGATACTGCCGAAGCACGCTAACGTGCCGTTCGACCTGGTCAACAAGCAGCTCACCAAGAAGAACGTGTCCGACGTGATCGACGCGGTCTATCGCCATTGCGGCCAGAAGGAATGCGTGATCTTCGCCGACCGCATGATGGGCTTGGGCTTCAACCAGGCCTGCCGCGCCGGCATCTCCTTCGGCAAGGACGATCTGATCATTCCTGCCGAGAAACCGGAACTCATCGGCCGCACTCAGGCCGAGGTGAAGGAGTTTGAACAGCAATATCAGGACGGCCTGATCACCGCTGGCGAACGCTACAACAAGGTGGTCGATGCGTGGTCGCGCTGCACCGATGCGGTTGCCGGCGCGATGATGAAGGAAATCAGCCGCCAGGAAGTGGGCCTCCCCACCAACAGCGTCTGGATGATGAGCCATTCCGGCGCGCGCGGCTCGCCCGCGCAGATGCGCCAGCTCGCCGGTATGCGCGGCCTGATGGCCAAGCCCTCGGGCGAGATCATCGAGCAGCCGATCATCGCTAACTTCAAGGAAGGCCTATCGGTCCTCGAATATTTCAATTCTACCCATGGCGCCCGCAAGGGTCTGGCGGATACCGCGCTGAAGACTGCCAACTCCGGCTATCTCACGCGACGTCTCGTCGATGTCGCGCAGGATTGCATCATCGTCGCCACCGATTGCGGCACCGAGCGCGGCCTCACCGTGCGTCCGGTCATGGATGGCGGCGACATCGTGTCCTCGCTTTCCGAGCGCATCCTGGGCCGCACCGCGTCCGAAGACGTGTCTGACCCGGCGACCGGCCAGCTCCTCGTTGCGCGCAACACGCTCATCGAGGAACCCGAGGCCGAGCGCATCGAGCGAGCCGGCGTCGAGGTTGTGAAAATCCGTTCCGTGCTCACCTGCGATGCGGAAATCGGCGTCTGTGGCAAATGTTACGGCCGCGATCTCGCGCGCGGCACGCCCGTGAACATGGGCGAAGCCGTGGGCGTGATTGCCGCGCAATCCATCGGCGAGCCTGGCACGCAGCTTACCATGCGCACCTTCCACATCGGGGGCGCCGCCCAGCGTGGCGCCGAAACCTCCAGCGTGGAAGCCTCGCACGAAGGCGCGGTGACGGTGAAGAACCGCAACGTCGTGCAGAATTCGTCGGCGCAGCAGATCGTGATGTCGCGCAATTGCGAAATTGTGCTCGCGGACGAACGCGGCCGAGAGCGCGCGCGCTTCCGTGTGCCCTATGGCGCGCGCCTGCTCGCCGATGAGGGCACCCCGGTCAAACGCGGCGACAAGCTCGCCGAGTGGGACCCCTACACGCTGCCGATCATCACCGAACGCGCCGGCCAGGTGGAATATCTCGACCTCATCGAGGGCATCACGCTGGTCGAACGGGTCGATGACGTCACCGGCCTCACCTCGAAGATCGTGGTGGACTACAAATCCACCTCGAAAACCGCCGATCTCCGTCCGCGGCTGCAATTGAAGAGCGCGAGCGGCGAGGTGTTGAAGCTCACCAATGGCAACGATGCCCGCTACTTCCTCGCCCCGGACTCGATCCTTTCGATCGAGAACGGTGCCGACGTGCACGGCGGCGACGTGCTCGCGCGCATCCCGCGCGAGGGCAGCAAAACCCGCGACATCACCGGCGGTCTGCCGCGCGTTGCCGAACTATTCGAAGCCCGCCGCCCGAAGGACCACGCGATCATCGCGGAAAACGATGGCCGCGTGGAATTTGGCAAGGATTACAAGGCAAAGCGCCGCATCATCGTTAAGAACGACGAAACCGGCGAGGAAACCGAGTATCTCGTGCCAAAGGGCAAGCATGTGAGCGTGCAGGAGGGCGATTTCGTCCGTTTGGGCGATCCGCTGGTGGATGGGCCCCGCGTGCCGCACGATATCCTGAAAGTGTTGGGCGTGGAGGCGCTGTCGGATTATCTCGTCAACGAAATCCAGGACGTCTATCGTTTGCAGGGCGTGAAGATCAACGACAAGCATATCGAGGTGATCGTCCGGCAGATGCTGCAGAAGGTGGAAATCACCGAACCGGGCGACACCACCTATCTTACCGGCGAGCAGATCGACCGCATCGAACTGGATGCGGAAAACAACAAACGGCTGCGCGCGAACGAACGCCCGGCGCAGGCCGTTCCGGTGCTGCAAGGCATCACCAAGGCCAGTCTGCAGACGCACAGCTTCATCAGCGCCGCGTCGTTCCAGGAAACCACCCGCGTGCTCACCGAGGCGGCCACGGCCGGCAAGGTGGACAACCTCACGGGCCTGAAGGAAAACGTGATCGTCGGCCGGCTTATCCCCGCCGGCACCGGCAGCGTGATGAACCGCCTCAAGCAGATCGCCGCTGGCCGCGACGCTCAACGCGGCATAACCCAGGAGCGCCCGGCGCAGATTACGCGGGCGGCGGAGTAGTTTTTCAGCGATGCAGGGGGCTTGGCCCCTTGCATCGCGCTGAGCCTGCGAGCGACGGCTTCACGGATCCCGCCTCGCGATTGGGAAACAGGCCGTCTTGACCCTTCCCGGCAACGGGAACAAAAGACGAACATGAGCTCTCTCGCCACCCTACGCGAGCAACTCCGCGCCTTCGAGTGTTCAAATGGCGCTCCCGACCCGCTGCCCTTCGGCCTGCCGCTCCTCGATGCCCACTTGCCGGAAAATGGCCTGCCGCGCGGCGCGCTGCACGAAATGCTGGGCGGGGGCGGCACCACGACCGCCGCCACCCTGTTCGCCGCTGGCATCCTCGCCCGCCTGGGCGCCCCGGTGCTCTGGTGCGCCACCCACCCCGACCTTTTCGCCCCTGGCCTCGCCGCTGCCGGGCTGCCGCCAGATCGGCTGCTGCACGCCTGGCTGCCCAACGCTGCGGCCGTGCTCGCCGCCATGGAGGAGGCGTTGCGCCATCCGGGTCTCGGGGCGGTGCTTGGCGAGGTTGAAAAATTCGGCATGACCGCCTCGCGCCGCCTGGTGCTGGCCGCGGAAAAATCCGGCGTCACGGCCTTCGCACTCCGCCGCCCGCGCGCCGGCGCGTCTGCCGCCAACCCCACCGCCGCCGCCACGCGATGGTGCATCGCGCCGCTGCCCTCCGCGCCGCTGGCCACCGCTGGCATCGGCCGCGCGCGCTGGCGTGTGGACTTGCTGCGCTGCCGCGGCGGCCGCCCCGGAACCTGGAT